>NZ_JAMYUA010000052.1:0-37274 GCF_040322715.1 Mesorhizobium sp. M0106 | reverse complement strand
CTTACCTCGTAAAACCTCTGGCAGATCAAATCCAACGGGCATTCAGGGAGGAATGAGTTCGCGTGCCGGGCTCGGCCATAACCCAAACTCCGCTGCCTTCCTTCTGAAGGCGGCCGGCGCCTCTGGGGGCGTGGAATAAGAACGCTTGACGGCGCCGGCCTTGCAGGTTGGGGCCCAGCTTGGCGATTCAGGTAATTCCACGATCGCGGAGGACGCGTCTACGCGCCTCCGTCCGTTTTCGTCGATTTCGCGCATTGGCAGCTAAGCGTTCGTCTCCAGCCACTCGCGCGGCACGATCGTAATGAGACCCGATCCGCCGATTTTCATTTCGGCCGCTATGAACCGCAAAGCGCCGCCCCCGGCAAGGGCGCGCTTGACGATAGCAGGAGGATGAGGGCCGCGGCCAACCACGCGCTCATCGAAGAAAGCAGCCTGACGGCCCTCTCTGACTTGCTGCTGGCCTGTCCGGACCCAGTGGAGCAGGGCATGGCCGCCGTGCTCGAGCTTTTCGACGCGATCCCGCTCGGCGCATACATGGCGATCGTCAATGAGCTGCGCGGCCGCGTTCATCACGGGCATGCGCTAGCTGGTATCCTTTACGTGCACCTCCGGCGCCTCCGGGAGAGCTCGCTGACGGCAAAGGACGTCCCGGATGGCCAAGGCGGACGCCAGCGAGGCTGAAAGGGGCCGGCAGAGCTTCACCAAGCGCCAGCGCCGCCGCGAGGAACTGATCGCACTCGGCAAGAGGATGCTTGCCGCCACGGCCTCGATGCCTATGGATCAAAAGTTGCGTGGAAACCTGTCCCCCCAAACTTTCTTTGGCAAATGCATGTCGGCCCTCCCGATCACGTTGCGAGGGGCGAAGCTGAATCACGCGCACTCGGTCTTCATCGCGTGTTTTCGAAAAGGGTTCGTGAGAAGGGTACCCATCCGGTGAAGCTTTCGATTACCCACATCGTCGGCGGGCCCCGCCAACCTGGTCGGCGAGCGTCGACAGGCTGAGCGGCACGCCTTCGCGGGCATAGCGTTCGGCCTGGCGGTTAAGCGGCTGATGCTGGCCGAACTTCTCGAACAGGATCATCGCCAGCAGGCCGGGACCGGCCCAGCCGCGCGGGGTGGCGTGGAAGGGCGCCGGAGCCTGGCTGATCGTCTCGCAGTCGCGGCAGGTGAACTTCTCCCGCACGTGCTGGATCACCTTCCATTGCCGCGGCACCACCTCCAGCGTCTCGGTCACCCAGCCTGCGCAGCCGATGACCGCCGCAGCAAAGCGGCCGGCGCCGGCTCGACCACGCGTTCGCGCGGCAGATGCTCGGGAAATGGCTGGCGCGCCGGTCGCTTGCGCATGTAAGGCGCCACCTCGGTGGTCCGGGCCGCGGCCTGTTCGGCGGCGATCTCGTCTTCCGTCGCGGTGCTCTCGAGTTCCTCGAAGGTGAGTTCCATCTGGTCGTGCAGGCGGGCTGAGCGTTCAGAACTCTGACCATGCAGCGCGCCCCTCGGTCTGACGGCAGTGAAGTTCTGGACCCGAATGAAATTCAAGGGAACGCTCGCGCTCAAGCGGCACATCAATCCCACGCGCGTGCCGATCGAGACGAAGGAGAGCTACCGCTGGCTGGAGAACTTGCGTCAGTCCATCGCGCTCGTGGGCGCGCCCGAGCGTTTCTTAAACTGGCATCGGAGCTGCTCTGGGCGAGGTACTTGGCGTCAATGGGGCACGTCCAGTAATCATCAATCGAAACATGGGGTTCGACGAGAAGATCAAAACCGTACCCACAGGGGACCGGAACCGGAATGTCAGGCTTCGAAAGCCGATGGCAGAAACCGGATACGCTGTGGCGGCATTTGAGGGCCCGTTCCTGCTCTTGATTATTGCCTGTGAGCTGTGCGCGAAAATCGGGAATGGAAGGGCCGGAGGCAGGAAGCACGGCCTCAGGCCGAGGCGCTAATCAAGCGGGTCGGCAATGATCGCGAAAAGCTCAACACGGCCGGCAGCGAAACTAAAGAAGTAGTCGCGCGTTGGACGGCGGATAACGCTGTTTCGTCTCTGAGTATGGTTTAGGTCAGAGTGGTCAAGCCAACGTCGCGTAAGGCAATCAATGCGTCGAGCGCTAGTCAAGCGAAGTCGCCCGCTCGTGACGAGGTCACTTTAGCGCCGCCCGCTTTCCGGCCGGTCCAGCTCGCAACGCTCGTGGACACGGTCCCTGCCGGCGATCGTTGGATCCATGAGATGAAATACGACGGCTATCGTATTCTCGTTGCCGTCGGCGGTGGCGAGGCGCGAGCGTACACACGATCTGGTCTGGACTGGTCTAGCCGTTTTCCCTCGATCCTCTCCGAGGCTCGCAAGCTCAAGGTGCGCTCAGCCCTGATTGACGGCGAGGCCGTGGTTGTCGATGTGGAAGGAAGATCTAACTTCCAGGCGCTTCAGAATGCATTGAAGGGTGCCCCGGCGACTATCGACTTTTATGCGTTCGATCTGCTGCAGCTCGACGGCGAAGATCTGACAAGGCTTCCTCTTGTTGAGCGCAAGGCGAAGCTGGAGGCGATCTTGCCTGCGAAAAATCCGGTCCTTCGTTACTCCGACCATATCCTCGGCCGCGGAGAAGAGCTGCTCGATCGCTTCTGCGCTGCCGGCCTTGAGGGCGTCATCTCAAAGCTCGCGGATTCGAGTTATGTGGCGGCCCGCGGCGCAAGCTGGCTGAAGATCAAATGCATCAGGCGGCAGGAATTTGTGATTGTCGGCTGGACGCCGTCCGACAAGGTCCGCGCGTTTCGGTCCTTGATCCTTGGCGTTCATGACCGCGGCAAGCTGCGTTACGCCGGGAAAGTCGGCACCGGCTTCGATACCGCTGAACTTCTTCGTCTCTTGAAGATCATGGCGCCGCTTGAGCAGAAGGCCGCCACCGTCGACGCACCACGCGCCGAAGTGCGCGGCGCACACTGGCTTCGTCCGAAACTGGTCGCTGAGATTGCCTTCACCGAAATGACAAATGAAGGGACGTTACGACATCCGATCTATCTTGGTCTCCGTGAAGACAAGAAGCCGGAGGCGGTCGTGCTCGAGACGGAACGTCATGCAGCCGATCTCGCCGCGTCTGCGACAACCGCCATCGCGATAAGTAACCGTGACCGCGTCATCTATCCGGAGTCCAACATCACCAAGGGACAGCTTGCCGACCATTACGCAGCGGTCGCAGCGATCATGCTTCCTTGGGTTGGCAGCCGGCCGATCAGTCTGGTTCGATGCCCACAGGGCCGCGCGAAGAAGTGCTTCTTCCAGAAACACGACGCCGGCAGCTTTGGCGACAAAGTCCACCACGTCGGCATCACAGAGAAAGACGGGCACGAGGAACCATATCTCTATGTCGACGATGCCGACGGACTGATGACTTGCGTCCAGATGGGAACGATCGAGCTGCATGGATGGGGGGCTCGGATCGAGGATGTCGAAAAGGCCGACCGCCTCGTGTTCGACCTCGACCCCGATGAAGGCCTCGATTTTGAGGCCGTCCGCGCCGCTGCCTTTCAGTTCCGCGCTATCCTTAAATCGCTGGGACTTACGACTTTCCCGATGCTGACGGGAGGCAAAGGAGTGCACGTCATCGCGCCGCTCACCCCTGGCGCCGAGTGGCCACAGGTGAAGGACTTCGCGTCTCGCCTGGCGCAGGCGGTCGCCCGGAGCGATCCGGCCCATTTCACGGCCGTGTTGTCAAAGGCGCGCCGCAAGGGTCGCATCTTTGTGGACTATCTACGCAATCAGCGCGGGGCGACCGCGATCATGCCTTACAGCGCGAGATCACGTCCGGGCGCTCCTGTCGCGGCACCGATCACGTGGGCGGAGATGAAGACAATAGACGCGCCCTCTCATTTCCACGTGGGCGATGCTCCTGAATTAAAGAAACGCGCAGTCTCCAAAACTCTGGCTGGATGGGGTCGCGCTGACCAATCCTTGCCCAATCTGTAGCGTCCGACGCGGGAAGAGGCAGTAAAGCCGGGATTCAAAGGGCAACGCGGCGCTCACGGCCTTGCCTCATTGGAACCTGCGGAGATCGGTCTCGTTTGGCTGAAGCCATGGCAAAAATCGATCCTAGGACCGTCGCCAGTCTTTTAAGGGAATACGCGCAACGGGCGTCTATGCGCGGCGACAATCCCTATCGCACAAAGGCATACTTGCGCGCGGCAGACAGTCTGATGGCGCTGTCGCAGCCGCTTGATCGGATCATCGCCGCCGGCGCCCTCACCAAGATCCCGGGGATCGGTGACGCGATCGCAGACATCGTGACCAAGCTTTACCAAACCGGCACGCACCCAAGCCTTGAGAAGCTGCGCGAGGATGTTCCAGCGGGCGTGATGGAGCTGTTTGCCATACCCGGGCTTCGTCCCGATAAGATACTGAAGCTTCATCAGGCGCTCGGCGTGAACTCGCTGGCGGAGCTCGAGGCCGCAGCGAGAGAAGACCGCATCCGCCCAGTCAAAGGCCTCGGCGCCGCGCTTCAGACAAAGCTGCTGCAGAACCTGGCCATCGTGCGAAGCGGCGAAACGCAACTTCACCTGCACAAGGCCGCCGCTCTTCTCCACCATGCGGTCATATCGGTAAAGCAACAGCATCCAGAGTTTTCGCGCGTGGAAATTGCAGGTGACTTCCGACGCGGTTGCGAGCTCGTTTCCGACTTCGCCCTGGTAGCGCAGGCCAGAAAGTCGACTGGAATCGAGGATATGGCCCTCAGGCTTGTTGTCACGGACAGGAAGCACTTTGGCGCGAGCCTGCTCGATGCAACCGGTTCGGCAGACCACCTTGAGCAACTGAAGACGTTCGCGGCCGACAAGGGATTCACTCTAAACGCCGACGGGCTTCATCGCGGGAGAAAGCTGATCGCGTCAGCGACAGAAGAAGAAATCTACCAAGCGCTAGACTTGCAGTTTATCGAGCCTGAATTGCGCGAAGGCAGGGACGAGATTGAGCGAGCGGCAAAGCAGAAGCTACCCACCCTCATTCGGGATGAAGATCTGCATGGCATCCTGCATTCTCACACGACCGCATCCGATGGCACCGAAACGCTTGAGGCAATGGCTGAAGCCACGCGTAGGCGCGGTTTCGAATACTATGGTGTCGCCGATCATTCGCAGTCCGCTCACTACGCAGGCGGTCTTTCGCTGCAGGAGATTGCTGAACAGCACCGCGAAGCTGACCGGCTGAACAAGGCATACAATGGAAAATTTCGCATACTGAAAGGCATCGAGGCGGACATCCTGGCGGATGGCTCGCTCGATTACCCGGATCATATCCTGGAGCAGTTCGATTTCGTCGTCGCGAGCGTGCACAGCCGCTTCAAGTTGCCAAAGAAGGAACAGACGGAGCGTATCATCGAGGCGGTCGGAAATCCTCGGACGACAATCATCGGGCACATGACCGGCCGCCAGCTGTTGCGCCGGCCCGGTTATGATCTCGACGTCGACAAAGTCCTCAAAGCGTGTGCGAAACACGGCGTCGCTGTCGAAATCAACGCTCATCCGTGGCGGCTCGACCTCGACTGGCGCTGGCATCAAAAGGCACTCGATCAGGGCTGCATCTTCAGCATCAATCCGGACGCTCATTCGATCCGCGAGCTCGACCACATGCATTGGGGTGTCGAGATGGCGCGCAAGGGCGGTGTCCCTGCGAAGCGGGTCCTGAACGCGATGCGTTTGGCGGCCCTCCTTGCGCATCTCGCACGGCGCAGGCAAACGTCTTAAACTGCTTGTGCGCCCGGCCTATCAGCGCAGGAGTCCGTCCTTCTCAAAATCTTCCCAGCCGCGCAAACTGGAGTGCGAGTTCTCATCGGGGCCATGGCTTGCTGAAGCTGCAGTTCCGCGACCGCTTCTTTGAGCACGTTTCATAGCGGCTTTCCCCGCGGCTCGCCGCCTATTCTCTGCAGCCGTCGCTGCGTCCTGTTCGCGCCAGACCGTAACGAGGTCGCGGTCAAGCACATCCTCCACGTGCTGCGGGTCGAAAACGTGAAAAGTGATGTTCCTTGCCCGCCCGCGGAGTTTCACCGTTTTGGTCCCGGCGCTCTGCAAACGACCATCTTTCAGCCAGCGGTGCCGTTCGGCCGTCGAGATCGTCAAAATGTCCTCGATTTCACGGGGGATTACGGGCAGGTCTTCGATATTCTGCAGTGCTTTGGATACGATCCCGAATACCACCTGCACATCATTCTCGGCGCCCTCAGACAGGCGCAGGGTAAGCACGCGGGACTCGATATTGAGCAATTTCCTGAACTCCGTTGGAAGGCGGGCGCGTATTTCGAGAAAAATACCCCTCGCTCTGACGGACGATCCAAACGTTGCAGCCGGGGTTAAAGGCCACTCTCCAATCAGCTTCGCTATTGCATTGATTTTTCGGCGCGTGGACATGCCCCTTTATATAGGTCACCGATTGTCGGCAGCGATGAGCCGATCGCAAAGCCAACTTGAGTTTTAATCCGCCAGCGGTCTGAACCACGATGCCCTAAAAGGCGCAACCACGATTGTTGGCGGGGCCGCTTGCAACTTCGGCTAACAGGAAGCGGCAGAGTTGATTTCAAAGTGCGATATCAGGCGCGTTGCCGCCTGCCGGCTTTGGGGGGCCGCTGGCAGACTGGCCGCTTCTGGAAAGCGAGGGCAGGAAGCAGACATACCGTACGCGTCCGGCCAGCCACGTGCGTTCGAATCTCGCCCCGCGGGCCGAAACGAAACGGAGAACTACGTTTACGCTATTCCCTCCATAGCGCTCACTGATGTCCTCCGGGGAGATCGAGGCCGAAGGCAACCAATGCCAACGTCCATCAGGCGGACATTGGCTCCTGCCGAATGCGGCGCAGGGGTTCGAACCGATCAGCTCGCCTTACGGAATGCTCTGGGATCGCTGACCCAAGTGGCCCACCGCTGAGATGTTGAACTCTTGTTAATCCACATTTCATTGGTTGTGCTCCCCTCAGCCGGAGCTTCGTCCAAATATGGATAGATGCCGAGGTATTCTTGACCGTCATAGCTTGTCTGATGATTTTGCGTCACGGGGAGTACCGCCACGGCGCCGTTGAAGCCGTCAAAATAGCCCAGTTCCCAAGGCATCCATTTGGAGGATCCGGAATTTGCAGTATGCACGTAGACGAGTGACTTGCACTGGCGCATCCGCATCCGAATGACTTCCGCGTTTGCAGCGGTGACATTGGCTCTGTCCAATTGCGGATCTTCCAGCCAGTCGACGTAGACTGTTTTGCCATAGTCCTCCAGAACGCCTTTCACGCCCAGAATGATCTCGGCGTCAGAAGTCGAATGACTGAGAAAAATGTCGAAGCTAGTCTTGGTTTTTGCTGTTGCGACTTCCTCCTTGAGAACGGCTTTCGCCGTTCTCGAGATTCCAACCTTTCGCTGGGCGCGCTGTCGTATGCGGCTTTCCGTGAATGTGGACACTAATTCCCCCTACATTATCTGACGACGATATTCTCGGTCGCGCTGCTCGGCAGGACCATGCTGCTGACAGAACTTCAAACCTCCACTTAAATGAATGCTGGTGCATTGTTTGAGCGCATCGGCCGTGACAGGTCATATTCGCAGAGCGTTCGATCGTCGTAGGCAGTATCAATCATCGTCACGAGATTGTTCAAATTTCCGGCGATGCGATCCCACGTGGTCACGGAAACCTTTGCCTTTGGGGCCAGTAAGTTATCGATGATGCGGGCAGGAAGGTATGGGTAGCGCCGTTCATATTCCGCCCGGTCGCTGATGGTGCTCCACGAGGTGCAATCAGGATAGACCGTGGCCTTCTCAACTTCGTGCGCCGCCGTCCAATATGTGGGATTGGTGGACGGAAGCTGGACAACAAGGACGCCGGACTGCTTATTGACCGCTCCATCATACATGCTGGAGTATATTTCCCAATCGACATGCTTTCTTCCTCTGGTTTCCGTGCCAACCAAGACGATGGTAAGGCTTGAATCCCTGAGATAATAATCTCGGATGATCCGACGGATGCTTTCGGTGGGAAGATTGTCGTTAACGTCGTTCGTATCAACAGATACGTCGATGAACAGACCATATTGGTTGGCCCATTGTTGTAATTGGTGCTTGGCCCACTGGTCGTTGGCGTGATGATAGCTGATAAAGACTTTGTGCATCGGGTTACCTTATTTTTCGAGCAGCGGCCGCGAGTTTTAGGATTGGGTCGATCAGTTCATTGAGATTCTCACGCGGCTCGCGCAATTCCTTCAGCGCATCGAGCAGAGCTGCGTCTCCGTCAGCACCGTCACCAATCGAACGGTCGGCTAACTCAGCGGCGGCATAGCCGGTTGCACCTATGGGAATACAGGTCACGCCATGTTGTCGGGCGATTTCGAACTCGCGGATCATGCCGTCGGCGACGACGGTATCATCGCCAACCTTCTTGTTGCCAAACAGGAACAATGCGATGCCCGCTGACGATATTATGTCTTGGCGGTAGGCTTCCCAAACTTCCGTCCGTTTCGCCTCATCGGCGATGTATTGCGGAAAGGGCCGCATCAGCATTCGATCCTCGATATGCCCGTGGCGGTCTGCGTAAATCGCTTCAAGTGCGCCCGTGAACAGGGCATTGCCGACGCCAAGGCCCATGCCTGTCGCAACGCGAAGCTTGGCAGAGATCAAGGCCGAACCCAAAGTCCGCATAAAGCTTGTCACCACCGGTTCACCCCACGGCGCGAAGTCACTCGCGCTCGACGAGACGAAGATCGTCCGGCTACGGTATTGCCGTTCAATCTCGGCCAAGATGTCGGTAATCTCGCTATATTCGTCGACCAGCAAGGGACGAATGTTAAAACGCTTCAGGTCTTCGAGCACGAGCTCTTGGCGAATTTTTCCATATTCAAACTCAGCCTCGCTTTCATCCGTGCGGCGGGTCCGGTTCCGAAAGATGGCGTAGTGACGGCGCTGGTTAGTTTTGAACGTGATCCGCACCCGAGCCAGCACCTGTTCAAGGTTCGGGTCCGTAAAACTGAATCCGACGAACAAGAATGATTTCGACACAAGATCACCAGCCAGCGCGTTGATGAACGCTCCACGGTCACTCGCGTAACGCTCGTAATCATCGCGCGTGGCGACCGCTTCATCTGGCCGGTCAACATCGCCATGCATCTTGTAAACGATGGCGTCGCGGCGGGGCTGTGTGTTCGCCAACTGCGGTACGGCCCATTTGACATCCACAATCTTGCCTGCGTCTTTAAGCGCAGTCTCGATCAGCTTGTCGTAGTTGGTTGTCCAGTAGGTCGTGATGGGAAGCCGCGCTAGCAATCTGTGATTGGCGGTGGGCGGGTTATTTGCCGAGAAGGCGTTGACGATAGCCGTGTGAAGAGCGTGCCGATTCTGGTGGTTCGCGTTTACATGAAATTGCGCCACCGCGACGAGATCGGACTCTTTGTCAACGTCGAGATGGAGTTCTTCGGCTAGCGGTCGGACCAGGTTAGCCCAATCCACAAATCCGGCAGGAGCCGACAGTCCGGCCCCAGCAAAGATCGCTGCGTTACCTGCCTCGATTTCCGCAAGAAAACTGGCAACAAATCCCTTTACGTCATCCCGCATCGATCGACTCTTCGTTGGTCGTTGGTCTTACGGTCTGGCAATAGGAAATATCGCCCCGTCCCCTCGCGAAACATGGGTGTGCTGGGCCAGATATTCAACCTTCAATCCGATACATTAAGCATAAGTTAGAAGTTCTTCTCTGACTGCCGACAAAACTGAGCCAGTTGCTTGGGGCGCTGCCCCTGGCGCGGCACAAGGGATCGCTGACGCTCGACCGGCACGGTCTCCCCAGCCTTCCGCGCGGTAGAACCCGCGAAGACTATCTTTCCCGACTATCCGCGGAGGTCGGAGTTCAGTGACGACCGTTGGATGAACATCACCCGCAGGACATTCGTTAAGGTGGCCGTCGGCTCCCCGATGGCCTTCGCCTGGCCGGGAAAGACGCTCGCCGCCACGCCTGCCCCGCTGATGCGCACCATCCCTTCCACCGGCGAGGCGATTCCGGCGGTCGGGCTTGGCACCTGGATCACTTTCAACGTTGGCGACGACCCGGTGCTTCGCGATGAATGCGTCGACGTGATCGCCGCCTTCTTCGAGGCGGGCGGGCGAATGATCGATTCCTCGCCCATGTACGGCTCCTCGCAGCCGGTGACCGGTTACGGGCTGGAGAAACTCGGTCGGCCCGAAACGCTGATTTCGGCCGAGAAGGTCTGGACCTCGTCGGCCGGAAGCGGACCGGCACAGATTGAGGAGTTACGGCGCTTGTGGGAAGTGCCGCGCTTCGATCTCGTGCAGGTCCACAACCTCGTCGCCTGGGAAGCGCATCTCGAAACACTGTTCGCCATGAAGGCGGACGGGCAAATCCGCTATGTCGGCATCACGACCTCCGAAGGCCGCCGGCATGATCTGTTCGAAGATATCATGCGGCAGCATCCGCTCGACTTCGTGCAGCTCACCTACAACATCGTCGACCGCGAGGCGGAGGAGCGGTTGCTGCCACTGGCGGCCGAGCGCGGCATGGCGGTGATCGTCAACCGGCCGTTCCGGCAAGGCGCGCTGACGGGCAGGCTGGAAGGCGAGCCGTTGCCGGATTGGGCGGCCGATATTGGTGCTGGGACCTGGGCACAGTTCATCCTGAAGTTCATCCTCGCGCACTCGGCCGTCACCGTCGCCATCCCCGCCACCACACGTGTCGACCATGTGCGCGAGAACCTGGCGGCCGCGGCCGGTCCCCTCCCGGACACGGCGCTGTGCGAGCGGATGGCGGCCTACGTTTGGGATCTCTGAATGTCGGAATGGTGGACCTACCGGCTGGGAGATTTCCTGCTCTTTTCGCCGCGCGTCTACCGGCGCATGTTTGAGCTGCACAATGTCGCGTTCTGGCCGTTGCATCTAGCAACGCTCGCCGCCGGCCTCGCGATCGTCCTGCTGGTGCTCCGGCGGCTGCAGAACCACGCCCTCTGGATCGCCTTCATCCTGGCCGTGCTCTGGGCCTTCGTCGGCTGGTCGTTCCTGTGGAGCCGCTATGCGAGCATCAACTGGGCTGTCGCCTATGTCGCGCCGGCCTTCGGCCTGCAAGCGCTGCTGTTGGGGTTCCTGGGCACAGTGGGCGGACTTGCTTTCGATCGGAAAGACATCGCCGGGCAGCTGGGGCTGCTGCTCGCGGTGATCGGCCTTTTCGCCTAGGCGCCGCTCTTCGGGCGGCCATGGACTGGCGCGGAAGCCTTCGGCATCGCGCCGGATCCAACGGCGATCGCAACGCTTGGCATCCTGCTCGCGGCGAGTGGCAGGCTCATGGCGCTGTTGCTTCCTATCCCGCTCCTATGGCTTCTTTTCAGCGGCCTGACGCTGCACACCATGAGCGATCCGCAGGGATGGCTGCCGTTCTCGGTGGTGGGGACGGCTCTTGCCGGACTGGTCCTGCGCCGTTTGGGTCGGTAAATGGGCGATCCGGCTGGGCCGTGCTCAGCCGGGACTTGCCGCTCCCCGGGACGCTCGATGCCTCCTCGTATGGCTTTCCGCGCCCCTATGACCTGCAGCTGCCGCTGCCCACTGGCTGATCGGTGCTGGCGTGTCGGCACAGAGGGGGCAGTTTGTCTGAGAGCCTGGCCAGAACCAGCCCTACCACCCCGCCGTCTGGTGCCGTCGAGAGGGCAACCCACCCGCGGTTGGTTCGTTGGTTCTATGCAACAATTATCGGATTCCCGCTTGCATCCGGCTGCGGTCTTGCAAGGCAGCCGCGCTTCCTCTTCGGAATTCTCAACTGCAGCGCTTTTCCTTTTCGCCACAGACTGTAGCTGTGGTGCATGCTGCTTTCGATCGAAGACCTGCGGAAATCCTATCCCGGCCCGGAAGGCCCGGTCTCCGTCCTGCACGGTGTGACGCTCTTGCTCGACGCCGGCGAGACGCTGGCGCTGACCGGCGAATCCGGCTCGGGCAAGAGCACGCTGCTGCACCTCGTGGCGGGTCTGGATGCCGCCGCCGGCGGGCGCGTCGTTCTCGACGGGCAGGAAGTCACCGCGCTCGACGACAGTGATCGCGCGCGGCTCAGGCGAAGCGCGGTCGGCATCATCTTCCAGCAGTTCAACCTCATCCCCTCCCTGGACGTCGCCGCCAACATCGCCTTCCAGGCGCGTCTGAACGGCGCGCCGGACTCGACGGAGCTTTCGCGGCTGGCCAGTGCGCTGGGCCTGCAACCGCATCTGCGGAAATACCCCGAGCAGCTGTCCGGCGGCCAGCAGCAGCGCGTGGCGATCGCCCGCGCGCTCGCCGCGCGGCCGAAGCTGATCCTCGCGGACGAGCCGACAGGCAACCTCGACGAGGCGACGGCGGACGAGGTGATGGAGCAGTTCCTTGCGCTTGTGGCGGAGACCGGCGCGGCGCTCCTGATGGTCACGCACTCCCCGCGTCTTGCAGCACGTCTCGGGCGCCGGGCGCATCTCAGCCAGGGCCGCCTCGCATGACCGGCGCTGTCTTCTCGGCACTGGCTTCGCACTGGCGACGCAGCCGGCTCCAATTGCTGACGCTGGTGCTCGGCCTCGCGCTGGCGACGGCCCTCTGGTCGGGTGTGCAGGCGATCAACGCCGAGGCGCGCGCAAGCTACGACGCGGCTGCCGCCACGCTGGCCGAGGGCCGGTTCGACCAGCTGATGCCGCGCGAGGGGGATTCAATGGCGCAGGAGATTTTCGTCGCGCTGCGCCGCGCCGGCTGGCTCGTCAGCCCGGTGGTGGAGGGAAGGCTGCGCCTCGGCAACATCTCTGTGAGGCTCGTCGGGGCCGATCCGCTGACCGCGCCTCCGGGCTCGGCTGCGAGTGCGGTGTTGACGCGTACAGACCTCAATCGCTTTCTGCGCGCAAACACGCTGGTAGCCGACCCGGAGACGGCGGCGCTCCTTGCGGCGAACATACCCAACCCGGTTCTCGCCGATCAGGCGGTTGCGCCGGGCACCGTACTCGCCGACATCGGCGTCGCCCAGAAGCTGCTCGGCCGTGTCGGGCGCATCAGCCGCTTGATCGTCCTGCCGGAGCAGCCGCTGCGGCAACGGCCGTTGGCCGAGATATCGCCGGACCTCGTGCTCCAGCGCGCGGACGGCGCGACCAATGTCGGCCGGCTCACCGACAGCTTCCACCTCAACCTCACGGCCTTCGGCTTTCTCAGTTTCGCGGTCGGCATCTTCATCGTCCACGGCGCGATCGGCCTTGCTTTCGAGCAGCGGCGCGGCATGGTTCGCACCCTGCGCGCGCTCGGCGTGCCGCTCCGCCGCCTGATCGTCCTGATGGTACTGGAGCTTGTCGTGCTGGCGACGCTTGCAGGCGCGCTCGGCATCGCGCTCGGCTATTTCATTGCAGCACTTTTGCTGCCGGACGTGGCCGCGACGATACGGGGCCTCTATGGCGCCGACGTTGCCGGCACGCTGCAGATCCGCCCGGCATGGTGGCTCTCGGGAATGGCTATGGCGCTCGGCGGCGCACTGCTTGCCGCCGCGAGCGCCCTATGGCGACTGGCGCGGATGCCGGTGCTTGCGAGCGCCGGCGGGCGCGCCTGGGCGCTGGCCTCGAGGCGGACGCAGAACCTGCAGGCCGCAGCCGCGCTCGTGCTGCTCGCGGCAGCGGGCGTGCTGGCCGTCACCGGAGGTGGACTGGCCGCCGGCTTCGCGCTGCTCGCCTGCCTGCTGCTTGGCGCAGCCCTTGCGCTGCCGTCCTGTCTCGCCGCGATCCTGCGCCTTAGCGAAGGACAAGCCCACAGCGCCATGGCGCAATGGTTCTGGGCCGACACGCGCCAGCAACTGCCTGGCCTGGGGCTCGCGTTGATGGCGCTGCTGCTCGCCGTGGCCGCGAATGTCGGCGTTTCCACCATGGTCTCCAGCTTCCGCCTGACCTTCGTCGGCTTTCTGGACCAGCGCCTGTCGGCCGAGCTCTACGTCGATGCGGAAGCGGTCGCGGACCGGGCCGGCCTGGAGCGCTTCCTCGAGGCGCGCGCCGACGCCGTGCTGCCGATCATGTCGGCCGATGCGACGCTCGCCGGCCTGCCGGCGGAGATTTTCGGGGCGCGGATCGGCTATACCTACCGCGAGAACTGGCGGTTCCTCGACGCGGTGCCCGCCGTCTGGGACGAGGTCGAAGAGGGTAGGGCGGTTATCGTCAACGAGCAGCTTTCCCGTCGCGCTGGCTTGCGCGTCGGCGAGATGCTCGCGCTGGGTCCCGGCCTGTCGCTTCCGGTCGCGGGCGTCTTCGGCGATTACGGAAATCCCATCGGCCAGGCCATCGTCGGCGAGGCGCTGTTCCGCCAGACTTTCCCTGGCATCGAGCCGAGCCGCTACGGCGTGCGCACCGGCGATCCTCAGGGCCTGCGCCGGGCGCTCACGGAAGCGTTCGACGTCCCAGTCGCGCGCATCATCGACCAGGCGGCGCTCAAGGCGTTTTCGCTGTCGGTGTTCGAGCGCACCTTCTCCGTGACCGGGGCGCTGAACGTGCTGACGCTGGCGGTCGCTGCATTCGCCATCCTGATGAGCCTGCTCACCCTGGCGGCGATGCGGCTGCCGCAGATGGCGCCCGTCTGGGCGATGGGGACGACCCAACGCCGGCTCGCAGGGCTGGAGATCCTGCGTACCGTCCTGCTCGCCGCGATCACCGCATTGTTGGCCTTGCCACTGGGCCTGGCGCTGGCCTGGGTGCTGCTTGCCATCGTCAATGTCGAGGCGTTCGGCTGGCGTCTGCCGATATACCTGTTTCCTACCGAATACGCCCGCCTGATGCTCTTCGCGCTCGCCGCCGCGCTGCTCGCTGCGCTCTGGCCGGCCTGGCGGCTTTCGCGCATGGAGCCGGCCGCGCTGTTGAGGATATTCGCCAATGAACGCTAGGGCTCTCATTTTCCTGCTGCTGAGCGTCGGCAATGCCTTCGCTCAGGGCTTTGCCGGGCTCGGCACGGACACTGAAGGTTTCGCCGTCCCGGAACCGGGCAAGCGGTTCGAGTTTCCGCGGGATCACGGAGCCCATCCGGACTACCGGATCGAGTGGTGGTACCTGACCGCGAACCTCACCGGGCCCGACGGTGCGGACTACGGCCTGCAATGGACGCTGTTCCGCTCGGCGCTTGCGCCCGGCGAGGCCGAGGGATGGGAGAGCCCGCAGGTGTGGTTCGGCCATGCCGCCGTCACCAGCGCCACGACCCACCGCGCCACGGAGCGTTTCGCGCGCGGCGGCACGGGCCAGGCGGGTGTGACCGCCGAGCCTTTCGCGGCCTGGATCGACGACTGGCAGATGGCGGGCGACACCTTCGACAGCCTGCGTCTCACGGCGACCGGAAAGGACTTCGCCTACGACATCGCAATGCATGCCGAAGGCCCGCTCGTTCTCCACGGCGACCGAGGCTACTCGGTGAAGTCGGCGAAGGGGCAGGCGAGCTACTACTATTCCCAGCCCTTCTTCGCCGTCGAAGGTACGATCACGCTGCCGGAAGGCGAGGTTCCCGTGCGCGGCAGGGCGTGGCTCGATCGTGAATGGTCCTCGCAGCCGCTGGCGGAGGAACAGACTGGTTGGGACTGGTTCTCGCTCTCCTTCGACACAGGCGAGAAACTGATGGGTTTTCGCCTGCGCGATGCTGCTGGCGGCGGATTCACCTCGGCCTCCTGGATCGCGGCGGACGGTGAGCCAACGCCCTACGGCAACGGCAAGCTTGTCATGATTCCGCTGGAGACGAGCCGGGTGGAGGGGCGCAAGATTCCTACGCGCTGGCGTCTCGTCTTGCCCGACCGTGCGCTCGACGTCACCGTCGGCGCGCTCAACTCTCAGGCATGGATGGGTCTCAGCATCCCCTACTGGGAAGGTCCGGTCCGGGTGATAGGCACCCACACGGGCAAGGGCTATCTGGAGATGACGGGCTACGAGAGGCAATGAGCTGGATCGCCGGCTGGAAGGCGCAGCACTCTGCGCTTGCCGGTGCGTTGAATCGTCCTGGACAACTCCTGGAACACGTAGGCGCGCGCCACTGCCGTCCAGCGCGAAGGCTAATCCGGCGCCTGTTTCGGCACGGAGCCCAGGAGGAATCACCGGTGTGGTCACCGTGTCGGGCGGTTCCTTGCTCTCCTTGTCGCCGGTCGTCGGCGGGATCAGCACGCCGTTGCAGTCTTCCAAGGATAGTCGAGTGCCATTGTCTGCCTCATCATTCGGGCCTTCCGCACCATTGCGATCGGATGCCTTCGTTCCAGTCCTCAGGTTCGGCCTGGCAGGGATTGTCCTGGTTGGTGCTGCGACAGCGTGTTGTAGTTGGCATCGTGCCAACCATTGAATCCAACTAGGGCGGATAAGAGAGCAAAAATAAAATAGGCGAAGATCATGGAGGAGCCGGAGCAGTTTAGTAAGGCGACGTAACCTATCGCTAGTGTCGCTAAAGCTCCCGTCGCCTTGGCAAGGCAAGTGAGCCTCCACGCACCTAATCGGCATCCGACAATTGGATCTAGCTCTTCTCGGAGAGCCCGTAAGAAGTCACGTCCATCATTCGGATACATGAGGTGGTATCCAAAACCGAGCTATTTCACCCTCACACTCCGGTTCGAGCTCCGCGAAAAACGGCATCACGTGTTGAGCGCGTCGAACATCGTCTGAATATCAGAGCCTGCCGGCTGGCCTAGCGTGATCCAGAGAATGCTCTAGACCGCCATTCCGGCGGAAAAGAGCCGGTTTAGCAGGGACAGATCATTGGGTTGTAGATTAGTACCAGTCGGAAATCCGTAGATTTTTGCCGCGAGCACGGGAGTTCGGAGGCGACCCGCTGCACGCAAATGGCATACTACGCTTAAGGGAGATTTCGACCCATGAAGCGCGGATTCCAACATTTCACCTCCAGTCACCGATATTGTGAGTTTCAGTTACTTGCCTTGCATAAATGGGTGCCATAGAAAGGAAATGAGGATGATATGCGGAATTATTTCTGGAAATTTCATTGAAACAGGCGCAGTAATTGAGCTCTAACAAGGTTCAGACGTTACAGCTGAACATGACCTCTTTTTCCTATCTATGCCAAACGGCGGATATGCAAGCCTCTATCCTTTCGGCAACGATAGAAATGCAATTTTAGTGTCTGCAGAGACAGCGCCAGCAGCATATCGCAACTTTAGGCTCGAGTTGGTCGAAGGAAATCGATGGCTATTAGAAATGTTGAACGAAGGTAGCTGAGGTAGGAATTTGAGCAGTTTGCTCTTTGAGACTGCCTGATTGACTCCCTATTTCACTTGGTCTTGTCGGGGACAGGGCCTCGAGGGGGTGAAGATTCGACCGCGTTGCTTTGTTAGTTACAGTCGTGATTGTTTGGTTCAAGGGTGTTGAATACCGGTCTATGGGATAACTCGCTCGATGAAGTGATCCTTCGTTCGGAAACAAAACCTCTTGGTCGGCTCCGTGCCATCTCCCGACATTTCTCAGAGGCGCTTATTCCCCATTGGCAATGACTGCTTGGAAGGATCCCACCAAAATCACAGCTAGTGTTGAGGGAGCAATGGGACCACGGCCAAGCGCATCATATTTGGCCCATCATTTGCCAATGAGTGTCACGAAGTGCTTTAATACGTTCTGCGCAGTCCGCTCCGCAGTACGTCCAGCCGCTGCCCACTGCGCAAAGTGTCCGTCAATGTACATGCGTGCGAGCCCGTAGACGAGCGCCCTCGCGGCTATCTGGGTCTCTGCTATGTCGTCTGACCGGAGCATGTTTCGTCGCTGTGCTTCTGCCATTGATCCTTCTACCAGCGAACGCACAGCATCGTTATCGCGACGCAGCGATTCCGAACTATCCCAATCAATAAGACTCCGTGTCGAGATGATCTGGAAATGGGTGGGGTTTCGAATTGCCCAGCGCAAATACGCGATTCCAACGGCGGCAAAGCGCTCAATCGGGTCGCCCGTAGCAACGTTCTCGACTGCATTCGTAATCTCCGAGCGGAACCGGCTCATTGCCTCCTCTGCAACAGCCGTCATCAATGCGGTCTTGTTGCTGAAATGACGGAAGGGTGCGCCGGCGGAAACGCCCGCACGCTTTGCGGCTTCGCGTACGCTCACATTGTCGGGGCCGCCCTCCTCGATAAGGTGGACCGCGGCATCGATCAACGCATCCCGCAGATTGCCATGATGGTAGCTGGTGCGGCCAGGCCTCTTGGCTTTTGGCATCTCTTTCCCTTCGTTCTGTCGAGCTGGATCACGCGTCTGTACCACGATTTCGGCAATTATGTAATCACTGTTTACACCTTCGACAAAAGGATGTAAGCAGTGATTACAGCGGGGATAGGAATAGGCCTGCGGTCTCCGCGGCTCCCAAATTCCCAGATGGAGAAACGAACATGCTCGCCAGAAACGCCGAACCCCGCCGTCCGCAATTCACGTCGTCGCAGAGCTCAGCCGAAGAACCTCGGCACAAGGAGAATTTCGCGACTGTTCAGTCGAGCGCCGCTGTGTCCAGCGTCACGCTTTATCGGCTTGCCTCCGTCGCTGGAGCGGGAAGCGCGCTTATTCTTCTGGTCAACGCGGCTAAACGCAGCTCGCTCATCCCGACCACCGATCTAACGCAAATTCTCGCACCACTCGCCGAGATATTGGCGCTTGGTCTTGTCGTAGGCTTGTTTTTTGCGTTTGGCCGGCGCGCGGGCTTGTTCGGCACTATCGCCTTTGTCATCAACTTCATTGCACTGGCAAGTCTGGAAGGTGTGGAAGTGGTGATCAATCTCGTATTTTCGAAGCTTCCGCTGGCAACCATCATCGACCTGCGCGGCGGGCCGCTCGGACTCGTTCTGGTCGTCAGTTCGTTTCTTTTTCTGTTTGGGACGCTCGCGTTTGTAATCTCTCTTGCCGTCGGAAGAGCCGTGCCGCGCATTCCACTCGCTCTCTATTTCATTGGCGCGGTGCCTATCGCGCTCCGTGTGTTCGTGCCGGAGTGGGCTCTCGACCTGGGCCTGGTAATTCTTGCGACAGCGATCGCCTGGCTGGCCGGATGGCTGTGGATACGCGCGAGCACTATCGACGACTTGAGGCCGGAAAACGTGACCACCTTTGCTCCTCAGAATTGATGCCCCTATCGCTGCAATAGGTTTGCTGTGGCGGCGGCGTCGGGTCACCAGCGGACTTCACCATCGGCCGCTCCGCGCGCCATTTGCTGACCTTCCTGCCGCTTCTCCAAACCAGCCGTTCGCGCTACGACCTGATGCGACCCGAAGCGGTCGCCGGTGACAGGCAAAGGAATGTCTCTATATGACCCGAACCGGTCTTCCGATTTTGGCCGGCGCCCAATTTGCGTTGGTTGCGAGCGCAAAACTTACTCCGCCAAACGCGAGCGCCTCGCTGTCAGGGAGACTGTTTGCGCTGTCGCGAATGGCCAGTTCGAGTTTACTTGCTTCCGTTCGAGTGATCGACATGAAGATCTGCATCAGGTCAGTGCTCGTCCATGCAAGCTGGGCATCTAAGGCCCGCTTCTGGCATTCCAAGACTCGAAGCTGCCAGTCACCGGCCCCAGTTGAACCCTTAGGGCGATCGGACTGGATGCGCCTCATGTCGGCCGTTGCGGACGCCTTTGCCACCGCCCAAAATGCAGACATCGCCGGCAACGAGGTGGAACGACCGCTCCCGCCGCCTATTAGGTCTTCAGCTCGCGCTTGAGTTCGTTGAGGAAGCGCCAGTCCGTACCTTTCGCGATAATCCTGTCGGGTGTGGAGCCGATCAAACCGATTTCCTTCAGACGCAGCGCATAGAAGCGGACGGTATCAGTGGAATCGTAGTCCCGCCATTCCCGGTAGGGCAACTCGCTGATCGCTGCGAACGCATCATTGTAGTGGCTGGCGAACCCGCCCGCCACCAAGCGCTCGGCAACCAAGGCCGGCGCAGCGGTGCATAGATCCGCAGCCTTGAGGATGGCGCGCAGCACACGCTTGGTAGCAACCGGATGCGCGGCCACAAAATCGCTGTTGCCGGACAGCATGCAGCAGAAATATTGTGACCAAGGTCGGTCCACAGTGCTGTTGACGATCACGTGCCCGACCTTGTTGCGCCGCAATTCCTGCGGGTCCGGCGGAAAGCCCAGGAACGCATCGATGTCGCCCCGCGCGAACAGCTCCTTGGGCTTGACCGCCGGGTCCACCACCCAGTTGATGTCGCGCGCCGGATCGAGCCCGACATAGGCCGCGATGCTGGCGAGGAACAGATGCGGCCCCGAACCGAGCCCCTGGACGCCGACGTTCCGGCCTTTCAGATCGACGACGCTGTCGATCCCGCGCTTGGCAAACAGCTCGAAGCAACCGGGATGGATGCCGCCGAGCAGAGTGAGCCGCGCACCGGAGTCCAAGGCGACGATCGAATTTGTCACGAAGTTGAGGCTAAAGTCGATCTCGCCATTCGCCACCGCGGAGGCCGTGGCCGCACCGGGGCCTGCGGCGACATAGGCAACCTCGGTGAAGCCCTCAGCGCGCAGCAGATCCTCTGCAACATACTGTGGCGCCACGCAGATGCTAGGGATCTTGGCCAAGCGAATGCGTGTGGTCTCCGGCGCTGGCTCGGCAAGAACTCGAGTTGGAGCGCCGACGAGGCTTGCGGTGCCGGCAGCCGTCAGGCCGGCCAGGAAGCGCCTGCGGCTCTGGATGATTTGCATGTCTACGTCTCCCCTCGAGACAGATGGGATCAGGTTTTTAGCTCACGCTTCAACTCGTCGAGGAAGTGCCAGTCCGTTCCGTTGGCGATGATCTGTTGCGGGCTCGATTTGATCATGCCCGTCTCCTGCATGCGCAGTGTGTAGAACCGCAGGGAGTCTTCAGGATCGAATTCCCGCCAGCGGTCGTAGCGGATACCTTCAGCGTTTGGAGCGCGTAGTCATGCGACGGGACGAAATCGCGATCGACCATCTGCTGCGCCACCCTTTCCGGATCCGACACGCAGAGGTCGGCGGCCTTGAGGATGGATCGCAAGACCCGCTTGGTCGCCACCGGGTACCTGGTCACGTAGTCCGTCGTCGCGGAGATCATGCAGCAGAGATACTGTGACCATGGGCGGTCGACAGCATTGTTGAGGATCGTGTGCCCGATCTTCTTGGCGCGCAGCTCCTGCGGCTGGGGCGGCGTGCCGAGGAATGCGTCGATCTTCCCTTGGATGAAGAGTTCCGTGGGCTTGACGTCCTTAGTCAAGACCCATTGGATATCGTTCACGGGATCGAGCCCGACATACGCGGACATGAGCGTCAACCACTTGTGTCGCGAGTTATTGAAACCATCCACGCCCACCCTCTTGCCCCGCAGATCCGTGACACTGCGGATGCTCTCCTTGGCGATCAGTTCGAGGCATCCCGAGTGCAACCCGGTTAGCACCTTGATGGGCACGCCGGCGTCGATCGACGCGATATGATTCGGCGGAAAGTTCACGGAGAAATCGTCTCACCGCGTGCGATCCACTCCGATTGGTCGACGCTCATATCGCCTTCTACGAAGTGAACGTCTGTGAAGCCATCTGCACGCATCAGTTCCCCGGCGATGTAAGCGCCTGCCCAGCAGTAGGAACCACCAACCCGACGCGGCAGACGAACCGTGGTCGTTTCCAGTGGAGGTTCCGCGTGGAGTGACTTTGGAACACCAGCGATACCGGCAGCGCCTACCATTGCAGCGCCGGCCAGGAAACGGCGGCGGGTTTGGATGATCTGCATCAAGAACGCTCCTCTTCCGATTGGCAAATGACAATACTGGCCGGAACCGAGCAAAAGGGGTTTCGGCAGAGGCAGATGAACCGGTGAACGCTACCTAATAGTTGTGGAACCTAGCGCGCCTAGTCTGATGCGGGAGTCTTGCGCTCTCGATCGCCGGTTCATGTATTAGCAACCGACGATATGCCACGATACGCCCAATTTGTGTAGGTTGCGAGCGCAAAACTTACTACGCCAAACGTCCCGCCAGCACCTCGCTATCAGCGAGACCGTTTGCGCGGTTGTGAATAGCCACTTCGACGCACCCGCTGAACATCCGCTATCGTTCTTCGGACGCCGAAAGCCGCCATTTCGCCGTCGGCCCCAAAGCTGCCAGGCGGTAACGCGCCCAACCGACCTATCAGGCTACAATCAGGCTGTGGCATTCTTGCGGGGACGTTTCGCTGGCGTTGGCTTTTCGGGCTCCTTCGGCTTGCGGCCGAGGCCCATGGCTTTAGCAAGGGCAGAACGCGCTGCTGCATAGTTCGGCGCAACCATGGGATAATCCGCCGGCAGGCCCCATTTGGCGCGATACTCATCCGGAGTCAGGCCATAATGGGTCGACAAGTGCCGCTTCAGCGACTTGAACTTCTTCCCGTCCTCCAGGTTGATGATGTAGTCGGGCGTCACTGACTTGTTGATCGGCACGGCAGGCTTGAGAACTTCAGGTCTTTCCGACACACCGCCGGTCGTGCCCTTCAGGGCGGCATGGACCTGTCCGATGAGGGCGGGTAGTTCACCGACTGGCACCGGGTTGTTTGAAACACAGGCTGAGACTACATCAGCCGTGAGTTCGATGAGCTTGTCCGTATTGCTCTCGGTTTCTTCTGTCACGAAATACTCCTGGCGGATCAAACGATTGGCGTCGAACAGTCGTTTCATAATGACGACCGCTTCCGATAGCAACGAACCTGTTGCATTTCTGTTGTTTCGGCAGTCGCGTGACACTGGTCGACGTGGCCGATCCGCTCCGGCGACGACCTTGTAGCGATTGCCGCGTGCGGTTCCGCCAACAGCAGGACCATCGCTTCCGGCGTCCCGGCTTTGAAGCACGCGGTCAAATCGATTCTCTGACGTGTATTCCTTGCGGAGGTGCGGCCGCGGCGTTTGCCCGTTTGCCGGACGGCAGAGGGAGAGGGTGGATGGCCCGCGTGACGGGTCGAGGGCTGGAAGAGAGGCTTCCGGCGCCCGTCGCGGAGAAAGCTCCATGACCCAGTTGCAAGTTCTCGCTCCTACGGTGAATCCACGGGGCGGTTACAAGGTGGATGTCAGCCGTGGCCAACGTGTCGGTCGCGTTTCTTCCGAGTGGTTCAACCGGCCGGCGGACGAGCGCTACCTTTCTCTCACCGATCTCCATAATTCGGTGAAGCGGCGGTCCGAACGCAGCAAGACCCGCATCGTTGACAGTGAGCTGATCCGCGTCGAGGCCAGCCGCGACGACCCGGAGCGCCTGAAGCTGATGCTGCCTGATGCGCATGCCTCTGTGGCCCCGACGCATTGGAGCTTTGGCCAACTCGCCAGCCTGGTCGGCGCGCCAGCCGCCTAGCCATGTTCGAGGGCTACGCCGGATCGGCCCGGGCCGACTTCCGCCTTGCCGTCGAGCGCGAGCGTGCGCTTGGCCAGCTCGATGATATCGTCGCCCATTACGAGGCCTATCTCGACCGTGAGGGCCCCGCCGGACCGGGCGCTCTCCGGCTGCGCCGCGAGTTCGCCCAGGTGCAGCAGGAGCTCGGCGATCTTCCCGGCCGGATCATGGACCGCAAGCGGCTGGCACCATGCTCGCCCATCTCGGGCGGACCTTGCATGTCGGCTTCCTCAATGATTGCCTGTTCGACGCGGCGACCGCGCTCTGCCTCAAAGATGCGCCGGATGACGAGCGAACGGCGCCGGCCCTGTCGCGCTGCAGCCCCGACCGGTGCCCCAACGCCTGCCTGACCGCCCGGCACCGCGAGCCATGGCAGGCCTCCATCGCCTAGGGCGAGGCGCTGCTGGCCAACCGACGCCTGTCGCCGCTGCAGCGCACGGCGATCCTGAAGGACAATGAGCGCAAGCGCCGTCTGATCGCTCCTCTCGTGGACGGTGATGCATGACCGCGCTTGGGCCGAAGAGCGAAGCCGCGCTGAGGGCGGCCGTGGAGCGGCTGCTCGACGGTCGCCCCGCCCGCACCGACGGGGCGCTGACCGTCGCCAACCTGGCGCGCGAGGCCGGCGTCAGCCGGGCGACGGCGAACCGGGCCGGCGCTCTTCTTGCCGAGTTCCGTGCCGCCGAAGCGCGCCACCGGAGATCCTCCCCCAGAGTCCTCAAGGAGCGCATTCGCGCCCTCGAAGCCGAGCTCCGCGCCGTGCGCGGCGCCGAGATGGCCGAGCTGCGGGCGCTGGCCCGCACGCTTGCGCAGCACATCCAGGTTCTGACGTTGCAGGTCGCCGAGCGCGATGCGGTGATCGACGGCCTGCGGGAGGAACTGGCTCGATCACCTGCGACCAGCGTTGTGCCGCTACGACGCCCGTCTCACGACAGCGTTGGCTGAGAGCCGCGCAGCTTCGTAACCGATCTGGCCCGGGCCGTCCATCATGGTCGGCGCTCCCACGCTCGCCCTCTCCGTCGAGGCAGGGGCTCGGGCTGTGGCTGCCGGCCCCTCAACCCTGTTCCGCACCAGCACCGAGAACAGGATGTGACGGGCCGGCTACCCGCCGTTCGACCTACGCGGATCGAACTGGTCAAACCGACCAAAGCGGGACCTCGGAGCACCCCGACGGGAAGGCCAGTGTGCGGTGTGACGGCGATACGCGGCTCGCATGACCGTGTTAAGGTCCATCCGTGATTGAGGAAGGATGGCAAGCCATGGAACCCGCACAACTACGATATAATTGGGCTGATTCCGACGTCTACGAGGCTTTCATGGGGCGCTGGAGCGAACATCTGGCAAGCCTATTTCTCGCCCATGTCAATGTCGCTCCGGGCGGTCGCGTACTCGATGTAGCCTGTGGGACAGGTGTGTTGACGAAAGCACTGGCCGAGGCGGGCGCGCATGTGATTGGTGTTGATGCATCGGAGGGATACTTGGAAGGAGCCCGCCTTCGTCGATCCCACCCCAATATCGCATATGAACACGGCGATGTTCGGCACATGCGGTTCGACAACAACGTATTCGATGCGGCCGTTTCCACGCTGGCCCTGGACGTTATCCCGGAAATTGAACAGGTAGTTGCCGAGATGAAGCGCGTGACCCGTCCGGGCGGCGTGGTCGCGTCCGCTGTTACTCAGTTCTTTGGTGGCATGCCCGCCTTCGACCTCGTCTATAACACCGGTGCTCTGCTTGATGCGGACGTCGCCAGGCTGAGATCCATGCGGGCGGGGCGACAGCAATTCTGGCCAAACGGTCAGGCGGCATTGTGGCGGAAGCTCGGCCTCGACGACGTGACGGAGGTTCCCGTTGTCGTGGATTGCGAGTATCAGTCCTTCGCGGATTATTGGGCTACGTTCACCGACGGCCCGGGCAGCGTCACAGCCATGTTGAAGGCACTTTCGGATGACGCCCGCGGTTCGATCGAGCAGCATGTTCGTGCCGGATATCTGGTTGACTTGCCCGATGGACCCCGGTCATTTCCCATGATGTTCCGTGTGGTGCGCGGCTTGGTCCCAGCCTGATCCTGGAGGGCATGCAATAAGGCCTGCGAAGGTCCGGTGGGGCCAAACTGCGACGTCTATCGAAACTAATTAGGTGAATGTCCGCTTCTGCATTCCGGTCGCTCAAGGCAGTCTGACTGCTCTCGGCCACGGCCGCTAGTTGTCGACTTGTGACTTATCTAATCTGTCTCATGCTGATCTGCTGAGCAAAGATCCGGTGAATTCTCGGGATCCAGCGCCCCAAGAGCACCGCTGAGACAGGTTGATTGTTCAGATAACGCGCCGAGCAGATGAAGACCTT
The DNA here is from genome assembly GCF_040322715.1 of Mesorhizobium sp. M0106. Classification (NCBI taxonomy): domain Bacteria; kingdom Pseudomonadati; phylum Pseudomonadota; class Alphaproteobacteria; order Hyphomicrobiales; family Phyllobacteriaceae; genus Mesorhizobium; species Mesorhizobium sp. M0106. The sequence goes on along the minus strand of NZ_JAMYUA010000052.1, from coordinate 11,641 downwards.
GGAAATCGAGAACGGACGCCTCGAGTTGCGGGCGGTAACAGGCCCCGACTACGGCAGAATATTTGACTCAGAACTGGTCGATGCCGTGCAGAAGATCGCCGGCAACGGTAGCGGCGACACGCGCTGGAAAGTGCCTGGCGTGCTCGACTGGTCGACGGGAATCTACAATCCGAACGTCGACATCTCCAACGACAGGACAACGCTCTATGCGTCCGACCGTGATGTCTTTGTCTTCCTCGTCGACGACCTGAATCCGATCGAAGCCGGCAAGCTGCCCGATGGCTCGCCCGACGTCTTTTTCAGGGGGATTTATTGCTGGAGCTCCGAAGTCGGCGCCCGAACGCTCGGAATCGCTAGCTTCTATCTACGTGCAGTTTGCCAGAATCCTTGTCTGTGGGGCGTGGAAAATTTCGAGGAAATCACCATCCGGCATTCCAAATATGCCGCCTCGCGTTTTGCCCTGGAAGCCGAACCAGCGCTGATCCAGTTCGCGGAGTCTTCGCCCATGCCGTTCGTCAATGGCATCAAGGCTTCGCGGGAGCGGATCGTCGCTCGCGACGATGAAGATCGCCAGAGGTTCCTGCGCAAGCGCGGATTCTCCAAGGCGGAGACCACCAGGATCATCGATGCCGTGCTTTCGGAGGAAGGGCACCCGCCCGCCTCGATTTTCGACTTCGTGCAGGGCATTACGCGGGTAGCGCGCGACAAGCCGCATCAGGATGTTCGCCTGGAGATGGAGGGCAAGGCCAAGAAGCTGCTCGATCTAGCAGCATGATACCGCAATGCTGCGCGAGGAGTATGAACGTCACTGGGCTGCTGAGGCTGCCAGTGTCCGAACATGTGCATCGCTGCGGCGCGCAGCACACGGCCTGCGCTGCCGGTCTGGCAAACACATCTCTCAGGTCTAGTTGTGCGCCGCACAAAATCGCAATGCTGCTATGCACAATTAATGCTTCTCGGCTGCGCGGAAGGGAGTAGCCTCGGTATCGAGTTTCGTCCGGGTCACCTCCTCCCGACCTTGGCGATCAGGGACGGCATTTATTCCTCCCGAATGCTGTCGTCCAAATCAAGCCCGCCGCACCTCCTCCCGCGGCGGGCTTTTTCGTTATGCGAGCGGCGGCTTCTGGCAGCCCGATTGCAGGAAACGAATTCGGAGGTCCGTCAGTCGGGTAGGTTGAACCGTTCGATGGTGATGGTACGCGCGACATCCACCGTAATCTCCAGCACTTCGTTTCATGCCTCCTCCCCACCGAGGTCCGAAAGGGCGAGATGAAAGAGCCTGTGCTGGAGATCGAGGCTCATCAGGCCAGGGCGGTGTTGAAGGCGACCAGCCCGACATGCAGCTCCTCGCGGCGATAGAGGCCACGAAAGTCGGTCGTGTTGTGGGTGACGAGCACATAGCCGTCATCGACGCCGGGTCACCATATGGTCCTTGGCGGAGGCCCAGCCAGCGCACATGGCTCACTCGGGAAAACCCCGTTCGCGCGCCAGCTTCGCAAGCTCTGGGCTCAGGCATTCGTCGATCAGGAATGTCACGAAACGGCCGGCAGATCGTCGAGACGGATTGTGCGTGTCGACTTCGCCGCCGTGCTGCGCCACGCTGGCTTGACCGGCGGACGGCCACGCCGCGGATAGGCGAGCGCATAGTCGGCCGCGAGCCCAATCTGGTCGAGAGTCAGTTGCGGATAGGCGGCACGGATCGTCTCGGGCGTATCGCCATTGGCGAGCATGTCGGCAATGTCATGAACAAGCACGCGTGTTCCCACAAAGGCCGGCTGACCGCTAAGTACCGCTGGATCGCGCGCCACCATGGCCTTGGCTTTCCTCAACCGGCTGAGGCCGGTCCTTACCCCGGCGATGATCGGCTTCAGATCGACCTTAAGCGGATCGTCCGCGACCACGGGCGCAGCATCATCGGCAATGGCGTGCTCGACGATCCGCCGCCGCGCGGCAGGCGTCAGCGTCTCCGCCGTCAGCCAGGCGAGGCGTAGGCCGACGAGACCCGCTCCGATGATGACGCGGCTGCCGCGGCGTGTCTCGACACGGCCGCGTAGCAATCCGGCATCGATGATGCGATGCACCTGCTTAAGCGGCACCTGCGTTACCGCCGCCGCCTCATTGGCGGTGAGCACTTCGGTACTAAACTCTGGCATGACAATAATCCTTCCACGTTCATGGAAGATATATAGTCACTCTGCCGTCCGCAGTCCAGCGAAGCTTTGCGGCAGGCGGCCGGCGCTGGTGTGAGGCATGGAGGCAGAGGGGGGAGGGGAGATTCCGTAGAGTAGGGATGAAGCGCCTTACCTCGTCTCCGAGGCAGGTCTCTTCATCCCCCGCTCCGAACCGGACGTGCAAGTTTCCAAGCATCCGGCTCTCCATGCGTGGCCTTCGGCCACGGGTGGCCCTCACAGTGTGGCGAGGGCGTTGGTCGAGTCCCAGAAGGTGGCATCCCCTTTTCGGAAGTGCTCATCCGGGTCGTTCCATCCGTTCGGTATGCGAAGGCCTCGGTCCGGGTATCGCGGGCGTTTGGTGTCGGCGAACCGGGCGAGTTTCTTCCTGCCCACTCGCCAACTGCCGCCTTTCCCGGCTCCCGACTCGGTGTATATACGGCGCAGTGTCCTTCCAGACGCCTTGCCGTGTTTCTTCCCGAGCCAGTACTTTATGCGCCGGTACAGCCACCAATCGTGCTTGCTGAACTCCCTCCATGCCCGTGTGGCATAGCGGTAGTAGTTGCGCCAGCCGATGATGACCGGGTTGAGGTCGTCGATGAGTTCAGCGAGGGTCTGGCCTGTTGGCTTTTCCCTCACCTTGACCTTGATCTTGTCGCGCAGGAACTGCGACTTGCCCTTCGGAATGAAGAGCAGGCCGACACGCCGGTCAGATGACGGCATCCTGACCTGCGCGACCCGATAGCCGAGAAAGTCGAAGCCTTCCCGGACATCGGTGATCTTGGTCTTTCCATCGACAACTCCATGCGCAATTCCTCTTTCAGGAACTGCGCCAGCGCCAGACGCTCTTCTTCGGCCTCCTGCTGTGTTCCCTGTACGAGGACGACGAAATCATCCGCGTACCGCACCACATAGAAGCCCGGCCGACCACGGCAATAGTCGGACTGCAGGCGCTGTTGCGCCCGCTCGCGGGTCTTGTCGCGTGGATTGGGAACCCAACGCCGGTATCTCTCGTCGATGGCCGTCAGATAGACGTTGGCCAAGAGCGGCGAGACGATTCCCCCCCTGCGGGGTGCCGGTCACCGGGTGCCGAAGGCTGCCTTCGATCATGATGTCGGCCTTCAGGAAGGCGAGCACCAGCCCCAGGACCTTGCGGTCCCGGACGCGGCGTCGCACGCGTTCCATCAGCACGTGATGATCGATGGCATCGAAGCACCCTTTGATATCCCCCTCGATCACATACCGGGTCCGCGAAGGACCGGCTGATGTCGGGTTCAACTTATGGCGCACCCTCGCGAGTGCATCATGGGTGCTCCGGCCGGGACGGAAGCCATACGAGGTCGGATAGAAGTCCGCCTCGAAGATCGGCTCCAGCACCAGCTTGAGCGCCATCTGGACCAGTCGGTCTCTGAGCGTGGGTATGCCCAAGGGTCGGAACTTTCCCGGTTTGCCGGGCTTCGGTATTAACCTCTGCCGGACAGGTTCAGGCCGGTAAGTTCCCTGCCGCAGGTCTTGCCGGATATCTTCCAGAAAGCCTGCGACACCATCGGGCCGCCCTTCGACCGCCTTGCGCGTCACGCCGTCCGTACCGGGCGTGTTGCTACCCTTGTTACGGGCCAGCCGTTGCCAGGCATGAAGCAGCGTTCCGCGATCGCATACGATATTGAACAGATCCGCAAACCTCTTGTCGGGGTCCGCGGCACTCCACCGATACAGCTTGCGCTGCATGTCGAGAATGAACCCGGTATTCACCGTGTTGGACATGGTTGTCCCTCTCCTGCTTACAAAGTGTATCCACTGCCCGCCTTCGCCATGCGGACGGCTTTCCCGTCCTCGGACTACTACGCAGGCTCCGCCCCCGCTTCGCGCGTTCGCCGGTCGCTTCGGCCAGCCGATCCCGTGAGGGTCGGCAACGCGGGCGGGTTCCCAAGTTCCACCAGCTGCTCCTCGTCCGCTGTAGGAGCCGACTCTACCCCGTGTGGAATCCGGCTTCCGGGCCTTGCAGGCTTTCCCGGACGCTGATGGCGGGTTTCCCCGACATCCCTGACGCGCACCCATCAATCGCGCGTCGGCACTCCACAAGTCTTTCGACTGCCTCACCCACTTCCGAGTCGGTGAGGAACCTCCTGACGGGGCTTCGGCCATCGGTTCGGTTTCCCTCTCCATGGCGGACTCGCTGGCCGGGCCGTTCTCGGGATCGGAAGTTCCCTCACGCCCGGCTTTAACGGGTTCTGCTGATTTACGGCTCCCCGGAAGCACCCGGTCGGCCTCACCCGTTCGCTTCGCGCCCCACGCTGCACCGTGTGGCGGGGAGGGTTTTTCGCCCTCCGGAGATGTTGGTGGCTAGTCTTCCAACTCGGCTTTTCTCCTTTCTGGTCAAAGAGTTAGAGGGCTGTGCTTGGCGCACTGACGGGCTTGGAGGTTCGGGGAGAGGCCCCGGGCCGCCCGTCATGGAGAACCTGACCATGGCAAAGAACGCCATTCAGAAGATCGCGATGAACGCCGCGGAGAACATTCCCTATGACAAGCTCAGGCTGTCGCAGAAGAATGTCCGGCGCATCAAGGACGGCGTGTCTATCGAGCAGCTGGCCGAGGACATCGGGCGGCGAAAGCTCATCCAGAGCCTGAACGTCCGTCCGATGCTCGACGGCGAGGGCGAGGAGACCGGCACGTTTGAGGTGCCGGCCGGCGGTCGTCGCTATCTGGCGCTCGGCATCCTCATCAAGCAAAAGCGCCTGGCCAAGAACGAGCCGATCCCCTGCATCGTCAACCGCAGGCAGGAGACCTCGGCCGAAGAGGACTCGCTTGCTGAAAACCTGCGGCGCGCCGACCTGCACCCGCTCGACCAGTTCCGGGCCTTCAAGACGCTCAGCGATCAGGGCCTCGATCCGGACGAGATTGGCGCCCGCTTTTTCGTATCACCGGCGACAGTGAGACAGCGTCTGCGGCTGGCATCGGTGTCGCCGAGGCTTCTCGGTCTCTACGAGAAGGACGAAATCCGGCTTGAGCAGATCATGGCGTTTTCGATCTCGGACGATCATGCACGTCAGGAGCAGGTCTGGGAACGGATTGTCGGCTCGCACATGCAGGAACCCTATTACATCAGGCGCCTGCTGACGGAGACCACGGTCAGGGCCGATGATCGCCGGGCCGTCTATGTCGGCGCCGAAGCCTATGAGGCTGCAGGCGGCGTCATCCTGCGCGACCTGTTCGAGCAGGATTCCGGCGGCTGGTTCCAGGATGCGGCACTCCTCGAGCAGCTTGTCTTCGACAGGCTGAAGGTGGATGCCGAGGCGATCCGCGCCGAGGGCTGGAAATGGGTCGAGGCGGCGATCAGCTTTCCCTACGGCCATACCTCCGGCATGCGGCGCATCTATGCCGAGCCGCAGGAGCTCAGCGCCGAGGAGATCGAACGCTACGACGCGCTCAAGGCCGAATACGACAAGCTCGACGCGGACTATGCCAAGGCCGAGGATGCCGACAAAGCGATCGAGGCGAAGCTCGACCAGCTGGGCGCAGAGCTCGATGCGATCGATGATCGTCCTCAAAGCTACGATCCCGCCCAGAAGGCCATCGCCGGTGTGTTCGTTACCCTTGCCGCGAACGGCAAGCTCCAGGTCGACGCCGGTTTCGTGCGGTCCGAGGACGAACCGCGGACCGAAACCGGCGATGTCCGTGAGGGCGAGGAGCAGGATGCTGGAGATGAAGCCAGATCCAATGGCGACGATGATGGCGATGGTGTTGTCGTCAACGGCAAGCCGGTGAATGACAGCGCTAGTGACGACGGCGAGGACGATGGCATCAAGCCGCTGCCCGATCGGCTCGTCTTCGACCTGACCGCACAGCGGACGCTGGCGCTGCGCAACGCGCTCGCCGCTGACGTCGACATCGCCTTCGTCGCCGCACTCCATGCCTTCGTCCTGCAGCTCTTCTATCGCTTCGCGCCGGACACGTGCCTGGAGATCAGCCTGAAGAGCGGCGGCTTCAGCCAGGTCGACGGTCTTGCCGAGACATCCTGGGCGAAGGAGATCGCCGAGCGCCATGAAGCCTGGGATCGCGATCTGCCCGATGAGGCGGATGGCCTGTGGAACTTCCTTCTCGGCCTCGACGAAGCAAGCCGCAAGCCGCTGTTCGCGCACTGCGTCTCGCTGACCCTCAATGCGGTGGTCGAACCCTGGAACAGGCGACCGAAGGCGCTCAAGCATGCAGACGTGCTTGGCCGTTCCCTCCAGTTCGACATGGTCGACGCCGGCTGGACGCCTACGGTCGAGTTCCTCGGGCGGCTCACCAAGGCGCGGATTCTACAGGCAGTCCATGAAGCTCGTGGCGCAGACTCCGCGCAGCTGATCGACCACATGAAGAAGGACATCATGGCGCGTGAGGCCGCGCGTCTTCTCGAAGGGTCGAACTGGTTGCCCGAGCCGCTGCGTCTTGAGGTCAATGAAGTGGCTACCGATGCTGGCGACGCGGTCGCCGGCGATATGTCGGACGAGGCGGCTCTCGACGGCGATGCCACCGAGCTGCCGGCCTTCCTCGCCGACGATGCGGATCCGTCCTCCGATGAGCCGGTGACCATCGACGGCGACGAGGCGGACCACCTCCAGGCCGCTGAATAATCGGCCTCACGCTCGCACCGGGCCCGGCACTCCCGCCGGGCCCTTTTTCGTTTTCCGACATGGAGAAACCCGCATGTCCGCACATATCGTGTACGAATCCGCCCCATTGGGGAGCGTTATCCGATACAGCGACGGCGCGGCGAAGCCGCCGGCTCGCTTTTCCAAGAAGTTCGCCGTCTGGGAGAGCCGCAACGGCGTCGGTCGCCTGGTCAGGAAGGAACCGCCGGGCGAGCGCGCGACCTATAGCTCGCCCGCCCATTTCACCCTGCATGAGGGCGATTTTGGGCAGGGCGGCATCATCGTCGTCTCGGTCAGGCGCACTTGGTCCGTCGAGAGTGACCTGCGTTTCGAGGTCATCGAGCGTCCCATGATCGGCATGGTCCGCGTCCTGCAGGAACTCGGCGACAGCCCGGAGCTGCTCTATCTCGCCAAGGATCGCGAGGCGGCCGAACGCTGGCTCGCCAGCAATTCGTACAGCCGAGCCTATCTCGAAGAGGTCTCCGCCGATGAGGTCGGCGCCCACGTCATTGAGGGCCGCGCGGTCGCCTGACCGTTTCACCATTTAACCCACCCGACCACAGGCCCGGATCGCGCGAGCGATCGCGGGCCTGTTCAATTTCATGGAGATCGACATGTTCGACTGGAACAGAAGCTGCTCCTATGACGAGCAGCACAAGAGACGTTTTCACGCGACAGCCCGTTCACGGCTGAAGAAACTCGCCGCCGAACTAAACCTGCCGCAGGGAACTTTTGACCTGCGCTCAAACAACACGGGCATAGCCGTTTCCGGTGAAATCACCCTGCACCATGACCGCGCCCACATCCAGGTCGGCCAGTTCGGTTTGTCCTCAGGTCACGGCATCCTGATCCGCACCTGCAAGGGCCGCAAGGACTACATCGGCGGGGCCAACCACTTCGTCGCGCTCGGCATGCTCGACGACATCCCGGCGCTCGCCGCCGCCGTGCGTGCCATCACTGGGGTTGGTCGAGACGCTTCGCCTTCCTCCGAGCGACGCGCCGCCTGAATCCTGCAAACCCCATCATCGCCGGTGCACACGCCGGCCGCAGGCTCGGCCAGTCGACAGCCACAACATCACCAAGCACTTGCGACGACGCGGTTCATGCCGCGCGTGGCCGACCCGCGTTCAGGAGAACCCCATGACCGCACATCCACCCTTCAGGAAGGTGCTCGACGGCGTCGCCACCCGCGAGCAGATGTTCCAACAGCTCAGCCGACACAAAGATACTCCCGGCATCGATCCGCTTTCCGGCACTCCCTATTCAGGCGAGTGGTTCCAGATCACCGCGTCAGAATATCACTTCATGCTCGGTTTGCTGCCGCCGCTCTTCATGCGCACCGGCATGTTCGGCATGTCGGAGTTCAAGGCCGGCAACGTGACCAGCGTATTCTTCGCGATCCGGATCCGCGGCCGCGAACGCTGTTTTCATGGTTTTTGCGACCTCACGGACCGGCAATCCCCGGACAAGATGCGCGCCGCCATCATCGCCCACGAGACCGGCGCGAGCGACAGCAGGACCCGCGCGGAGAAGCTCGAGGCGATCTGGAACATGACCCCCGTCGAACTCAGGGGCATCGCCCGCAACGCAGATCCCGAGACCGGGTGGGCCGAACATCGCGGCAAAGGCACGGTTCTCGTTAACGCCGGAAGGCATGATGCTGTCTTCAAGCTGCTCGATGATCTGTCGGATCTCGAGATTGACGAACTCCTGTCCTCCGCCCGATCAAGCCGGAACTCAAAGAAGGGAGGCGACGATAAAGGTTATCCCTGAGAGCTGCCGCTCGGAAGCGAAACGTCCCTATTAGCACGGTCCGCCTACTCCGCTGAAATGAGGCGCGTCGGATAGGCTATGCGGCGCGATGTCTATCGAGGAGGCGTACCATTGGACGCCGACGGGCGAGACGCTCTCGCACATTACGATCGCTTGCACGCAGCCCTATCGCTTTCCAAGATACCGTGACGGCAACCGACATTGCTCGATCAGTGCGTCGCCGCCGGCCGGCGCATTTTCACGGTATTTAAGGCCAGCACCGACCAGGTGCTCGTAGTCCAGCGAGCCACCTATCAGGGTCAGACTTCAACTCGGATGATCCTTGTCACCTGATCACCGTGGGTAATCGCCCTTAGCGAAGCCGTGTGGCCGGCTGGTTCGACGATATGATCGGCCAGTCACCGCGCAAAACTTCGGATCAGGACCTGCCGCGCAGGATGTATCCGGCATTGCGTAAGGCGCCGATGAAGAGGCTGGCCGGGCCGGCGATACTCGTCCTGGCCTGCATCGGTAGCGGCAGAGTGTTCCAGTCCTCCAAGGGAGCGATAAAGCTGGAGAAAGTGCCGTTGACCATGCAATGGCTGATCGCCGAGCCCTGCTTGTCCAGCGCCAGAATGCCTGTCTGGTTGCTTGGATATCGGACGGCGGCGATCCGCTGCATTTCCAAGTCGCCATCGATGCGCAAATCAAAAAGCAGGACGCCGTGGCTTCGGTTGGCAATTTCTGCGACTTTTTCCGTGAATCCAAGAGGAAGCGCACGGACGCTGTCGACCGCCATCCCGAAAACAATCGCGTCCAGCTCATCCGCCGCCATGAGAAGATTTGCTCCCAAGAAAATCAGGATTGCAATCGATGCAGTCGGTTGTGCACAGTCATCGGATGCGGACGGCTGTTAGTCCCTTGTACGTTTGCCCGGCGGCAACGAATGACGGCGTAGGCGGCGCTCGATGCAGGGGGGTTCTTTACCGAACCTGGAGCATGCGAGCCTCGTCAGCATGTCGAAATTTGTCAGCTGCCGGTGGATCGAGCGAAGTGGCGCCTGTGGATGGCGGGCATGGATAGGCTCTGAAGGTCGCGTCAAATGAGACCTCGGCTCGCAATAGACCGTTTGCGTCCCGGTGATCGAGCCAGTCCCCGAGGTCAGGGAAACCTCGCTTGCTCGTCGCTGGCCTTCTCCGATAAAGCTCGGCAAGAGCGATAAGATGCCTAGGCGCAGAATACTCGCTGACGCGAAACAGCGACTTGGCTGCAAGTCGTCCTCACATCAAGGAAGGGACTATGAAGCGCCAGATCCGGCCATTTATCGTGGAAGTCAAACAGAAGCGCGGCAAGCAAAAGCCAAGCCATTCGATCTGGGGTGCTCTCGACCTGTCCAAAATTGTCACCGAGATGACGCAGCTGTCTGATGGCGCTCAGTTGCCAGGTTCTGAGCTCATTGACTCCAGTATAAGACCCATCGATGCTGATGACGGTGACAATCCACAAGCGGAGCATATCATGGCCGATTCTCAGGAAGCTCAAACTGTTCAGACAACAGTGGCACCAGCCAAAGTGGAAGCCCCTGAAGCGAAGAAGAAAGTTCCGCGAGCAAGGAAAGCGAAGGCAGAGCTCGCCAAGCCGACCCGCAAGAACGGGGCGAGACCAGGGCCTCAGGCGGCTGAACCTGCGGTGGCGGTGCGGACCGCCCGGAAGACCTATTCTGAGAAGGAACGCGCCCAGAAGCTTGCCCAGATCGAGAAGTCGATCGCTGGGGGTGCGACCAGCAAGAGTGCGGTCAGCCAAGCCGGCATTTCGGAGCAGACCTATTATCAGTGGAAGAAGGTTGCAGCGCCAGCCGCAGATAGCGGCGATCTGAAGGACCTGCTCGCGCTCGAGGAAGAAAACAAGCGCCTTAAGAACCTGCTTGCTGACCGTCTGCGTAAGGAAAATGCCGAGCTCAAGAAGAAGCTGGGCCTGGGGTAAGACATACTGAGCCTCGTCGGAAATTCCGCCGACGCTCAGAGCGGCAACGGCGGCATATCGCCTTCGCCGACCCGCCACACCCAGAAGCCGATCTCCGGACGCGCGGCGATCATTTCGTCGAGCGAAGCCTCGAACGCTTCGTCCGCGCCGGCCGGGACGACAAAGAGTGCGGTCGGCTGCTGCCTGTCCTGGAGCAAAGCGTTGGCGATCGGCTGGTCGGTTTGCAGGTCGTAGCGCAATCCCTTCACGCTCTTCTCGCGAAGGCGGGCGAGCGCGTCAACGAGCCGCTTTTCCGAGACCGTCTCGAAAGGGATCCAGTTCTCGGATACCACCATTAATGCGACCTCCTCAACAACGGCGAGGCCGGCCGGGTTCAGTCCGAAGGTCGCGATCACTATCAGATGTGAGCTGGAATCCGCTCCCCACAGCGACAATTCTCTCTCGAAACGTGCCTGCAAACGCCGATGCAATGCATCGTCGATGACAAAGGGAAAGCCCGGCAAATGTCTGACGACGAGTTTCCGACCGGATCGGGCGGGCATGATTTCCTTCACCTCGCCGACCAGAACCAGTAGCTTTCGTGGGCCGGATTTCGGCGGGAGCGCCATGCCGAGAGCCGCATTGCGGCGATGTTCGATCGCTTGCCTGTTCTCGGCGCGAAACGGCTCGGGCACGAACAGGATATCCGCGAGGGGCCCGCCCCTCACCGTCATTTGCCCGGCAGCCTCGAGCAGATGCCAGCGGACATTCCACCAATGTCGCTTACCGGCCCATCGGGATGTCCAGACCGTCAATTCGGCCTCCTGCCATAGATAATGGAGCAGGCCACGCAGCGACATCCTCCTGGGGTCTCCAGTTACGCTGGCGGAGCTCTCGCCAGCAGGCGCGGATGCTGCCCGGCTCCCCGTCTTCGACAGGCTGAAATCGAGTTTCAAAGCAGCCATGCCGCTTTGCGGATCGAGCTGTATCGCGCTGCCCATCAAGGCGCCCAGGCCGGACAGCTCGTAAGGCGATTCATATGAATCACAGGATGGATCATGCCCGCCGCCGCTCAGCGGCATGCGCTTGATCAGGTGAAGGTCGCCGATGCGGGCGATGTACATC
>NZ_JAMYUA010000051.1:0-39226 GCF_040322715.1 Mesorhizobium sp. M0106 | reverse complement strand
CCTCGTTGAAACGATCGAGGCAACCGAATGCAACAACTACTTCGCAAACGCCGGCTACGCTTCCATCAAAACGTGAAAGGCTCTAAAGCAACTGCCCGAGAAATTCCTGGACGGCATGGCCCGGCCGAAAATTGCCGATGCGCTTGATCTCCCACTGCAGCCGGATGCCTGATCTTTCGAGCACGCGCGCACGCACCGTCTCACCGAGATATTCAAGCTCGTAGCCCGTGGCGGTTCCGGTGTTGATCATGAAGTTGCAATGCATCGGCGACATCTGCGCCCCACCAACCATCAGGCCGCGGCAGCCGGCCTTGTCGATCTCCTTCCAGGCCGAGGTGCCCTCAGGATTCTTGAAGGTAGAGCCACCGGTCTTTTCGCGGATCGGCTGCACGGTCTCGCGATGGTTCTGGACAGCATCCATCGCGGCCTTGATCGCCGCCTTGTCCTCAGGAATGCCTTCGAGCAGCGCCGACGTGAAGATCAGCCCGGACGGCGCCGCTGAATGGCGATAGGCATAGCCCATGTCGGCGTTGCTCAGCGTATGAACATTGCCCTTGCGGTCGAGTGCCCGCACCTCGACCACGCGCTCGCGCGTCTCGACGCCATTGGCGCCGGCGTTCATCCTCAGCGCTCCGCCAATGGCGCCGGGAATGCCGTGGTAGAAATGAAAGCCACCGATGCCGGCCTCGTAGGCAACGGCCGCAAGGCGCTTGTCGGGTGTCGCGGCGCCCGCCTTGATCGTGGTCGGCGCAATCACTTCGGTCTCGCCAAAGCCTTTGGCCGAAAGCCGGATGACAAAGCCCGCAATGCCGCCGTCACGGACAAGCAGGTTCGAGCCGACGCCGACGATGGTCAGCGGAATTTCCTCCGGCACCGCCTTCAGGAACGTGGCAAGATCGTCCTCGTCGGCCGGCTGGAACAATGCGTCCGCGAGCCCGCCGGCTCGAAACCAGGTGATCTTGTCCATCTCGGCATTGGGCGTGATGCGGCCGCGCAGTCCGGCAAGCCGGTCGCCAAGCTTCTCGATCAACGCCTGGCCGCGCATCATGAGATGGTCCCGCCGAGTTCCTTGGGCAGCGCATAGGCCCATTGGGTGATGTTGCCGGCGCCGAGGAAGACGACGAAATCGCCCGGCTTCGCCACCTCGCGCACGATCGGCGCAATCGCCGCCGGACCTTCGATGTAGCGTGCGTCGCGATGGCCGCCGGAGCGGATGCGCGACACCAGTGCGTCGGACGTGACGCCGTCGATCGGTTCCTCGCCGGCTGCATAGACGGGCGCCACCATTACCGTATCGGCGTCGTTGAAGCAGACGGAAAACTCGTCGAACAGATCGCGCAGCCGGGTGAAGCGATGCGGTTGGATAACGGCGATGATGCGACCCTTGGTAGCGCTGCGCGCAGCCTTCAGTACCGCCGTGATCTCGACCGGATGATGACCGTAATCGTCGAACACATCGACACCGTTCCACGAACCGGTATGGGTGAAGCGCCGCTTGACGCCCGCGAAAGACGACAGGCCCTTCTTGATTGCCTCAGCCGAAAGGCCGAGCTCATGCGCGACGGCAATCGCCGCCGTCGCATTGGAGACATTGTGGCGCCCGGGCATGGGCAGCCGCAGGCCTGATATCGTTATCTGGCCGTGCGTCTTGCGGTCGCGGATCACCACGTCGAATTCCGAGGTCGGGCCGTCCATGCGGTGATTGGTGAAGCGCACGTCGGCCTGCGCATTTTCGCCATAGGTGATGACGCGCCGGTCCTCGATGCGGGCGACCAGCGCCTGCACCTCGGGGTGGTCGGTGCACATCACACCAAAGCCGTAGAACGGCACATTCTCGACGAACTGACGAAACGCTTCGCGCACTTTGTCGAAGGAGCCGTAATGGTCGAGGTGCTCGGGGTCGATATTGGTGACGACGGCAATCTCGGCCGGCAGCTTGAGGAAGGTGCCGTCGCTCTCGTCGGCCTCGACCACCATCCATTCGCCGTCTCCCATGCGGGCATTGGTGCCATAGGCATTGATGATGCCGCCATTGATTACCGTCGGGTCGAGCCCGCCGGCTTCGAGTAGCGTCGCCACCATCGAAGTCGTCGTCGTCTTGCCATGCGTGCCGCCGATCGCGACCGCCTGCCGGAAGCGCATCAGCTCGGCCAGCATTTCGGCGCGCCGCACGATCGGCAGCAACTTCTCTCTCGCCGCCTTCAGCTCCGGGTTGGATTTCTTGATTGCGGTGGAGACGACGACCACTTCGGCCTCGCCGAGGTTTTCGGCCTGATGGCCGACGAAGCATTCGATGCCCTTGTCGCGCAGCCGCTGCACATTGGCGCTGTCGGCCTGATCGGATCCCTGCACCTTGTAGCCGAGATTGTGCAGCACCTCGGCGATGCCGCTCATGCCGATGCCGCCAATGCCGATGAAATGCACGAGGCCGATCGTCTGTGGCATCTTCATGCGTGCGTCTCCTTCCTGAATTCCGAAACGGATTTCCTGGACGCAATAGCCTCTGTCAGATCGGCGAGCAACCGCGCGGCATCCGGTTTTCCGGACGATTTCGCCGCCGCGGCCATTGTCGCCGCCTTGCCTGGATCATCCATCAGCCCGCCGACAAGCACGGCGATCCGCTCCGCCGAAAGCGTGGATTGCGGATGCACCTCGGCGCCGCCCGCTGCCGCAAGGGCCGCCGCATTCGCCGCCTGGTCGTGGTCGAGCGCGTGCGGATAAGGCACCAGCAGCGCCGGCCGGCCGATCACCGCGATTTCCGATACGGTCGATGCGCCGGAGCGCGACATCACCAGATGCGCCGCCGCCAGCCGCGCCGCCATGTCGGTAAAGAAGGGCGACACCTCGGCCTCGATGTCAAGCGTGGCATAGGCCGCTTTCACCCGCGCCACATCGTCGGCGCGCGCCTGCTGGGTGATCGCCAGCCGCCTGCGCTGTGCATCGGAAAGCCGGGCGATCGCCGCCGGCACCGCATCGGAAAAGAACTGCGCGCCTTGGCTGCCGCCAAACACCAGAAATCGGAACGGCTCTTCACCGGCCGATGCGGCATAAGGCGTCTTCGCCGCTTCCAGCACTTGCGGCCTGACCGGATTGCCGGTGGTCACCGTCTTGACGCCTGTAGCACTTGTGTCTTCCGGTAGGAAACCACCGGCAATAGCGTCGACGCGGCCGGCGAGCGCCCGGTTGGCACGGCCCATCACCGCGTTCTGCTCGTGGATCAGCGTCGGCACCTTGCGCCGGGTCGCGGCATAGAGCGGCGGCAGCGTCGGATAGCCGCCGAAGCCGACCACGATGGCAGGCTTGACGCTGGCGATGACGGCCGATGCCTGCCGCACCCCGCGCCAGATTTTCCAAAATGCGGCGAGCACGGCAAAAGGATTTTTCGACCCCATCGTCGCCGACTGGATCGGATGGATGGCGGCCGCCGGGAACTGCCCGGCAAAGCGCTCGGCGCGTTCGTCCGTCGCCAGGTGCACCGCCCAGCCGCGCCCGGTCAGTTCGTGCGCCAGTGCCTCGGCCGGGAACAGATGTCCGCCCGTTCCGCCCGCCGCCAGAAGGATGACCCCCTTGGCCATCTCACTCCGCCGGCATCGCACGCGGCGACGGCATGAAGCCCAGCTGCTTGCGCTTTTCCGGGCGCTTGCGCGTCAGCGCCAGCACCATGCCCATCGAGATGGCGATCGCGATCTGCGAGGAACCGCCGTAGGAAATGAACGGCAGCGTCATGCCCTTGGCGGGCATCAGCTGCAGATTGACGGCCATGTTGATGACCGACTGCAGGCCGAAGACCGTGACCAGGCCGCCAACCGCATAGCGTGTGAAATCGTCCTGCTCCTTGAGTGCCGTGTTGAGGCCGCGCAGCACGATGAACCCGAAGATGGACATGATGAAGAAGCACATGATCAGCCCGAATTCCTCGCCGGCGACCGAGAAGACGAAGTCGGCATGGCTGTCGGGGATGACCCGTTTGACGGTGCCCTCGCCCGGCCCGACGCCGAACCAGCCGCCATTGATCAGCGCCTCGCGGCCCATGTCGACCTGGAACGTGTCGCCCTCGCCGGTCATGAAGCGGTCGATACGGCCGGCAACGTGCGGGAACACTGCATAGGCGGCGAACACGCCGCCGACGCCTGCAGCACCCAGCGCGACGATCCACAGCCACGGCAATCCGGCCATGAAGAACATCACCCCCCAGGTGCCGAGCACCAGCATGGTCTGCCCAAGGTCAGGCTGCGCCACCAGCAGCGAGATGACCAGTGCAAGCAGCAACATGGCGAACAAATTGCCCGGAATGTCGGGCTGGCGCTTGTGCTCGGCGAACAGCCAGGCGCAGATGATGACGAAGGCCGGTTTCAGGAACTCGGACGGCTGGATCGACAGGCCGGCTAGCGACACCCAGCGCCGCGCGCCCTTCACCTCGACGCCGATATAGAGCACCGCCACCATCAGAAACAGCATGATGCACAACATGACCAGCGCCATGCGCCGGATCTGCCTGGATTCAAGGAACGAGACGGCCAGCATTACCCCAAGCGCCGGAATGGTGAAGATAATCTGGCGTGTCGCGAAGTGGAAACTGTCGAGCCCGATGCGCTCGGCCACCGCCGGGCTTGCGGCGAAGGACAAAACGATGCCGAGCCCCATCAGCGACAGGAACGCCGCCAGGAACCAGCGATCGATCGTCCACCACCAGGTCGCCACAGGGCTTTTGTCGAGACGGCTTTGCATTATCGTGTCCCTCCGATGGGCTTCACGCCATCAATGGCGGTTGCGGCTTGCCTGAACGCCTCGCCGCGGACTTCGAAATTCTTGAACTGGTCGAAACTGGCGCAGGCCGGCGACAGCAGCACCACTGCCTCGCCGCTACTATCCCTGGCCGCATCGCGGGCGGCGTGTTCGACTGCCGCCGCCAACGTGCCTGATATCTCGTAGCGCACCGCTTCGCCCAGCGTCGCCGAAAAGGCCGGTGCGGCTTCGCCGATCAGATAGGCCTTGGCGATGCGCGGGAAGAAGCCGCGTAACGGCTCGATGCCGCCCTCTTTCGGCAGGCCGCCGGCAATCCAGTAGATACGCGCAAAGCTCGACAGCGCCGGTGCAGCGGCATCGGCGTTGGTCGCCTTGGAATCGTTGACGAACAGCACATGCCCTTTGCGGCCGACCTGCTCCATGCGGTGCGCCAGCCCAGGGAAACTCTCCAGTCCGGATTGGATCTCGCCGAGCTCGAGCCCGACCTTGAGGCAGGCGGCGGCGGCGGCCAGCGCGTTCTGCGCATTGTGCTGGCCGCGCAACGAGCCGATGCCTTCGAGGAAGGCGACACGGCTGTAGCGGCCGTGCACGGCTTCCATTAAGTTGGTGCCGTCAGCGAAATAACCGTCGGTCAGCGGCAGGCGCTTGGAGATGCGGATGACCTGCCGGCCGGCCCGCTCCAGCCGATCGGCGATCTGGGCGCACCAGGAATCGTCGACACCGATGATTGCCGTCTCGCTGCCGGCCACCAGCCGCTCCTTGATCGAGGCGTAGTGTTGCATCGTGCCATGGCGGTCGAGATGGTCCGGCGTCAGGTTGAGCAGCACACCGGCCGTCGGATTGATCGAAGGGGCAAGATCGATCTGGTAGGAAGAGCACTCAACCACATAGTGCCGTTCAGGCTGCGGCGGATCGAGCGTCATCACCGCGCGGCCGATATTGCCGCCCATCTGCGTGTCGCGCCCAGCCGATTTTAGGATGTGCGCCGTCAGTGCCGTGGTCGTCGACTTGCCGTTGGTGCCGGTAATGGCAATGAAAGGTGCTGCCGGTGCCAGCAGCATCCGCTCGCGGCAGAAAAGCTCGATGTCGCCGATGATCTCCACGCCTGAGCCCCGCGCCAGCTCGACGGTCCAGTGCGGCTTGGGATGCGTCAGCGGCACGCCGGGCGACAGCACGAAGGCGGAAAACCTCGCCCAGTCCGCACCGCGCAGGTCCGCTGTCGTGATGCCGACCGCGCCGGCCTTGGCGACGCTATCGGGATTGTCGTCCCAGGCCAGCACATCCGCGCCGCCCTCGATCAGCGCGCGCGCCGTGGCAATCCCCGAGCCACCGAGCCCGAAGAGCGAAACGCGCTTGCCTGAAAAGGATGCGGCGGGGATCAAGCGGCCTCCTATCTGAGCTTCAGGGTCGACAGGCCGACCAGCGCCAGGATGACGGCGATGATCCAGAAGCGGATCACCACCTGGCTTTCGGTCCAGCCGAGCTTTTCGAAATGATGGTGGATCGGCGCCATCAGGAAGACGCGCTTGCCGGTCATCTTGAAGTAGCCGACCTGGATGATGACCGAGAATATCTCGACGACGAACAGGCCGCCGACGATGACCAGCACGATCTCGTGCTTGGTCGCCACCGCGACCGTGCCGATCAGCCCACCCAGCGCCAGCGAGCCGGTGTCGCCCATGAAGATCGCCGCCGGCGGCGCATTGAACCAGAGGAAACCGAGACCGGCGCCGATCACCGCTCCAAGGACCACCGCAAGTTCACCGGTGCCGGGCACGAAATGGATCTGCAGATATTCGGCGAACACCGCGTTGCCGGAGAGATAGGCGATGACGCCGAAGGATGCGGCTGCGATCATGATCGGCACGATCGCCAGCCCGTCGAGACCGTCGGTCAGGTTCACCGCATTGCCGGCGCCGACGATGACGAAGCACGAGAACGGGATGAAGAACCAGCCGAGATTGACGAGAAACTCCTTGGCGAAAGGGAATGTCAACGATGACGAGAACGGCGCCTGGCCGTTATGCATGATCACCCAGGCGGCGATGCCGGCGATGACGAATTCGAGCCCCAGCCGCGCCTTGCCGGAAAAGCCGAGATGCGATTGCTTGGTTACTTTGAGATAATCGTCGTAAAAGCCGATCGAGCCGAATCCCAGCGTCACCAGCAGGACCACCCAGACGTAGATGCTCGACAGGTTCGCCCACAGCAGCGACGAACCGACGATGCCGGACAGGATCATCAGTCCGCCCATTGTCGGCGTTCCCGCCTTCTTGAAATGCGTCTGCGGCCCGTCGGCACGGATCGGCTGGCCCTTGCCTTGCCGCAGCCGCAGCGAATTGATGATGGTCGGTCCGAAGATGAACACGATCAGCGCCGCTGTGATCAGCGCTCCGCCGGTGCGGAATGTTATGTAGCGGAAGACGTTGAAGACCGAGATCTTGTCCGCAAATTCGACGAGCAGTGTTAGCATGCGCTTGCGTCCCCCGGACCGATCCTAGGTCTGTCTGCTGGTTGTGGCTTCCGCCGGAAACTTGCCGAGCAACGCCTCGACCAGCTTTGAAAAGCCTATGCCCTTCGACGATTTGATCATGACCACGTCGCCGGGCTTTAATTCCGATAGAAGAACCGGTTTCAGATCTTCCGCACCGGCG
This sequence comes from Mesorhizobium sp. M0106, assembly GCF_040322715.1. NCBI lineage: Bacteria > Pseudomonadati > Pseudomonadota > Alphaproteobacteria > Hyphomicrobiales > Phyllobacteriaceae > Mesorhizobium > Mesorhizobium sp. M0106. The sequence continues at coordinate 31,826 of NZ_JAMYUA010000051.1, read as the reverse complement.
CGGTACTCCGTCCTGATCTCGCCGGGCAAAACGTCGGCCAGCGCCCGCATCTCCGGGCCGCCGAGAAAGACCGTGCGCGTGTCGGTGCCGACGATCAGACCGGCAAGCGCGGCATGCAATTTCGCCGAATGGCTGCCGAGCTCGAGCATATCGCCGAGCACGGCAATGCGCCTGCCCTCGCCCGACACCGGCGTCGTGTTGAGCAGTGCCATTGCAGCCCTCATCGACGCGGGATTGGCGTTGTAGCTCTCGTCGATCAGCGTGATCGGCCCGTTGGGGTGACGCAACACATAGCGCTTGCCGCGTCCGCGTTCGGGCGAAAGATCGGCCAGCGCCTGCGCAACCCTGTTAACGTCGGCGCCGACCAGATGCGCGGCACCAAGAACCGCGAGCACGTTCTGCACCATATGGCGGCCCGGCGCGCCGATCCTGGCGACAATCTCGTGCCCGCCAATCTTGGCGGTGATGACCGAGTGATCGGCATTGAGCTCGCATTTGATCAGTTTGAAGGTCGCCCGGGCATTCTCGCCGAACCCGTAGACATGCTCGACGCCGGCCTCTTTGGCCATCTTCTCCAGCAGCTTCCAGCGCGCATCGTCGCGGTTGAGAAGGGCGGCGCCACCGGGCTCCAGTCCCTCGAAAACCTCTGCCTTGGCCTTGGCGATCTCGTCCAGGTTGCGGAAGAAGCCGAGGTGAGCGGCCGCGATCAACGTGACGATGGCGACATGCGGCCGGACCATCTTGACCAGCGGCCGGATCTCGTCGGGATGGTTCATGCCGATCTCGAAGACGGCATAGTCGCAATCCTGCGGCATGCGCGCCAGCGTCAGCGGCACGCCCCAGTGATTGTTGAACGACTGGGCCGATGCATGCACCGTACCGACCGCGGAGAGAGCCTGGCGTAGCGCTTCCTTGGTGGTGGTCTTGCCCGCCGATCCGGTCACGGCAATGACCCTGGCCTTTGAGCGTGCGCGCGCCGCAACGCCGAGCTTTTCCAGAGCGACAAGCACGTCCTCCACGACGATCATCGGTGCAGTCAGCCGCCCCAGCGACGGCAGCTTGCCCTCGGCGACGACCAGCACGCCGGCGCCCGCCTTGATGGCAGCCGTGACGAAATCATGGCCGTCCATGGCCTCGCCCTTGATGGCGAAGAAAGCGTCTCCCGGCTGCAGGCTGCGGCTGTCGATGGAAATGCCGGCGATGCCTTCAGGCATCGGACCGAGCGGCCGGCCATCCATGGCGGCAACCAGCGCCTCGGAGGTCCACAGATAGCTCACGCCGCTTGCTCCCGCAGCGCCGAGCGAACTTCCTCATGATCGGAAAAATGCAGCGTCTCGGTGCCGATGGTCTGGCCTTCCTCATGGCCCTTGCCGGCCACGATCAGCGTGTCGCCAGCGTGAAGCATCCCGACCGCCTCGTGGATGGCCTTGCGCCGGTCGCCGATCTCGATGGCGCCGGGTGCGGCCTCCAGGATCGCGGCGCGGATCGTCTCGGGTACTTCCGAGCGGGGATTGTCGTCGGTGACGATGACCACGTCGGCCAGTCTTGTGGCGATCTCGCCCATGATCGGCCGCTTGCCTCGGTCCCGGTCGCCGCCGCAACCGAATACGACGATGACGCGGCCGGTGGTAAAGGGGCGCACCGAAGCCAGCACGTTTTCCAGCGCATCCGGCTTGTGCGCGTAGTCGACATAGACCGGCGCGCCGTTGGCGGCCGTCCCGACAAGGTCGAGCCGTCCCGGCGCGCCCTTCAATTTCTCCAGCGCCATCAACGCCTTGGCAACAGATGTTCCAGTCGAAATGGCGAGGCCGGCCGACACCAGCGCATTTGCAATCTGGAAGTCGCCGGCCAGCGGCAAGTCGACTTCATGGAGAACGCCGTCCGCTTCGACCTCGGCGCGCTGGCGGTGGCGCTCGTGCTCGACCCGCTTCAGCCGCAGGAAATCGCCGTGGCGGCCGACCGTCAGCACATTCAGTCCCCCTGCCCGCGCCGCCTTGATCGTCGGCTCCGACCACGGGTCGTCGGCAAAGATGACCGCCGGCGCGCCCTTCGGCAGCAGCGCGTCGAACAGACGCAATTTGGCGCGATGATAGTCCTCGACCGTCGGATGATAGTCCATATGGTCGCGGCCGAGATTGGTGAAGCCGCCGGCCGCAAGCTTGACGCCGTCGAGCCGGCGCTGGTCGAGGCCATGGCTGGACGCTTCCATCGAGGCGTGGGTGACGCCGGCCTCCGCCAGCTCCTTGAGCAGCCTGTGCAGTGCCACCGGATCCGGCGTGGTCAGCGAGCCATATTCGTTGCGGCCCGGCGCCACCACGCCGGTCGTGCCGATCGAGGCGGCGGCGAAACCCGCCTGCTCCCATATCTGCCGGGTGAATGCGGCGACCGAGGTCTTGCCGCTGGTTCCGGTCACCGCGACCATGGTTTGCGGTTGCATGCCGAAAAAACGTGCAGCACTCAGCGCCAGTGCAAGGCGCGGATCGTCTACGACAAGAACCGGGATTGGCAGCCCGGCGACGGCACTGCCCTTGCCGACCACGATCGCTGCAGCGCCTCGGCTCGCGGCATCGGCTGCGTAGGCTGCGCCATCCGCCTTGGAGCCGCTGAGCGCGAAAAAGACGACGCCCCGTGTTACCTGGCGGGAATCCGACGAAATCCCTGTAACCTCCATATCGAAGGAAGCTGTCCCTTCGACAGGCAGGATACCGGCTAGATTTTTCAGCTTCATCGAACCCCGTTCATCGCAACAAAATAGCGCGCAGTTGCCGGCGCGCCCCAAGAATCACTGATAGGAAACCAGCGTTGCACCATTTTCATGGCTGAAATCTGGCTTCACGCCAAGCATGGAAGCCGCACGTCGGATGATGTTTGCAGCCATGATGCCCGCGTTCGAGGCGGCCGTAGCACCCATGCCGGGCTTTTCCGGCCTCGGTTCGTCGGCGATCGTAAGCACTATGTATTGCGGATCGTCCATCGGGAAAGCCGCAACGAAGGCGTTGAAATTCTTTTCCTTCGAGTAACGGCCGTTGACAACCTTCTCCGCCGTTCCCGTCTTGCCGCCCACCCGGTATCCTGGCACCCGTGCATTGCGGCCGGATCCCTTTTCGGCATTGAGTGCATAGAGATAGCGCATGCCCTCGACCGTCTTGTCGCTGACCACTTTCTTGGCCACCGCCATCGCCTGCTCCTGCGTGCGCGGCAGGAAGGTCGGGTCCATCAGATAGCCGCCATTCATCAGCGCGGCGCAGCCGACCGCTGTCTGCAGCGGCGTCGTCGACACACCGTGGCCGAAGGCGATGGTGATCGAATTGACCTGCTTCCAGACCTTGGGCTCGGTCGGCCGAGCGACTTCCGGCAGTTCGGTCTGCATCTTCTCGAGGATTCCCAGGCGATGCAGGAATTCGCGGTGTCCGTCGATGCCAACCGCTTCGGCTTCCTTGGCAGAGCCGATATTGGAGGAGTAGATGAACACTTCCGGCACCGACAGTACCCGGCCCTTGCCATGGAAATCATGGATGGTTTGATGGCCGATCCTGATCGGGCGCGACGCGTCGAAACGGCTTTGCAGCGTTATCTTGCCGGAATCGAGCGCCATGGCAGTGGTGAAGCTCTTGAAGGTCGACCCCATTTCATAGAGGCCGGCCGACATACGGTTGAGCCGGTCCTTGTCCTGCGCGTTATAGGGGTTGTTCGGATCGAAATCCGGAACCGACGCCATCGCCAGCACCTCGCCGGTCTTGACGTTGAGCACGACGGCGCCCGCCGCGATGGCGTGGTACTTTTCCATGCCGGTGGCGACCTCGTCGCGCACGATATGCTGGACGCGCAGGTCGATCGAGAGCTGCACCGGCTTCAAATCCTTGGCCACCGCGAGGCCCGACGCCTGAAGATCGCTCAAGCCCTGTTCGTCGATGTATTTCTCCATGCCGGAGATGCCCTGATTGTCGATGTTGGTGAGGCCGACAATGTAAGACGAGGTTTCGCCGGCCGGATAGAACCGGCGCTTTTCGGTGCGAAAGCCGAATCCGGGGATGCCGAGTTGCATGATGTCGGCCTGCTGCTTCGGCGTCAGTTGCCGCTGCAGCCAGACGAACCCGGCGCCGCTCTTCAGCTTGTTATATGTCTGCTCGTAGTCGATCTCGGGAAGCACCGTCGACAGCTTTTCGATCGCCTCGTCGGCATCGACGATGCGGCGCGGTTCGGCAAACAGCGACGCGGTCTTGATGTCGGTCGCCAGCACTTCGCCGTTACGGTCGACGATGTCGGGTCGCGATGCCGTCACCCGGCTCTGCGGGCCGCCCGACAGGTCGGGATTCTGGAAACCCAGATAGACCAGCCGCCCGGCAATGGTCGAATAGATGCCGAAGAACACCGCCATGGTCATGACGATGCGGGTCCTGCCCTTGCCACCGGTCGCCTTGCGGGCACCTTCGACCACGATCGATCCGCCTGCACCGGCCTGTGAACCGCTCTTCAGCAGCCTGCCAATCTTTGGAAATCTGGCAGCCATTGGAAATCCGGTGATCATTGGACGATGCCTCCGGTCACCGCGGGATCCTTGCCGCCGATATCGGCCATGCCGCCCAGCCGGTGCGATGAAAGGTCCTCGATGTTGACGGGTTTCGCCGGCAGATCGTCCAGCCCGACGATCTGGCGCGCATTGACCGGCTCGAGTCCGAGTTGCGATTTGTAGATTTCGGTGAGCTTCTGCAGGCGCGACGGCTGGGTAAGCAGGCTCCAGTCCGCCTTGAGCAGGTCGATCGTGTCCTCCTCATAACGGATCTGCGCCTGGATCTTGTGCACTGCCGCCAGTTGCTCCTCGGCCTCGCGCTTGGTCTTGTAGGTCAGGGCAGCCGCCGAAACCATGACGGCGATCAGGACTATGTCGCTGGTACGAAACACGTGCTCACCTCTCTCCCGGTCGATCGGCGCCGGGAAGCTTTGGGCCAGGCAGTTTTGGCAGGCCGAAGATCGAAAAATCGCCGGCACGCGCCGGCGCCTCTGTACGGATCGCAGCGCGCAGCCTTGCCGAGCGCGCCCGCGGATTTGCCGTTATCTCGGCATCGCCAGGCGTCACGCCGCCGCCCTTCTTGGTGAAGGTGGCGGTGCGCGCCTGGGCCTCGGGGAGATGCCGCGATCCGGTCGCTGTATCGGCTCTGTCGGCGATGAAGCGCTTGACGATGCGGTCCTCGAGGGAATGGAAGGTCACCACGGCAAGCCGCCCGCCCGGTTTCAGCACGCGCTCGGCGGCAAACAGTGCCTTGGCCAGTTCGCCGAGTTCGTCATTGACGAAGATGCGCAGCGCCTGGAAAACGCGGGTGGCCGGATGGATCTTGTCTTTCGGCGCGCGACCGATATGCGTCTCGATGGCATCGGCAAGGTCGAGCGTGCGCTCGAAGGGGCGTTTTTCGCGACGGCTCTCGATCATGCGGGCGATGCGCCCGGCATGGCGTTCCTCGCCGAGAAAACCGAAGATGCGGGCAAGATCGCCCACCTTGAAGGTGTTGACGACGTCGGCGGCGCTCAGGCCCGCCTGCGCCATGCGCATGTCGAGCGGCCCATCGGCCCGGAACGAAAAGCCGCGCTCCGGCTGGTCGATCTGCATGGAGGAGATGCCGATGTCGAGCACGACGCCATCGGCACTTTCAACCTGCTCGTCGAGCGTCGAGAACGGTGCCTGGACAAGCCTGAGCTTGCCGCCGGACTGCTGTTCAAGGGCCCGCCCCGCCGCGATCGCATCCGGATCGCGGTCGATGGCGACGACCGAGGCTCCGCTTGCCAGAATGGCCTTGGTGTAGCCGCCGGCACCGAACGTGCCGTCGACGATCACCTCGCCTTTTGTCGGGGCCAGCGCCTCCAGAACTTCGGCAAGGAGGACCGGAATGTGACGGGCTGGTCCGCCAGCGGCATGAACTTCATCGCCGTCGCCCGCCATCATTCCGGCCGCTCCCCGGGCTTCGTCCCCTGCCGAAGCTGCAAAAGCCGGGCGCGTGCTTCCGTCCCGTAGGCGCTGAGCCGTCCCGGCTCCCAGATCTGAAAGAAATTGCCCCGGCCAACGAAGGCCACTTCCGCTGAAATGCCGGTATGCTCGCGAATGAAATCGCTCATCGTGATACGGCCGTCCTGGTCGAGCTTCAGAAACGTTCCATCGCCATGGCAGAAGAACGACATGTCGTCCGCCGTCTGCAGGAACGGGTCTTCCTGGGCGATACGCTGCTCGTAGCGATCGAGCAGGTCGAGCCCACCGACATCCATCGCCGGGCGATCCAGGCAGCGTAGCGCATAAAGTTCCGAATAGCCGCGTTTCTGCACAACGGCACGGAAATGCGCCGGCACGGACACTCGTCCCTTCGCATCGATCCTGTTCACCGCGTTCGACAGAAACCGGTCCATTACGCGTTACGGCCGCTTGCGCCGCCGCACCCCTCTGCATCTTCCTGTCCGCGCCGCCCCAGCCCGGTCGACGTCCAAAACCCGCTTCGTTGTGACGGGCGAACGCAGGCAAACGCGCAGCCGCCGCGGCTGCCCGATTGGCGTACGCTTCACCCTGACACGGAACGAAGGCTTGAGTATCGGAATGGGATATCATGGGGTGTTATGGGCGTCAACGGGAACAGTCTTCAAAACGCGCCTGCCACGACTGGGGAGAGCAGCTTTGACGGCACTCCGGTCTTTATCCTCCATTAAGCCTAACGAAGCGTTTAGGGCCGTCTGGTCCAACCGGAGGCGGCTTGCTGCGGATCGCTGCCGCGCATAGCCTCGGCATCTCCTTTTCCGGTCAGTAACGAGGTTTGAAATCATGTCCGAAACAGCCAAGTCACGCGCCGCGGCACTTCCCCATCTGCGCCGCGGCGGGCTGGCCAAGGGCGACCCGATCCCCTTGCCCCTGACGATGGCCGCCATCTTTCATGCGCCCGGCGACGCCACCGGCTTCGATCAATATGGCCGCTTCAGCAATCCGACCTGGGATGCGGTCGAGCACATGCTGGCGCATCTGGAAGACGCCTCATGCGTCGCCTTTCCCTCGGGGATGGCTGCCATCTCGGCGGTATTTTTCGGCCTGCTCAAAGCCGGCGACCGTATCCTGCTGCCGTCCGACGGCTATCACACGACGAGAGCGCTGGCAGAGCGCTTCCTGAAGTCCTTTGGCGTCGCTTATGATGTCCGGCCAACATCAAGCTTCCTCGACGGCGGCTTCGATAGGTATCGGCTTGCGTTCGTCGAAACGCCCGCCAACCCAGGACTGGATATATGCGACATCGCAGCCGTCGCCGAAGCCGTGCATAGAGCGGGTGCGGTGCTTGTGGTCGACAACACGACGATGACGCCTTTCGGCCAGCGCCCGCTCGATCTCGGCGCAGATATCGTCATTGCCGCCGACACCAAGGCACCAAACGGCCATTCCGATGTGCTGTTCGGCCATGTCGCCAGCCGCGACGCGGACATTATCTCGAGGGTGACCGACTGGCGCGAGACGTCGGGCGCTATCCCCGGGCCGTTCGAGGCATGGCTGGTGCATCGCGGCCTCGAAACGCTGGACGTGCGCTTCGACCGCATGTGCGCTTCCGCCGAAATGATAGCGCGACGGCTGAAAAACCATCGCGCGATCAGCGGCTTGCGCTTTCCGGGACTGGAGAGCGATCCATCGCACAATCTTGCCCGCGCCCAGATGGAGCGCTTCGGCTTTCTCATCTCGTTCGTGCTCGCCTCGGAGGACAAGGCCGAGGATTTCATCAACAATTGCGCCTTGATGCAGGCCGCGACATCGTTCGGCGGCGTGCACACTTCGGCCGAACGGCGATCAAAAAGGGGAGATGCCGTTCCGCCCGGCTTCGTTCGCCTGTCGATCGGCTGCGAGCCGGTGGAAGAGCTTTGGCAGGCGATCGAGGCGTCGCTGGACGCAATCGGTGGCTGAATCGGCAATCACGAACTTAGATCGTCGGCCGCGATCTTGCGCCGGCCGTGCAGCACGCGAACGATTTCGATCGCCTCTTCACTGACGCGGTACAGGGTGAGGTATTCGCCGACGATCAGGTGACGGATGCCGGGCGCGATGTCTTCGCGCGGTGCACCTGAGAAGGGATAAGTGGCCACTTGCTGCCAGCGGGCTTCGATCCGATCGAGCAATCGATCGGCTGCAGCCTCGTTGTCTTGCGCAACATGAAGCCAGATCGCGATTAAATCCTCTTCCGCATTTGCGGTTCGGATGATGGGCAGCAAATTCATGCCGCGCTGTCGGGTTTCAATCGTCTCCGCGCTTCGGCCTTTATTTCGTCGATCGACGCAAACCGTCCCGGTCCGCTGTCGATCCCCTCCTGCACCAGCTTGCGCAATTCCTCGACCGTGTAGCCGAGCAGGTCGCGCCGGTCCTTCCATTGCCTCAGCGCGTCGCGGATCACCTCGCTTGCCGAGGCATATTCGCCGGCGGCGACCACGTCGTCGACCGCCGCCGCCAATTCCGGCGACAGCGTGATGCTGCGTTTATCGACCTGTCCCATGACGCGCTCCTGAATACCGTCATCCAAATGGTACGATTTAATCGCACCATTTTCAAGGAATGCCGCGCTTAATTGCGGGTCGAAAAGTGAATCAACGGCTGCGCCCGAAGACGCACCTGCTGATATCAGGAGATTTCCTTTTATCGGGGAAAACTGCCAGCTGGCCTGTAAGCCGGGTTCTGTATGGCCCTCGCCCCTTACGGGGCGAGAACGTGGCGGCCATTCATCTTGGGCGCATGTTGCCATGCGCCTCACGCAACCTACCCGGACGGTGAGCCGGAAACAGCCCTCGAGGGTTTCCCCTCGCACCGCCCCTATTCGGTCTTGCTCCCGGTGGGGTTTACCGTGCCGCTCCTGTTGCCAGTCGCGCGGTGGGCTCTTACCCCACCCTTTCACCCTTGCCACGATTGGATCGTGGCGGTTTGCTTTCTGTGGCACTTTCCCTGGGGTCGCCCCCGCCGGTCATTAACCGGCACCGTGTCTCCATGGAGCCCGGACTTTCCTCACCCGCAGCCTTTCGGCTTCGCGGGTGCGGCCGCCCGGCCAGCTGGCAAGGCGTATAAAGGGGTTCAGGCCCGAAAACGCAAACGAAAAAGCAAGTTGTCGCTTGTCAGGCGGGCGCTCCAAGTGCTGCCAGCTGCACCTTGACCTTGCCGCAATAGGCTGCGGACACCGGGTTCATCCGTGTGGCGGCGTGGCCGGCATTGTATTTCAGGATCGTGCCGCAGGTCGTGCCGCCGCCGAGATCCCGCGCCATGGCAAGGTACTTCATGCCGTATTTGATGTTGGTATCGGGATCGTAGAGACCCTGAACCGAACCGCTATAGCCCATCATCCTTGCCGTCGCCGGCTTGATCTGCATCAGGCCGATCTCGCCGGCGCTGCCGACCTGGTTCGGCTGGTAGTTGCTTTCGATCTTGATGACGGCGTTGGCGAGCGATACCGGGACGCCATAGCTGGCGGCATAACGCGCAATGATCGCCGAATACTGTCCGCTGCCGCCGACAACCGCCGCCTGGGGCGCTGGCCTGCTCGTCGGAGCGACTGACGCCGTTGCCATGCGGTCGATGCTTTTGCGGTTACGCTTCACATGCAGTTTGGCGATTGTCTTTCTCGCAGCGGTTGGCCTTTTCGCGGAGACTGGCTTTTTCGTCCTTACCGCGGCCGCTTTTTCCACTTTTGCGGTGGCGGTCTTCTCTACTTTTGCACCACCCTTCGGCACGGCGGTTTTGCCGGCTGCGGCACTGAAGCCCTGATCGGCCCGCTGGCTCAGCGGTGCGCTGTTCGCCGCACTGAAGGCAAAAGTCATTACACCGGCAGCAATGGCTGCCGTTAAAACGGTCAATTTCTGCATGTGATCCTGTTCTGTTTGATCTGCACAAAGAACTTCGCGCAGATACCCTCAATCAACATCGGAACATCTGGGGAGATAGACGTCCGACAATCTGTACGGATCGCCTTTGACGACGGAATTGGCGCCAAAGAAGGCGACGCAAGTCACTTTGAGTAACAGATTGTAACTTTTAAGCTGGCAAAAGATTATTTGAGAGAGGCTATCCTTACGGAAGCGAGCAGCCTTTCCAGCGTGCGGATCGTCGATCCGTCAGCCATGCCATCGACCAGGCGCTGCCGGAAATGCCGCTGAAACACCTCGACCACGATTTCGGTCTGCCGGTCGAAAGTGCTGGTGATCTCGACGCCATAACCATAGAGCGCCAGCATCGACTGCAGCGCCTCTACCTCGGCGCCGGTATCGCCTGGCTTCAGCACGGCGCCGCGCCGGATCGGTGCTGCTGGCACAACATGGCCGATACCGGCGGCAAATAAGGCCTTCCATGGAAATTTCTCGCCTGGATCGACCTTTCGCCCCGGTGCCACGTCGGAATGGGCAAGCACCCGCTGCGCCGGAATGGAATGGCGCTCGACGATGCCGGCGCACAGGCCGATCACCGCGTCGATCTGCGGTTTTGGAAAGTTGCGATAGCCGAGCGTATGCCCCGGATTGACGATCTCGATGCCGATCGAACAGGAGTTGATGTCGCTCTGTCCGAACCACGAGCTCTTACCGGCATGCCAGGCGCGGTCGCTTTCCCTTACCATCTGAACAAAGCGGCCGTCCTCATGGACCAGGTAGTGCGACGAGACCTCGCTTGCCGGATCGCACAACCATGCCTCGGCACCGGCGCCGGTAGCCATGCCGGTGTAGTGCAGCACGATCATATCGGGTCCGAGCGTCCCGCGCCGTGGTCCGAAATTCGGCGATACCCTGACCTCGGCGCTCGGCTCATCGGGCGGAAAGCCGCTCATGCGTGCCGCAGGCCTCGCTCGATCATTTCATAGGCCGCGTTGATCGCCGCCAGCCTGGTCGTCGCGATCTTGATGAATTCCTGCGGCAGGCCGCGTGCGATCAGCCGGTCCGGATGATTGTCGGAGACCAGCTTGCGGTAGCGCCTGCGGACCTCCTCGAACGGCTTGCCACGCTCGATGCCGAGCACAACATAGGGATCGGCGGCACCCAGATCGACATGCCGGGCCAGGATGCTCTGGTAATGCGCCTCATCGATGCGGAATATCTCGGCGATGCGATGCAGGAATTGGCCCTCGCGCTCATGCACCAGCCCGTCGGCCTTGGCGATGTGGAACAGCCCGTCGAGTATGTCCTCGAGCATCAGGCAGTTCGAATGGCCCGAACCGCAAAGCTGCGCCATCCGCTCGGCATAGGTCTCGAAACCGGCAATATCGCGTTTGGCCAAATCGTAGAGCCGCGCCACATTGCGCCTCTGTTCCTTCGGCACCTCGAATATTTCCTGGAAGGCGCGCACCTCGTCTTGCGTGACGATGCCGTCTGCCTTGGCCATCTTGGCCGACAGGGCGATCATCGCCACCGAGAAGGCGACGCGCCGGCGCAGATCGGCATCGCCGGAGAAAACCGTGCGCACGGCCTCGACCACTTCGGCGACGCCTGACGACGCTGAAGATGAAACGCGTGTGACGAAGTCGCCAAGGCGGTCCCAAATCGACATGGGGGCTTCATAGGGCCAACCACCCATCGCTATCAAGCCAAGACAGTGCCGCAGGGGCTGGCCCAATCGATTTGGCGCAATGCCTGGGGCGGCTGGCGCCAGCGCTCACGTCGTCGCACTCGGCCGCCAGGCGCTGGTATCGTAAGCAGCAGAAAGGCCGGCCTGTGAGGCCAGCCTTTCCTTGGTTGTCACATTGACTACTGAGCCGGAGCAGCCGGCGCGGGCGCCGGAGCCGGAGCCGGAGCCGGCTCGGCAGGCTTGTTGGCGTCAGGAGCAGCCGGCTTCATCGTCTGGTCGGATGCCGGCGGGTTGGTGCTCTGCGTCGTGGTGTTGTCGGTGCCGCTGTTGCTGCAGGCGGCAAGGCCAAGCAACGCAAGCGCCGACACCGACGCAAGAATGAGTTTCTTCATGATATCTCTCCTCTAATCACGCCTCCGTTACCGGCGGCGGTCGAGGACACAATGCGTAAGCTGCGCATGAGTTTCGTAACGTTGCATTTCTGCCTGTAACATATTCCAATCATTTGACGATTGCCGGTCAGGGCCTCGCGAGCTAACAGATCGAACAGGGAAAAATCCCGGGAGCCGCCGCAGTGACTGCAAAATGGGATTTCTGGATCGACCGTGGCGGCACCTTCACCGATGTCATCGGCCGTGACCCGCAAGGCGGGCTGCATCCAAGGAAACTCCTTTCGGAAAATCCCGAAGCCTATGCCGACGCTGCCATCCAGGGCATTCGCGATTTGCTCGGCGTCCAACCCGGCGCTCCAATCCCCTCCGCTCTGATCGGCGATGTCAAGATGGGCACCACGGTTGCCACCAATGCCCTTCTCGAGCGCAAGGGCGACCGTGTGCTGCTGCTCATCACCAAAGGCTTCCGCGATGCGCTGAGGATTGCCTATCAGGCCAGGCCCGATATCTTTGCCAAGCAGATCATCCTTCCCGAACAGCTCTATGAGCGTGTCGTCGAGATCGACGAAAGGGTTCGCGCCGACGGCAGTGTCGAGCGCCTGCTCGACATTGCTTCGGTACGCCCGGCTATTGAGCAAGCCAAGGCGGATGGCATCGATGCGGTCGCGATCGTCTTCATGCATGCCTGGAAACATCCCGAGCACGAAAAGGCGGTCGCCAAAGTCTGTCGAAAGCTCGGATTCTCGCAGGTCTCGGTCAGTCACGAGGTCTCGCCTCTGATCAAGCTGGTCGGCCGTGGCGACACCACGGTGGTCGACGCCTACCTGTCGCCGATCCTGGCAAGGTATGTGCAAAGGGTTGCGGCGGAACTGGGTGCCGCGCCAATCTCCTCCCTTGTGGGGGAGATGGCTGCGCAGCAGCCAGAGGGGGTCATCTCAGAAGGCCCCGCCAGAGTGTCGAACCCAGTCGAGCCGACCCCACCCGGCGGCTTCGCCGCCACCCTCCCCTCAAGGGGGAGGGAAAGCCCTCGCCTCATGTTCATGATGTCGTCGGGCGGCCTCACCGCCGCCGACATGTTCCAGGGCAAGGACGCGCTGTTGTCCGGCCCGGCCGGCGGTGTCGTCGGCATGGTTGAGACGGCAAAACTCGCCGGTTTCGGCAAAGTCATAGGCTTCGACATGGGCGGCACCTCCACCGATGTCGCCCATTATGATGGTGACTACGAGCGCGCCTTCGACACCGAGGTCGCCGGCGTGCGCATCCGCGCGCCGATGATGCGCATTCACACCGTTGCTGCAGGCGGCGGCTCGATCCTCCATTACGAGGCCGGCCGCTTTCGCGCCGGGCCGGATTCGGCCGGCGCCAATCCCGGCCCGGCCGCGTATAGGCGCGGCGGCCCGTTGGCCGTCACTGACGCCAATGTCATGCTGGGCAAGCTGCAGCCCGAGTCCTTCCCGGCTATTTTTGGACCGGGCCAGGACGAACCGCTCGACGTCCAGACGGTTCGCGAAAAATTCACCGCACTTGCGGCCGAGATCGGCGACGGCCGCTCGCCGGAAACCGTCGCCGAAGGGTTCATCACCATTGCCGTCGAAAACATGGCCAACGCCATCAAGAAGATTTCGGTGCAGCGCGGCTACGATGTCACCGAATACCTCCTGAACTGCTTCGGCGGCGCCGGCGGCCAGCACGCTTGCCTGGTCGCCGATGGGCTCGGCATGGAGGCGGTGCTGATCCATCCCTTCTCAGGCCTGCTCTCGGCATACGGCATCGGCCTATCCTCTGTATTTGCGTCACGCCAGCAGGCGCTGCTGAAGCCGCTGGCGGACAATTCCAGGCCAGCGATCGATGAACTCATCGCAACGCTGCGCAAAGCCGTCATCGACGAACTCGCCGCGCAAGGCATCAGCCAAGACGCGGTCGCCTCGAGACCGGTGCTGCAGATCCGCTACGACGGCACCGATACCGCGCTGCCTGTGAACTTCGGGCACGGCTCGATTGCGCAGGCCAAGGCGGACTTCGAACTGGCGCACAAGGCGCAGTTCGGTTTCGTCTACGACGACAAGCCGATGATCGTCGAATCGGTCGGCGTCGAGGGTACCGATACCGGCGGCACCGGCCGTGACGAAAGTGATTCAGTTGTTGAAGACATGGCCGCAAGTCCTTCCGGGAACCGGAAAATCTTTGTCGACGGCGTCTGGCGCGACGCCGGCATCTTCCCTCGCGAAACGCTGAAGCCTGGTAACAAGATCGCCGGCCCTGCTTTGATCATCGAGCCGAACCAGACCATTATCGTCGAGCCGGGCTGGCAGGCCGAGATCACCGCCAAGGACCACGTATTGATGCGGCGCGTCGAGAAGAAGCGCCGACAGGCCGCACTCGGCACCGAAGCCGATCCGGTGATGCTGGAGGTCTTCAACAACCTGTTCATGTCGATCGCCGAGCAGATGGGCGTGACACTGCAAAACACCGCCTACTCGGTCAACATCAAGGAACGGCTCGATTTCTCCTGCGCGGTTTTCGACCGGGATGGCGCGCTGGTCGCCAATGCACCGCATATGCCGGTGCATCTCGGCTCGATGGACCGCTCGGTGGAGACCATCATCCGGCTCAATTCCGGCGACGTTCACCCCGGCGACGTCTTTGCGCTGAATGCGCCTTACAATGGCGGCACCCATCTGCCTGATATCACAGTGGTGACACCGGTGTTTTCCCTCCCCCTTGAGGGGAGGGTGGCCGCGAAGCGGCCGGGTGGGGTCCTCGCAGAAGGCACCACAAGTGCGTCGAGCACTGCCGCAACGACCCCCTCCGGCGGCTTCGCCGCCACCTCCCCCTCGAGGGGGGAGGAGATCCTCTTCTACGTCGCCTCGCGTGGCCATCATGCCGACATCGGCGGCACCGCGCCCGGCTCGATGACGCCGCTTGCCACAACCGTCGACGAGGAAGGCGTGCTGTTCGATAATTTCCGCATCGTCGATCGCGGCCGGTTCCGCGAGAAGGACCTGGAGACGCTGCTCACCAACCACCCCTACCCGGCGCGCAATCCGCACCAGAACATCGCCGACCTCAAGGCGCAGATCGCCGCGAACGAAAAGGGCGTCGCCGAGCTGCGCAAGATGGTCGCGCATTTCGGCCTCGATGTGGTCGAAGCCTATATGGGCCATGTCCAGGACAATGCCGCCGAAAGCGTGCGCCGCGTTCTGGAGCGGCTGCCCGACAGTTCCGAATACGAATATCCGACCGACACCGGCCAAATGATCAAGGTGAAGATATCGGTCGACCGGCGGAAGCGCGAAGCGACGGTCGACTTCACCGGAACGTCGCCGGTGATGAAGAACAATTTCAATGCGCCAGAGCCAGTCGCCCGAGCCGCTGTGCTTTATGCCTTCCGCGTCATGGTCGAAGACAACATTCCGATGAATGCCGGATGTCTGCGGCCGATCAACATCATCATTCCCGACGGCTCGATGCTGAAGCCCGCCTATCCCGCGGCAGTCGTCGCCGGTAATGTCGAGACCTCGCAGCACGTCACCAACGCGCTGTTCGGCGCCATGGGCGCGATGGCCAATGCGCAAGGCACGATGAACAATCTCACCTTCGGCAACAAGCAGTACCAGTATTACGAGACGATCTGCTCGGGCTCGCCGGCTGGCCGGATGAACGACGGCCGCGGTTTTGCCGGCACCTCCGGCGTCCACACCCATATGACCAATTCGCGCCTGACCGATCCGGAAGTGCTGGAACTGCGTTTCCCGGTATTGCTCGAGGATTTTCATATCCGCGAAGGCTCCGGCGGCGAAGGCAAATGGAATGCCGGCGACGGCACTAGGCGCACCATCCGCTTCCTCGAAAAAATGGAATGCGCGATCCTGTCCTCGCATCGCAACCGCCCACCGCGGGGACTGGACGGAGGCGGCGATGGCGAGGCCGGTTCGACCAAGGTCCGCCGCAAGACCGGCGCGATCGAGACGCTGAAAGCCTGCGATCAGACCATCCTCGACGCCGGCGAGGCGGTCATCGTGACGACGCCGACCCCAGGTGGATTTGGCAAGGCCTGAACTCGCGTCAACAGGCTGTCACTGGCCTGTCATCACCCTGCGCTACCCGCTTGCGGCAAAGCAAACGGGGAATCGCCTTGCCATGACGGACATTTCTGGAGAACTGGTTTTTCGCCGCGGCAAGGAAGTCGGCAAGGCCGTCTACCAGAACCGCCCGCTGTCGAAAGCCGGCATCTCCGAGCGCCTGTTCGCCTTCCTGTTCTCCGGCCTCGTCTATCCGCAGATCTGGGAAGACCCCGAAATCGACATGGACGCGATGCAGCTCGGGACGGGCCACCGCATCGTCACCATTGCCTCCGGCGGCTGTAACATCCTTGCCTATCTCACCCGCTCGCCGGAAAGGATCGATGCCGTCGACCTCAACGCTGCCCATATCGCGCTGAACCGGATGAAGCTCGAAGCCGTCCGTCACCTGCCGTCGCAGGGCGACCTGTTCCGTTTCTTCGGCGCGGCTGAGACCGGGCACAATTCACAGGCCTACGATCGCTTCATCGCACCGCATCTCGACCCGGTCAGCCGCCATTATTGGGAGCGCCGCAACTGGCGCGGCCGTCGCCGCATCGCCGTCTTCGACCGCAATTTCTACCAGACCGGCCTGCTTGGCCTGTTCATTGCGATGGGCCATCGCACCGCAAAATTCTTCGGCGTCGACCCGGCCGGCATCATGGACGCTAAGAGCATCGCCGATCAGCGCCGCTTCTTCGACGAAGAGCTGGCGCCGGTCTTCGAAAAACCGCTGCTGAAATGGGCGACATCGCGAAAGGCTTCGCTGTTCGGCCTCGGCATTCCGCCGGCCCAGTACGATTCGCTGATCACCTCGGGTGACGGCACCATGGCCAGCGTGCTGAAGGCACGACTGGAAAAGCTCGCCTGCGACTTTCCGCTGAAGACCAATTATTTCGCCTGGCAGGCTTTCGCCCGCCGCTACCCTAATCCGGGCGAGGCCGCCCTGCCCGCCTATCTCGAAAAGCGCAACTACAAGACGATCCGCAACAATCTCGATCGCGTTGCCATCCACCACGCCAATCTGATCGAGTTCCTTGCCGGCAAGGATGCCGGCTCGATGGATCGCTTCGTGCTGCTCGATGCACAGGACTGGATGACCGACCACCAGCTCAACGGGTTGTGGGCCGAGATCACCCGAACCGCCTCCACCGGCGCCCGCGTCATCTTCCGCACCGCCGCTGAACCCAGTCTGCTGCCCGGCCGCGTCTCGAATTCGCTGCTCGACCAGTGGCGCTACGAGAACGACGCCTCGCGCGAGTTTTCGGCGCGCGACCGCTCGGCCATCTATGGCGGCTTCCATCTCTATGTGAAGCGGTCCGCATGAGCACGACCGACTTGCCGGCCAGCCATGCCGAGCTGATGGACGGCGTCTACCGCTGGCAGCGTCATATCTACGACCTGACCCGCAAATACTATCTGCTCGGCCGCGACCGGCTTATCGCCGGACTGGATGTGCCGGCCGGCGGCACCGTGCTCGAGCTCGGCTGCGGCACCGGCCGCAACATCATCCTCGCAGCCCGCCGCTATCCCGCCGCGCGCTTCTTCGGCCTCGATATTTCGGCCGAGATGCTGGAGACGGCCACTGCCGCCCTCGCGCGCGAAGGCCTCTCCGGCCGCGTCACGCTGGCGCGCGGCGACGCCACGGATTTCGACGCGAAAGCACTGTTCGGCGTCAAAAGTTTCGACCGCATTTTTGTCTCGTATTCGCTGTCGATGATTCCCGGCTGGGAGAAGACAGTGTTCGCGGCTCTTGCTGCCCTGTCACCGGGCGGCTCGCTGCACGTCGTCGATTTCGGCCAGCAGGAGGCCCTGCCCGGCTGGTTCCGCACGCTGCTGCGCGGCTGGTTGAGAAAATTCCATGTCCAGCCGCGTGAAGCCCTGCGCGACGTTCTGGAATCGGAATCTGCGAGAGTTGGTGCATGCCTTCGATTCAGAACACTTTATCGCGGCTACAGCTGGCTCGCCGTGATCAAGATCGCCATCTAATATCAATTTTGGCGTGGAAGGTTTTGGGGCTCCAATCCTAAATGGGGGCCGTGGCTGAAATCAGTTAATTGGCTAAATCACACATTGCCATGTAACCCAAGGAGTGGTACATTATCTCCTCGCCGGAAGCATGGGATGATCATCGGATTTAGAGATGGATGGCTGCGGGCTTTCTTCGTGGACGACACCCATTCCCGCAATATTCCGTCCGATCTCGAAAGCCGCTTGTTCCGCAAGCTCCAGATGATTGACGACGCGGCGATCGATCAGGATTTGCGTGTGCCGCCCAGCAACCGTTTCGAGAAGTTGCGCGGCAATCTCGAAGGTTTCCATTCGATCCGTGTCAACAAACAATGGCGGCTGGTCTTCCGCTGGGACGGGGGCCGGGGCGAGGCGTCGGACATCTATCTCGACGACCACAGCTATATATAAGTGAGGTGAGACATGTTGATGACCGCACGCAAGCCAGCAACGGTTGGCGAAATTCTTACGGAAGAATTCATGCAACCACTCGGCCTGACACAGGCGGCTTTGGCCGAAGCTATGAGCGTCCAGCGCAAGCATGTGAACGAATTGTGCAACGGCCGCCGCAACGTGACGGCGGCTACCGCGCTCATTCTGGCGCGGGTGTTTGGCAACAGCCCGGATTTCTGGTTGAACGTCCAGCGCCGTAACGATCTTTGGACGGTTATGAATTCACCCGACGAGCGGGCGCGTGTTGATCGCGCCAAGCCTTTGGCGACAGCCGCATAGACAAGACTGCGACCGCCGCATTCCTCAGTGCAGCGCCTTGATCAGCGCCGCCACCATCGCCTGCGGCCGGTAGCCGAGCCTGGCCGGCGTCAGCCCGAGCCGCACCACAACCAGCTGCTCTGAGGGGATGATGGCAACCGTTTGCCCATCATGCCCCTCCATCCAATAGGTGTCCTTGGGCACGCCGGCGGCAGTGCCGGCGCCGGGGTTTTCTTCGTCGCCCGGTCCTTCTATCCATAATTGCCCCTTGCCGTAGACTTTCGAGGCAGTTGCCGGTTCCCGCATCCAGTCGACGAAGCCGGCGGGCAGCATCTCCTGGCCGTTCCAGACGCCGCCCTGCAGCAGGAACTGGCCGAAGCGCGCCCAGTCGCGTGCCGTGGCATAGAGATAGGACGAGCCGACGAAGGTGCCGTGCTCGTCGGCCTCAAGCACAGCGCTCTGCATGCCGAGCGGATCGAACAGCGCGGTCCTCGGCCACGCCAGTGCCTTGTCCTTGTCGCCGATTGCGTCCTGCCACAGCCTGGACAGCATCACCGCCGTGCCGCTCGAATAGGAAAACACCTTGCCGATCTCGCCGGTCAGCGGCTTGGATCCGGCAAAGCCCGCCATGTCCGGTTCGAGATAGAGCATGCGCGTTACGTCGGCGACGTCGCCATAATCCTCGTTGAATTCCAGCCCGCTCGACATCGCCATCATGTCGGCGAGGCTGATCACGGCGCGGCCATCTCCCTTCCAGGGACCGAACAGACCCTGGTTGGTCATCGCCAGCTTGCCCTCCTTCACCAGCGTGCCGACGATCGCCGCATTTACGGTCTTGGTCATTGACCAGCCCAATAGCGGCGTCTTTTCGGAAAAGCCGTCGCCATAACGCTCAGCGACGATGCGGCCGTTCTTGATCACCACGACCGCCCGCATGCCGGCGCCGGTCATTGCTGGATCGTCGAGGACTTTCGCGACCTCGGGATCCTGCGAGGCATCGGCTTTGTCGCCCTCCGGCCAGATCAGATCGGGCAGCGGCGCCGGCGTCGGTGCAGCTCCGGCGACAGCCTTGGCGGCGGCAATATCGCCGTCGGGAACCGAGGCGCAGCCGAGCCCCTCGCGGGCGACCGCGACACTTTTGCCGAGCGCGCCGAACAGGCCCGCCGAAACCGTTCCCTTCTCCTTGTCCACCGACACTCTCATCAGCTTCAGCAGCGGATGACCCGGCGCCTGCACATCGACGGCGAGCACGTCGTTAGCGTCTCGCCCGGCGATGAAGACGTTCGAGCAGACGATCTTGGCGGCATAGCCGGAACCGACGCGGATCAGTTCCGGCGGCGCGAAATACAGCCAGCCGGCGAGTATCGCGGCGGCCAGCACAGCCAAGCCGAGCAGCCATTTGACGAACTTCAAAAGGATCTGCATTTGAGTTCCCCCGGGCGCGCTCGATCTATGTCATCGATTTGCCGCCATTGTTTCGGCAAAATCGCGGCTCTTGTCGAGCGCCGTCAACCGAATATCAACCATGATCGGCGATCACAGGTGCATGTCGCCCAGAAGTGCGCAGCGGTTTTGGGACAACGACATGCATAGACAAAAGAGCTAAGCGCGTCGAAGCGACGCGCTTAGGACAGACCGGGCGATCCTGTGGGGTGACCGTCCGGCGGGGCTTGAATGCATGCGTCCCAAAACTGCGTAACGGTTTGGGAATGCATGAAACGAAAATCCAGGCGCGTCGCGTAAGTCAGTTTCAAACGCGCCGCGCCCGGTCGAGGGGCCACCCGCGGAAAGACCCATCAGCGGCCGGCTGAAACCGGCTCGGGAAGTAGCGATGCGCCGTTTCGCGGTCCTCATCACGCTGATGCTGCTTGGCGCCTGCTCGACGGTCGAGGATCTGACGCCATCGCTGTCGTCGTCCAGCGCCTCGATGGTTGCGGTACGCGCGCCGCGTTTTGCCGATTCCGACCCGCATGAATGGGACAGCGGCGCACCGTGGAGCTATGCCGTCCACGGCACCGACGTCTCCAAATACCAGACATCGATCGACTGGCCGGCGGCCAGGGCCAGCGGTATCTCCTTCGCCTTTATCAAGGCAACCGAAGGCGGAGACCGTTTCGATGAAGCTTTCAACGAGCATTGGAGCCGCACCAGGGCCTCGGGCATCCCCCGTGCCGCCTATCATTTTTTCTACTTTTGCACGCCGGCCGCTACCCAGGCGCGCTGGTTCATCCAGAACGTGCCCAAAGACGGTTCGGCGATGCCGCCGGTTCTCGACATGGAATGGAACCCGAAATCGCCGACCTGCAAGCTGCGGCCCGATCCCGCCACGGTACGCAGCGAGATGAGCACGTTCCTCGAAATCGTCGAAAAATACTACGGCAAGAAGCCGATCATCTACACGTCTGTCGATTTCTTCGAAGATAACGGTTTATCGGGCTTCCGCAATTACCCCTACTGGCTGCGCTCCGTCGCCGGGCACCCGCGCCAGAAATACGGCAGCCATCCCTTCACCTTCTGGCAGTATACCGGAACGGGCGTCGTGCCGGGCATGACCGGAAACGCCGACATCAGCGTCTTCAACGGCTCCGAAGCCGCGTGGAAGAAGTGGTTGCGGCAGAACACCCGTTGACACCAGGCCTGCCGCCTGCTTTTCGACACAGCCAATGACGGATGCCCGCAACCGCTGGTAATCTTCTCGGAAGGATGGCGATGCGATCGCGCTTTGGACTTCTCGCGGCGCTGCTCCTGAGCGCCGTGCCGGCCGCGGCACAGCAATGCGGCGGCGATTTCGAGGCATGGAAGCAGGGTGTGGCGGCGGAGGCCAGGGCGGCCGGCGTCGGCGCTGCCGGCCTTTCTGCGCTGGAAAACGCCACCCTCGATGAAAAGGCGCTGGCACGCGACCGTGCCCAGGGGGTCTTCACCCAGACTTTCATCGAATTCTCGAACCGCATGATCTCGTCGCATCGGCTGAAGCAAGGTGCGGCCAATCTGCAAAAATATGCCGAGGTCTTTGTCCGCGCCGATCGCGAATACGGCGTGCAGGCGCCGGTCATCGCCGCTTTCTGGGCCCTGGAGACCGATTTTGGCGCCGTGCAGGGCGATTTTCATACGCTGAACGCGCTGGTGAGCCTCTCGCATGACTGCCGCCGTCCGCAGTTGTTCCGGCCGCAGATCGTGCCGCTGCTGATGTTGATCGATCGCGGCGTGGTGCCGGCCGACGTGACCGGTGCCTGGGCCGGCGAGATCGGCCAGACGCAGATGTTGCCTTCCGACTATCTCGGCCACGGCGTCGACGGCGACGGCGATGGCTTGGTCGACCTGCGCGGCAGCGCGCCGGACGTGATCATGAGCACGGCCAGCAAGATCCAGTCGCGCGGCTGGAAGCGCGACCAGCCCTGGATCGAAGAAGTCCGTGTGCCCGACGATTTGCCGTGGGAGCAGACGGGACGCACCAACAAGCTGCCGTTGACGCAATGGAGCCAGTGGGGCGTTACCAGGCCCGACGGTACGCCGCTTCTCGACAACGGCCTGAAGGCCGGCCTGGCGCTGCCCATGGGTCGCAAGGGGCCAGCCTTCCTGACCTACGACAATTTCGATGTCTATCTCGAGTGGAACCAGTCCTTCACCTATGCCCTGACCGCGGCAAATCTTGCCGCCCGGCTGGGGGGCGCGCCGCGATTCGATCCGCGCAACCCCGAACCCGGCCTCAACGGCGACCAGATGAAGGCGCTGCAGACCAAGCTCGAGGCGAAAGGCTATGACGTCGGCACCGTCGACGGCATACTGGGCACCAACACCCGCGAAGCGATCCGCAAGGAGCAGAAGCGGCTGGGCCTGCCGGTCGACGGCTGGCCGACTCCGGAGCTGCTGGCGAGACTGTGAATGGTGAATGGTGAATGGTGAATGGTGAATGGTGAATGGTGAAAAGGAATAGCACCGGAGCCGCACTGAGCACCAGAGGTTACTACTATTCATTATTCACTATTCACTATTCACTATTCACTATTCACCGCCTCGCAAGCAGGAAATCGATGAACGCTCGCAACGGCGCGGGAACCTGGCGGGAGCTCGCGTGGTATAGGTAAAAACCCGGAAATCTCGGCGACCAGGCTTCGAGAAAACGGATTAGCTTTCCCGCTTCGATCCATGGCCGGACCTGATATTCCAGCATGTACGCCACGCCGACCCCATCCAGAACCGCCCCGATCATCAGTTCCGTGTCATTGACCGTCAAGCCGCCGCTGACAGCCACTTCCAGGGCACGTTGGCCCCGGGCGAACTCCCAGCGGTAGAGATTGCCGCCGCTGGGCCACTGGAAATTGATGCACTGGTGCTGATGCAGATCCGCCGGGTGACGGGGTATCGGGCGATGCTCCAGGTAGCTCGGCGCGGCCACTGCGGCCATCTCCAGTTCGTCACTGAGTTTTACCGCCACCATGTCCTTGTGCAGCCGCTCACCCAATCTGATTCCGGCATCGAAGCGGCCCTCGACGATGTCGGTGAGCATGTCGTCGACAATGATTGTGAGGGCGATATCGGGATAGGCCCGGCGGAAATCGCCGAGGATCGGCGCGATGAAACGCGTGGCGGCAATGCGCGGAACATTGATGCGCAGCGAGCCTGCCGGCCGGCCGCGTGATGCATGCGCGTCGGCGACGGCCCCTTCCAGTTCGCTGAACGCCGGTGCGATGCGGGCAAACAGCTTCTCGCCCTCAGCCGTCGGCGACATGCTGCGCGTGGTGCGGTTGAGCAGGCGGACACCGAGACGCTCTTCCAGCCCACGTATCGTCTGGCTGAGTGCTGGAGGCGAAATCCTGAGTTTGGCCGCGGCGCGGACGAAGCTGCCCTCTTCGATGATTGCTGCAAATGCCGTGAGTTCGGAAAACTCGGTTCCGCGCATTATGTACCCCAGCCTTAACAAGTCAGTAAGATAATAGGCTATTCTCTGAGCAATAGCATGCCCATAGCTTTCCCTGGAACGCCCGCTCGATCGAGGCGGCCGTAATCAGACGGAAGGAACAGCCATGCATCGTCCACTCGAAGGCAAAACCGCACTTGTGACCGGCAGCTCGCGTGGCATCGGGCGCGCCATCGCCGAGGGGCTCGCGGCCAAGGGTGCTGCCGTGGTCGTCAACTATGTCGGCAACGAGAAAGCAGCCAGGGAAGTGGTTGCCGCCATTGAAGGGATTGGCGGAAAAGCCGTCGCCATCCAGGCGGACGTCTCCAGCATCCCCGACATTCGCAGGCTGTTCGACGAAACCGAACGGCAGATGGGGCCGATTGACATCGTCGTCGCCAATGTCGGCGTCGCTGTCATAAAGCCGCTCGTCGAGGCCACCGAAGCGGACTTCGATCACGTGTTCGGCGCCAATGCCAAGGGCACCTTCTTCACGCTTCAGGAAGCGGCGCGCCGCGTTCGCGACGGTGGCCGCATCATTGCCGTCTCCACCGGCGGAACCAGGATGTTCTTCACGCACACGGCGCTCTATCTCGGCAGCAAGGGAGCCGTCGAGCAGTTCGTCCGCGTCCTCTCGCGCGAACTCGGCCCGCGCTCCGTTACCGTGAATGCGCTGTCGCCAGGCTTCACTGACACCGACCTGCTCCCCGAACGGGACCGGGCCGTGGCCGCCGGCATGTCGCCCTTCGACCGGATCGGAGCGCCGCGCGACGTCGCCGATGTCGCGGTTTTCCTGGCTTCCAATGAAGCTCGCTGGCTAACCGGCGAGAACATCCAGGCTGGCGGTGGCGTGGCCTGACTGAATGGTGAATAGTGAATGGTGAATGGTGAATGGTGAATGGTGAATGGTGAATGGTGAATGGTGAATGGTGAATGGTGAATGGTGAATGGTGACGATTCACGGGAGCGGGACGGAACGCAAGAACTACTTCTATTCACTATTCACTATTCACTATTCACTATTCACTATTCACTATTCACTATTCCACCATTCACTAATCCGCCATCGTCTCCAGGCTGGCGAACCCCTGCGGCGCATCGCCTTCGTCGAATGGCGTCGCCACCTCGACGAAAGTGTCGGGATAGAAGCCGTTGAACCGTGTTCGGAGCGACAGCGAATAGGCGCCGATATGGCCGATCTCGATCCAATCGCCGGTATCGACGGTTTCGGGCAGCCAGAACGGCCGCGACAATATATCGACGGAATCGCAGGTCGCGCCGCAGACCTTGAACGGCACGATGGTCTTGTCCTCGCCATTGCGCGAGCGGATCGCCGGATCGGGGATGAAGCGTGCCGGCAGCGTGATCTTGCCGGTCCATGAATCCGACAGCGACGCCCAGATGCCGTCATTGATGTAGAGCCTTTTGCCCTTGCGCAGCAGCACGCGCACGATCAGCGACAAGCAGCGCGCCACGATCACCCGGCCCGGCTCGGCCACCAGCGGCATCTGGTCGAACTGATACTCCTGGAGGTCGCCCGAAAACCGCGACATGATCTGGCCGAGCGACGGCATTTCCGGCTTGCGGCTGTTCGGATCATGACCGTATTCGGCCGGAAAGCCGCCGCCGACATCGAGCCCGGCAATGTCGAAACCGACGCGGTTGCGCACCCAGTCGGCGGAGGCCAGCGCCCGCTCATAGGTGTCGGGATCCTCTATCTGGCTGCCGACGTGAAAGCACAGCCCGACCTTGTAGCCCGTCCGGTTCAGCCGTTCGGCGAGTTCGACCGCATTGGCCGGTCCGGCGCCGAACTTCTTCGACAGTTCGTAAGCTGCCGAGCCTTTCGTCTGGATGCGCACGAACACGGTAATCGCGCCCGGATCGATGTCGAGCGCCCGCACCACCCTGGTCAGCTTGGTGATCTCGTCCTCATGGTCGAGCGAAATGACGCGGATGGCGTATTTTTCCAGCGCCAGCCTGATGTCCGACTGCGCCTTCACGGGGTGCATGTAGAGCATCTCGGCGTCGGGCGAAACGGCGCGCACGGCAGCGAATTCGCCGGGCGAGGCCACATCGAAGGCACTGACGCCGGCCTCGACCAGGGCGTTGAGCACGATCTGCTCGCCATTGGTCTTGACCGCATAGGCGGTCTTGCCGGGAAACATGCCCATGAACTGTTTGGCGTCCGCCTTCAGCACCTGCGGGCGGAAGCAATAGATCGGATCGTCCGGGCGAAGCGCCAGCGCTGCCTCGCGGGCATTTTCGAATCGCTGCATGGACGAATCCCTTGACTGAGGCTGCGCACAATTAATCCAAGCTAGCGGCTAATGAAAACAATTCTATGTCTCGCCGCCCTGGCTTCGCGGCGCTACGCCGTACTGTACGCCGGTTATGAGCGAGCTAGGCCATCGCTCAGGTTTCGGGTGGCCCTCGCCGCAGGATCGGGTATGGCGTGAACAGACGCCTGAAGAGCAAGGCGTCTCGTCTGGGAGGACGACCAATGGCGATAGCTGCCAGCACCGCGATGCGCGGGCCGATGGTGCTCAAGGACTGGGCGCAGCTTCTGCTGCTCGGCGCCATCTGGGGCGGCTCGTTCTTCTTTGCCCGTATTGCGGTAGCGGAACTTCCGCCGCTGGTGCTGGTGCTGTTCCGCGTCACCATAGCTGCGATCGCGTTGCAGCTCTATCTTGCGGTCCGTGGCCCGTCGTTTCGCCTCGCCTTGCCGCATGCCGGCCTGTTCTTCCTGCTGGCGCTCGCCAACAATGTCATCCCTTTCTCGCTGATCTTTGCCGGCCAGACCGAGCTTGGCGCCGGTGTCGCCTCGGTGCTCAATTCGACGACGCCGTTCTGGACGCTGATCCTCGCCAACGCCCTGACCAGCGACGAAAAGCTGTCGTGGAACAAGCTTGCCGGCATCGCCCTCGGTATCGCGGGAACGGCGGTGATGATCGGCCCCGGCCTCGTCGCCGGGCTCGGCGGTCCGGTCTGGGCGAAATTCGCGCTCATCGGAGCGTCGCTATCCTATGCGGTTGCACTGATGATTGCCCGCCGCTTCAAGGGTGTGCCGTCACCGGTCATTGCCACCGGACAATTGACCTGCTCGACCGTTATCATGGTTCCGGTCGTTCTGTTCACCTATGATGCCGCCAATCTGTTTTCGGCCTCGCCGCCGGTGTGGGCGGCGGTGCTGGCACTGGCGCTGCTGTCGACGGCCTTCGCCTACATCCTCTATTTCAATCTCGTCGCCTCGGCCGGCGCCACCAACGCCTCGCTGGTCACGCTGATCGTGCCGGCCAGTGCCATCCTGCTCGGCTTCCTGTTCCTGGGCGAGCGGCTCGAACTGTTCGAACTCGGCGGCATGGCGCTGATCGCCCTCGGCCTCGTCACCATCGACGGTCGCCTGTTCGGGCGGCGTTAGAGATGGCGCAGCGAAGTTGTCGCTCCCGATCGTGCGCTATATGGGCGTGATCGCGGGAACAGATGGACCCTGCCATTCCAGACGCCAGATACCGCCTTGCCGGAGATTCTGAACGAGATCGGGAAGGAAGGCGGCAAGGCAGGTCCCGCCAACATGTCTCACGGAAGGATACACAAGACCGGTCGCGGCGTCTTGCTTGCGGAGTTGCTTCGCCAGCGCCTGACCGGCAGGATAGGCTAAGACAGTATCCGGATCGAGCACCGGGTCCTTGCTGAACTCAGCACCGCGCAGATCGTGAAACGAGCCTATGAAGTCGGCAACGAGCTCCGCGTAGTCGGTGACGTTTTCGAACCGTTCGATCGCGGCAAGCTCGCGCGTCAGATGAAACGAGACCTCGCCGAGCGCGGTTTCAGCATCGAACCCACAGTACCAGACGCCCCTGGCATCATCGTTGAAACGATTGCCGCCCGGACGGGTGTAAGCGAACGCCGCATTGATGAAGGTGTAGCCCGGTCTCCCGAAAACCAGTTCGCGCGGATCGAGGTCGGGCAATCCCCCTTGCTGCGCCTGAAGGCGGCCGCTGGTGGCCCCTTCGAGCTCCGCAAGGTCCTCCAAATCTCCATGATTCCTGGCCAACGGCATCAGGACCGGTTCCTTGAACCTGCCTGTCGAAATCAGCCGGATCGTGTCGCGCTGGGAAATGTCAGCGCGTGGTGGGATCTGCATTCAAAGTCCACCGCGCAAAGCGTCGATATGTTGGCGAACCTGCAGCAGCTTCGGAATGCCGCCCTCGATCATCACGTCCAGGGGGCGCCGGCCACCATAAAGAGGCCCTTTGTTCGGCAACCGCACCCATTCATCGGCAAGCGCTTCGGAAAACAGAAACCGCAGTCCCTTGAAGATGCCGATCAGGGCGCTGATGCGTGTCAGCGAATCCTGGGAGAGAACGCCCTCCCACTCGCCTTTCTTCATGCGGAACCAGGTTCTCTCCGACACGTCGCCGATCAAGGTACAGATCTCGGTGCTGGTCAGATGCCAGATGTCTGCGAGCCTGACGATGCCGGCAACAGCCGCTGGCGTGAGCCGCGCCCGTGCCGAGGCATCCGCCAGATTTGCCGGCAAAGCCTGATTTGCAGGATCACGAACCGCATAACCGACACTCATTCCGGCCTCCATCACTTGGCAGACAATATACTGCCAATTGGCAGAAAATTCAAGTCATGGCTATCTCACAACGCTGCCGGTTGCCCACCGCATTCGTATAGCGTGCAGCACCCGGTTGGACATGCAAAGGGCGCTCCGACGCTCCGAATCTTCAGTCGTTCCGAAAATCGATTCCGATTTCTGCCGCGGTAGCGCTGCCATTCTCGCTGCTGCCACGGCTTTGCCACAAATTATTCACAGGTCCCGAGCCGGCTTTTGACAAAGAGTTTCAATGCCTAACGGCAAACGGCAGGTCGCAAATTCCATAATCTCGTCGCATTGCAGCAAAGTTTCTGCTTGCCTGTGGCACAAATGACCCTAGACTCTCGCCATAGCTCTTTAAGAGGAGGCTATGACATGGGACTGACGAGGCCGATCAACGCATTGATGATTTGTGCTGCGTTTGCATTCATCGGCGCCCTCATTATGGGCGTCCTTCCATAAGGCCGCTGAGCGGGGGAAGACCAGCACCGAATACTCCAAACCATTTGAAAAGGCCGGGCATTTTGCCCGGCCTTTTGCATTCCCCCGATCTTTGACATTTCAAAAAGATGCCTGCCGCCTTACGCCGCGGCTGATCCCGCCGCCTCGACTTCGTGCGACCTGATGCCGATCATGTGGCAGATGGCGAAGACCAGATCGGCCCGGTTCATCGTATAGAAGTGGAAATCGCCGACGCCGCGCTCGACAAGGTCCAGCACCTGCTCGGCCGCCACGGCAGATGCCACCAGCGCATGCGTTTGCGGATCGTTCTGCAGCCCATCGAAACGCTCGGCCAGCCATGCCGGCACCAAGGCGCCGCACCGCGCCGAGAAGTTGGCGACCTGGGTGAAATTGTGCACCGGCAATATGCCCGGCACGATCGGTATGTAGATCCCGGCCCGCCGTGCCCGCTCGACATAGCGCTCATAGAGATCGTTGTCGAAGAAGAACTGGGTGATCGCCCGCGTCGCTCCGTTGTCGGCCTTGCGCTTCAGCATGTCGAAGTCGGTTGCGAAATCCGGGCTTTCCGGATGCTTTTCCGGATAGGCCGAGACCGATATGTCGAAATCGCCGGCGCCCTTCAGCGCATCAACCAGTTCGGCGCCATTGGCATAGCCTTCCGGATGCGGCCGGTAGGCCGCGCCGACGCCCTCGGCCGGATCGCCGCGCAGGGCGACGAAACGCTTGACGCCCATATCGGCGAACTCCCGGATCACCGCATCGACCTCGTGACGCGCCGCATCGACGCAAGTCATGTGCGCCGCCGGCGTCAGCGTCGTTTCATTGAGGATGCGCTTGACGGTGCGGGCCGTCCGCTCGCGGGTCGAACCACCGGCGCCATAGGTGACCGAGACGAATTTCGGCTTGAGCGGCTCAAGCCGGGTGACCGTGTCCCACAGCCTTGCTTCCATCTCATCGTTTTTCGGCGGAAAGAACTCGAACGAAACCCTGACCTTGTCGCCGATGTCGGGGCGGCGGGAGAAGCGGAACTGGTTCATCAGGCGGTTTCCCCTATCGGATACGCATTGGCCGGTTGTCTGTCGTTGGAAGGCTCGGCAATCAGCATGCGCCGATCGCGGCCGAGCCAGAGTTTGACGGTGAGCTTGGCCTCGTTGCTGCCGCGCGGCTCGAATTCCTGGCTGTCCTCAAGGTCGAGGCCGGCCTCGGAAAACCAGTCGCCAATTTGCCGGTCGGAAAAGCCGAGACGCATATGCGCATGCTCCTCGCGCAAGAACTCCAGCGCGTGCGGCGCGAAATCGACGATCACCAGCCGGCCGGCCGGGCGCAACAGACGCGCCGCCTCGCGGATGGCGCGGGCGGGATCGTCGAGATAATGCAGCACCTGATGGATGGTAACGAGATCGAAGGCGTCGCGTTCGACCGGTGGCGCGAAAATGTCGCCCTGGCGCACTTGCGCATTCGAAACGCCGGCCTTGTCGAGATTGGCGCGCGCCACCGTCAGCATCTCGCGCGACATGTCGATGCCGACACCGCGCCGATAGAGCGGCGAAAAGATCTCGAGCAGCCGTCCGGTGCCGGTGCCGAGATCGAGCATCGACTGGAACGGCCGCTTGCCGACGAGCTTGATAAGTGCTGCTTCGACGGCGCGATCCGGCACGTGCAGCGACCGGATATGGTCCCAGCTTGCGGCGTTTACCGAGAAATATTCGGCAGCCCGGTCCTGCCGCTTGCGCTTGACTGCGGTCAGCCGTTCGAGATCACGCTCGACCTGCGGATCGGCGCCGCGGATGCCGGAGACCAGCCTGAGCACGAAATCGCGCGACGCGTCGGAATCCGAAAGCCGGAAGAACGCCCACGAGCCCTCCTGGTAGCGGCCGATCAGCCCTGCCTCCAGCAGCAATTTCAAATGGCGCGAGACGCGCGGCTGCGACTGGCCGAGGATTTCGGTGATATCGGAAACGGTCAGATCGCCGCGCGACAGCAGCGCCAATATGCGCAGCCGGCTGGATTCGGCGGCCGCCTTCAATGTATCTACCATCGTGTCGAGAGCGACATGCATGCGAGCATTCTCTTTGAAAAGATATAAACATATGTTTATGTCGGTTTGGATAGGCTTGCAAGCGCTATGTCGCTTCCGGACAAGAAAATGACGCATGCGTGGCGGATCGCGCAAAAACGGACGCATGATCGGGGCGAGACCCATGTTCGAGACGCGCAGCGGCGAAAAGCTCCTGGAAACCGACCCGGCAACGATGCCGCCGGATGGCCATGTCGTCTTCATCGGCCGCATCGCTTCGCCTTGGATCACGCGGGAGACCTGCCCCAAAAACATGAAGGCGGCGCGGGAGACGGGACAGCCGGCGCACTTGGTCATCGACCCGCTTTATCGTGACGGCCTGCTTGGGCTGGAACGCGCCAGCCACGTGATCATCCTGTCCTGGCTGCACCATGCGCCGCGGCAACTGATTGTCCAGAAACCCCGCCATGCCACGGAGCCGAAAGGCGTCTTTTCACTGCGCTCCCCTGCCCGGCCGAACCCGATCGGACTGCATGTCGCAAAGCTCGTTGCCGTCGACATCGACACCGGCCGCGTCGATCTCGATGCCATCGACGTGCTCGACGGCACGCCGGTCATCGACATCAAGCCTTATTTCGCCTCGACCGATGCCTTTGCCGATGCGACCATCGCCGGGCGGGACGAGCCAGGGCCGGTGGAGTGATGAGCGCGCCGACCGGCCGCCGCCGCGCTATCGCCAAGGCGCTGACAGCGCTTCTGCCGCTGGCGCCCTATGCCGACATGGAAAAGATCCGTGCCGATGCCGGCGCCGTGCACATGAAGAGCTTGCCGCCGAGCATTGCCGTGTGGCTGGCGACGATAGCCCACATCCGCCATATGCACACCGACTACGAAAAGCTGCTGGCCGAAGGCTATGACCGCGATTCCGCGCGCTTCTTCGTCATCGAACAGACCAACATCTTGCTGACCCGCTGGCGCGCCACCCGGCTGCTCGATGATGAGGATGAGGCGTAGAGCGATGGCAGGCACACGCGTCGAGTTCTACGGCGCCCCCCTCGAGGGCAGGGGAATCGCATATGGCGATTTTGGGGTTGAGTTTAGGCTGAGAAAGGATTCTTTGGAGAGGCAGTTGAG
>NZ_JAMYUA010000050.1:0-40512 GCF_040322715.1 Mesorhizobium sp. M0106 | reverse complement strand
CGCACCCGCCCCGGGCGGCGAGGAGAACAAGAAGGTCATCCTCTGGAACAACCCCCAGTGAGGCAGCGGTGGCCCGCCCCCCCAGGCCGCGGCTCCCCCCGGCAAAAGGAGGTTGCAATGAGCCGTTACACCATCACCGTCACTGGCACCGTCACCGTCACCGGACAGGTCCGCTCGGATCCAGACGCTGTCATCGGCTACGACCCACCGCTTCGCACCTACTTCCTGCACGCGTTCCCGCACGAAGAAACCGACGAGCCCGCGCTCTGGCTTGGCACCCGCGATCGCGCGTTCGAAGCGCTTGAGGATCTTCGCCATGCAGCCATCTCACAAGGCTACGACTTCATGGAGCTGTCGGCCGATGTCGCGGCGAAACTCATCGCAGACAAGGCGGCTATGGCTGATCGGGCGCCGCCTCAATGAGCCCGACTGGGCGAACGGGTCCCAAAGGCCCGGCGACGGATCGCTCCGGCGCCGGGCTTTTCTTATGCAGAGTGGCTGGAGACCAATGTCTATCAGCCAGTGCGGCCGGTCGACGGCGAAACGGAAGGGAGTGCCTGGCCGAGATTTCCAGGATTGCGGAATTGAGAACCGCCAAGCCCGCTATAATCGATAGGCGGCGGACCTGATTTCCGCCAGACTGGCGCCGATCCAGTGTCAGCTGGGCGCGTCGTCGTTCTGGCCTATGGCGCGGCAGCGCAGCGCGCAGGAGCGATTTCAATGCCTCCAGGAGAGCGACTGGACTCGGCTCCTGCTCCTCGACGAAACCTTGTCCACGGCGTATTGGCTGTGCTCCTTTCTGGGTCTCGTCATGGCCTTTACAACCCCTGGTGCAGCAATTCGCCGCTATCGATCATGCGCAGGTTCATATCGCCAGGCGTCTTGATGAGCAGTTGGGCGTAAAGGGCTCGCAGGTCACGCGGCTCGGTGCAGGCCAGCCAGGCGCGAAGCTTGTAGAGACCGGGCTGAAGGTCGGCGCCGAAGATGAAGGAGACGCTTTTTTGCTCCCGGGCAGGCATTTGGATTTCGCCGTGCTGGGAGCCGATCGAGCGATCTTCAAGCCAGAGCGAGGCAATGCAGCCGGCATTGGCAAAGACGTTGGATCCGGTGGTGGCGCGGTACTCCACGGCGAGCTGCGTGCGGCCGGGCTCTGCAATCTTCAGCCAGCCCTGTAGTTCGACTGAGGTGAGGCCGGTGTAGAGCACACCGTTGCGTGACTGTTCACTGAGGGGAATGGCGCCGCCGATATAGATAAAGCTGCCGACGCTGTCGGCTGGGATCTCTGGAAGATTGTCTTTTTTGGCTGGCGCGACGCGGGCGATGGCGAGCGCGCCCCGCTGGTAAGCTTGGCTCGCACCATCTTCGGAGGAAGCCTGCTTCGCGCCATCGTTGCCAGTGGCGGGCAGGCTGTCGTTGCTCTTTGCCGACGCGCCCCCCTGTCCGGTGATGCCGAGATGCTCGATCAGCGAATCGAGTTTCCGCTCGATGCGGTCCAACTGCTTCTGGGTTTCTGGCTGCCGGTCTTGCGCCAGGGCGAAGCCGGGGCCCTCACCGAAAATCAATGCTGCGATCGCAATGCCGAGCGCCAGCCCGCCCACACTTTTTCTTTGCATCATGGTGATGATCCTTCCATCGGCACGGTTCCAAAATTGTCGTGCGGCGCTGGTGCCAGTTTTATCCCTTGCAGCGGCCGGCCTGGAGCGACAGCGGGCGTTTCCTCGGGCGCCGGCTCCAAGGTTCCAAGGGGGTGGGGCGGCTCCGTCGTCTGCGCGGCCGAAGACGCATTGCCCTGTTCGAAATTATCACGACCCATCGGCGGGGTGCTGGCGTTCTTTCCAGCGTCGGTGGGGCGATCGTCGCGCTGGCCGCCGACATCCTGACCGATACTGACAGCCAGAAAGATCAAAGCCAGGACAGCGGCGATCGTGGCATAGCGGAACAGCGGATCGCGCCGGAACAGGGCGGGAACAAGTTTGAGCCAGCGTAGAAGCGTGGCTCGCACAGATGAGAAGAGCGTCTCATCCGTCATGTGGTTGACCCCTGCCGCTCGTATGTCGCCATCGCCGTCTCAATGTCTTCGGGTCCTATGGTCATGATGGCGTCGCGGCCGGCATTTCCGACACCCTTTGTCGCGAGGCGCATGGCCTGCGCCTCGCGCGTGCCTTCCCAAAGCGTGCGGATCGCGCGCGCATTGCCAAAATGGTCTCCACCTTCCGCCTCCATGCAGTCGCAGGCAAGGTTGACCCGGTCCTCGGCGGCGTCGTCGAGCACAAAGCCTTCGCGGTCGGCGAGGTTGCGAAAAATCCCCGCCAGCTCTTCAGCCGAATAGTCCTCGAACATGATTGTCCTGGTGAATCGGGAGCGCAGGCCGGGATTTGAATCCAGGAAGCGGCGCATTTCGCCAGTGTAGCCGGCGGCGATGACACACAATCGATCTCGATGGTCCTCCATCAGCTTCAGCAGCGTGTCGATCGCCTCGCGACCAAAATCGTTAGCGCCCTCAGCAGGTGCAAGGCTGTAGGCTTCGTCAATGAACAGGACGCCATCAAATGCTGCCTCGATCACGTCGCGTGTTTTGATCGCCGTCTGACCCACGTAACCGGCAACGAGCTGGCTGCGGTCGACCTCAACGACATGGCCGGATCTGAGCAGGCCGAGGGCTGCAAGAATCTCGCCCATGAGACGCGCCGCCGTGGTTTTCCCGGTCCCGGGATTGCCGAGGAAGATCAGATGCAGGCTTGGGGGGGCGGCGTTGATGCCGTGGCGCCGACGTTCCTGCTCGGCCTGCAACACGGCTATCAGTTTCCTGACCTCCGCCTTGACGGAGCGCCATCCGGTAACGGCGTCGAGTTCGGCCAGCACCTCATCGAGCGGCCGATGTTTTGACGTCCGGATGGGAAGAGCGGATTTGGTTTCAACGTCTCGCCGATCGTTCCCCTGCAAAAATTTCCGCGATGCCGGCAGGCCATATTTGTCGGCATGCGCCAGCCGCCAGCCCATGACGGTCATCGCGACGAGGAGGATGACGCAGGAATAGGCTTCCAGCAGCGCAAGCACGACGATCAGAACGGCAAGGCCAAGGATGATCGGGACCAGAACGCGCTGCATCTCTTGCTCAACCTGACTGGCTTTGGGGCGCGAAACGGTTGCTCTCGACGCGTGCGACCATTTCGGACCGGCGGAAATAAATCGCGCGGCCGCAGCGCAGTGGTTGTCTGCCCTGGACGAAAACAAACTGCTCGTCGGCCCGGGCGTCGGCAAGGATTTCGGAGACGGTCGCCAATCGCCGGCCGCGTTCGGATCTCTGTTCCGAAGCGCCGGTCGAGGCGGTGCCGATCTCGAGCGGTCGTGCGCTTTTTCCCCGGTTTTTTGTCTCGGAGCTCAGCACGACGCCATGTTCGCCGAGCGTTTCGGAGACGGCGCGAGCCTGTTCAGAGTGAGCCGATCGCCGCGTAGGATCGCCAGGAAGCGCTTTCGAACCAGGCGCTCTTGCCGCCGTCGCCCCACTGCTCCCTGAGCTGCCCTTCGGACTGATAGAGCATGACCAGCGTGATGCCGTATTTGCGGCCGGCATCGCGGGCGCGGGCCAGGGATGTCATGTAGCCAAGACGTGCGACCTCATCGAGCAGGAAGACGACGCGTCCGCCGGGCAACACACCATCGGCCTCATAGACGGCATTGAGCAATGATCCGACAACAACACGGGCGAACGCCGGCGTCGATTCCAGCACCTTCATCGGGATGTTGATAAAAAGGTCGAGATTGCCGGCAACCAGATCAGCAGTGCGAAAGCTGTTGCCCGACAGCAGTTTTGCATAGGCGGGGTTGGCGAGCCATTCGGTCTGCTCGCTCATGTTGCCGTAGACGCCGGAGAAGGTCTCGGCGACCAGTCCCATCAACTGGCCGGCGAGATGGCGGGCGCGATGCGAGGAGGAGTGTTCAAATATGCGCGCCAGCTCGTCCCGCATTTTTTGCTCCGGCAAGGCGAGCCGTTGCGCCAGTGTGACAAGATTGCGTTTGTCGTCGGACAGATTTTTATCGAAAACGATGTCGGAAAGCAGGGTCTCGACGATGGCCTTGCCACGGCCCTCGAAAAAGGCCTTGCCGGAGACGCCGTGCGGCGCATCACGGGTGGCGGTGTGTTTCTCGCCGCAGATCCAGTCGACGACCGAGCGGATGTCACCGTCGATGAGGGGCGAAGCTTTTGCCAGCCAGTCGAGCGCATTGAAGGCTCCGGTTCCCTTCATCGGATCGATTGATATGGCGCGCCGGCCCATGGCCGTGCGCGCGCCGGTCAGCATCGGCGCCAACTCGGAGGAGGGATCGAGGGTGACGATCGGGCCGCGCCAGGTGAGCAGCGTCGGCACGCAGACGGACACAGTTTTGTAGGCGCCAGAGCCGGCGAAGACGAGACCATGGGTGCCGCCCCAAGAGAGGTCGAAGGTGAGCAGAGGTGCCTTGCCACCCTTGCCCCAGGTTTTTCGATCGCGCGAATCGAACTTTTGTCTGCGCCGCGCCGGCGCATCCTGGTCAACGCGGTAGGCTTCGCCGATGACGATGCCGCCGAGATCTTTTGTGCCCGGCGACCTGTTGGCACCACCAAACAGATTTTGCGCTTCACGAATGTCCATCCAGTCGGCGTGGCCAAAGATGTCGGAAGCGGCGCGTTCGATCGGCGCAACGGAGTGTGGGCGCAACGACCCGCCCATCAGGATTTTTGTTCCGGCAACGCTGGCGAGAAACCCGACGGCACCGGCATAGAAGACGCTCATGTCCGCCGCGTTCAAAATGGCGGACCAGGGATAGGCCGGCCGCAGGTCGAGCAGCCGTGTCGCTTGCGGCCAGACAGTGAAAACCGTTGCGGCGGCCATGCCCAACACGCCGGCGATGGCAGTGAGGGGCAGCACAATGCCGGATCGGCGCAGCAGGAGAGCCGCCGCCATTGTGATGGCCGGACCGAGCAGGGCGATCGATGGCCATGCCGCATAACCAAGTCTGTAGATCACTGATGCCGGCGACAGACCAGTCCGATACCAGTCGAGCAAGGCGTCGCCCCACAGGGCATGCGCGTAGCGCCAGGCGGGATACCAGATGACGAGCGGCAGGATGGCGATGAGCGCTTTGAACGCAGTCTTGACGAGATCGTAGGAGAGCCGTCCAATCACTTTTTGGCCCCTCCGCGTCGGCGCTATGAGCGTTCAGACTTTTTGCCGCGATCCGGCTCCCGATCGGACTCCGCCGTGGAATGAACGCGCCGCACGCTGCCGTGTTGCTCGGCGGCAAGTGTCGCGACAGCATCGTGATCCGCCAGCCCCTCCCAGTGCTGCAGAACCTTGTTCCAGCGCAGGCCGGCGCCGCGCAGGCGGGTCGCGAATGGGGGCGGCAGCGGAGCAGGGAAGGTGAGGGTCAACGGTTCGTTTGTTGCGCCATTGCCGATCGTTTCCCCAGCGAGCGCGGTTTTACCAGCCTTGATCCACTCGGTAACTTTTGCCTTGTCGCCCGCGACAACGGCAAGCGACAACAGCCCGCCATAAAGCGCGGCTTCCTCCAGGTCCAATAATCCGGCGCGTTCGACGAGGGTTCCGGCTTCGATGAGGCGGCGGGTGCGCTGCTTGCGTTCGTCCGCCTTGAGTTTTGCTTCCTGCTCGGCGAGTTTTGCGCGCTGCTGCTCCAGGCGGTTCATGCGTTCGGCAAGCGAGGTGCGGGCCATGGCGAGAATCTCCGCTTTTTCTCCCTCCGCCAAGCCCAAGCGGACTTTGCCAGCCGAGGCGCGTCTCTTCAACCCCCTTTTGTATATGCCGGCGAATGCAACCAAGGCCCCCGGCGTTTTCTGCCGGCTGCGGATTCTGCCACATCGCCTAAGGTCTGTCGACGGACGATTGCAGACGCAATATGCATTCTTCGAATGCTTGCTTGCGCCAGATCATCGGTGATGGCATCCTGTGGCAATGGCTATCGCTTTCGCCCGTGCCCGCTACATCTCCCGCTCGGACGGCGGCAGTGCGGTGCGCTCGGCCGCCTATAACGGCCGCGAGGCGATCAAGGGGCAACGCACCGGCGAGGTGTTTTACTTCAAGCACCGCGAGGCGCCGGAGCATCACGAGGTGCTGTTGCCGGAAGGCGCACCGTCAGAGCTGGGGTCGAGCGATGCGCTGTGGAACGCGGCCGAGGCCATGGAAAAACGCAAGGACGCGCAGCTGGCGCGCGAGCTCGTGCTGGCCCTGCCGGCCAATGAAGAGCTTGGCCATGACGACCGGGTGGAGCTGGCAAGGTCGTTTGCGCAGGAACATTTTGTCTCGAAGGGGCTGGCGGTGCAGCTCGATGTCCATGCGCCGCATGGGGCGGAGAGCGAGGGCGAGCGGGCCAATTACCATGCGCATTTGTTGATCACGACGCGGCGTCTTGGGGAGGAGGGGTTTGCCGCAAAAAAAGCGCGCGATCTCGATCCCGTCATCAAGCGGGGCGGGGGGCGGGCCATTGTCGCTGAGGGTGAGGCCTGGGGACAATTGTGGCGCGATCATCAGAACCGCTATTTTGCCGAACAGGGGCTTTCGATCCGCGTCGATGCGACGAGCGCGGTGCCGCAGGAGCATATCGGCCCGATCCGCATGCGCACGCCGGGTGCGGAGGCCAATGTGCGGGCCGAGCATATCAGGCGAGCCAATGAAGAAGCCGCGCGCGATCCGGACCATGTGCTCGCTGTTCTGACGCGCAACCAGGCGAGCTTTTCCGAGTACGATCTCGACCGGCATCTGAAAAGGCACATTCGCGATGAGGGCGAACGGGCGGATGTGAAGGGCAAGGTGCTCGGGCGTGACGATGTGCTGGCGCTGCATGACCGGGAGACAGGCGAGAGTGCAGGACGCTGGACAACGCGGGCGGTGCGCGACCAGGAGATTTTGGCGCTTGCCGATGGTCGGCGCGTGGCCGGAGGGTCACATCGCGATGTCGGGGCAAGGGCGCGCGAGCGGCTCGTATCCGTGCAGGAACTGCGCGCGGATCAGTTGGCCGCGTTCGATCATGCGACGGAGTCCGGCGGGCTAAAGATAATCGAAGGCCGGGCCGGGACCGGAAAGAGTTTTGCCCTTGGCTCCATTCGCGAGGCGCATGAGGCGGCGGGTTATCGGGTTGTCGGACTGGCGCCGACAAACGCCGTGGCGCAGACGATGAAGGAGGACGGTTTTGCGCGCTCGTCGACCGTTCATGCCGAACTGTTCCGGCTGAAGAATGGCCGTGTGCAGTGGGACCATCGCACGCTGGTTGTTGTCGACGAGGCGGCGATGACGGACGCCAAGGTGACCGGCGAGGTGTTACGCGAAGCGCGGCTGTCGGGCGCCAAGGTTGTGCTGGCAGGCGACGACCGGCAACTCGGCTCGATCGAGCGCGGCGGGCTGTTCACGGAACTGAAGAAAGAACACGGCTCGGCCGAGATCACGCAGGTGACACGCCAGAAGGTGGATTGGCAAAAAGAGGCGGCGCGCGATCTGTCGGGCGGGCGCTTCGAGCAAGCCTTGCGGGCCTTCGCGCGAAACAAATCGGTGGTGTGGACGTCGAAGCAGGACGAATTGCGAGAAAAACTGGTCGAACGGTGGGCCAAGGCTGCTGCCTCCAATCCGACGGCATCGCGGTTCGTGTTCGCCTATACCAACAAGGATGTCGACGCGCTGAACAAGGATCTGCGCGCGGTTCGTCGCGAGCGTGGTGAGCTCGGTGAGGACTTTGTGTTTACCACCAAGCACGGGGAGGCCGCGTTCGCGGTCGGCGACCGGGTGCAGTTCACGGATACGCTGAAGGGCGCCGGCATCTACAACGGCAATGCCGGCGTGATCACCAGCATTGACCGCAACTTTGGCCGCATAGGTGTCGTGCTCGATGCGGCGGCAGGCCGGGAAGGGCGGAAGGTCGAATGGTATGCATCGGAGTTTTCTGGATTCCGGCACGGCTATGCCGGCACGATCTACAAAGGCCAGGGCAAGACGATCGACCATACCTATCTCATGCACACGCATCACTGGCGTGCCGCCTCGAGCTATGTTGCGCTGACGAGGCAGCGTGAGAGCGCGACAATCTTCGTGGCGACCCAGACTGCGCGGGATTTGCGGCAGCTCGCCCGCCAGATCGGCCGCAACGAGATCAAGGCGGCGTCAGTGGCTTATGCAACACGCGACGAGCTCAGCGCGGAACAACGGGCGAAGTTGGACGAGGGACGGGCGACGGAGAACGCTCGGACAGTGTTGCATGTTGGGCAAGCTCAGGATGACCGGGAACCAGAGGAGCAGCGGATGGCTTCAGTTGTCGAAGAGGCACGCGCGGGCATGCGTCAGGCAGATCCGCGCACACCGGAAATGCAGTCCGGCGCGATTGCCAAGGACGCGGAGAGCCAGCGTCGGCCTGAGCATCGAGGCGCGACGCCTGAGCCCGTCGTGGCGCAGAAGTCAAAAAAGGCAGGAGGCAGCTATCGCCGCGGGCCAGCTGATGATCGGGTCGTGGCGAGCAAAACCGAAAATCGGCAGGCCGTTCCAGGTGCCAGAAATGAAGAGGGGTCGCCCAGCACCACCCCCGACCGGCCAGCGGACCTCAGGGTGCTGATAGCTGCATTCCAGGATGTGGCTGCTGGTGGCGTGCGCCGCGACAGCTTTGGGCGATCGATCGACGAAGAAAGCATCGCCGCTGCTGTCAGTCGCGATGCGGATGTACAGCGCGAGCGCGAGGCTCGCTCAATCTATCTGCAGACCGCCTACCGTGATCCGAAATCCGCGGCGCGGCGTCTCGACGAAATCATTGCGCGAGACGGCCCGACAAGTGCTGCACAACGGATATCGGTTGATGCAGCACTGCTTGGCGAACTGCGGGGCAGGGAAGGGTTCTTCGCCGGCGCTAAGGCTCGTGAGGAGCGGGAAGCAGCTCTTAGAGCAACCGCAGCGATCGGTCCGAACATTGTCCGGACTGCCGAGTTCGAGAACCGGGCCGAGCAATACTATCGCACCGAGGTCGAAAAGCAGCTCAAGGCTGACGCGGTGGAGGTAAGGGATGTTTCGGATCGGGCGAAAGCCGCGCTCGGAAAAATTGCAATGGCCAAGGATGATCGCGAGCGAGCCGAAGCCTTCAAGGCGGTGTCAGCCGATCAGGAGGTCAGTCGGGAGATCGCCACATTCAGGAAATCGATTGAAGCCCGTTTCGGTGAAGACGGCGCTCGCGAAATCGCTCGTGCGACAGCATCGGGCAAACCGTTTGAACATCCGTCCGCACCGAAATCCGAGCAGGGCAGGTTGGGTGAGGCCGCGGCTCTCTATTCTGCAGTCCGATCTGGTGAAGTCGCGTCCAGGCGACAGGCCGAAACTGAGCGTCTTTCAGCGCGAGAATCCAAGTCGACACGGCTGAAGCAGTAGGGAAAAGGGCTGCTATGAAAGCGGCGCGGGGGCCGGCTGTCGTTTTCATTCAGCGCGGAGCCTTGATGCCCCCCATCTGCGGACGCTGCAATCGGCCCGCTAGCCATTGCGAAGCGTGAGCGCGCCGAGAGGACAGGTACCGGCCTGATCCGCAGGCAGCCAGGTGTCGCCCACAGCATCAAACTGATCATCGAGCCAAATCAACTGCCGTCACTTCGGGCCTACCCAACCAAACCTCTGTGCAGAGGTACTGGTGCCCCTGTAGAGGGTCGCGCGATGCTCCTTCAGGAGCCGGGCGACCTCGACCGCGCTCAATATCGTCGTTGATGAGCCGTCGCGCATGGGCGAGCTCGTCGGCCGATAGGGCAGGGGAGAGACCGAACC
The DNA here is from genome assembly GCF_040322715.1 of Mesorhizobium sp. M0106. Lineage (NCBI taxonomy): Bacteria > Pseudomonadati > Pseudomonadota > Alphaproteobacteria > Hyphomicrobiales > Phyllobacteriaceae > Mesorhizobium > Mesorhizobium sp. M0106. The sequence goes on along the minus strand of NZ_JAMYUA010000050.1, from coordinate 30,739 downwards.
GCATCCGACGCGCCCTCGCCCCGATCCGGCGCGGAGACATCAAATAGCTCAAACCTCGCTAAAGTCGTAGCGAAACCCCCGGACCTCCCAAAGCTCTGACAGGGTCGGGGTTTCTTTCAAAAAACGAAGAACCTTCCGAGCCGCGATCAAATTGTAGGGGAACATTCCAATTGATGAGTGCCCACAATTCAGCCGCACGACCTCAGGCGGAAGATTGCACTTCGCCAGCAACTTAATGAGACGCTCAGAGCCTTCTGGGCGCGCAACCGTATCGTCCTTACCGAGCAAGAACATCAAATCCAGACGAGGACGTGTAAGGCCGAAAAGATGCTTCTCTAGATCGATGAGACCCCAAGCGGTTCTTAGCCCTTCCAGTGACATGGACGGTTCAATACGACCACGTAAGGCCGTCATGGTCTCCGCAGTCCAGACGAGATCAGCTGGGCTTCCCGGCGATACCATGAGAACCGCCTTATCAACCTTCTGCTCTTGGGCAGCAACGAGACCCGCAATCGTGCCACCCAAACACATCCCCACAACCGAGATTTTCTGATACCCCTGATCATAAAGCCAACGAACAATCTTACGGCCATCTAAGACAGCCTGTCTCATCGACTGGACGGTGCGCCCTAAATTCGCGTTGAAAAGTTTCTCCTCAGAATAGTCATTCGAAGCCCGCCCAAAATGATACGGAAGTGTAGCTTCAATAACCGTTATGCCCTTTCGAGCGAAGTATTTTGAAAATGCCGGATACCGACTCCGAGCATACCAATGATGAAACACAACAATCGCATGTTGTTTCAATCCACTGTCGGCAACAACGCATTCGAACGCATTGTTCGTCCGGTCTTCAGTTGAAATATCAGATTGGAATATAACACGATCCGCTTCTTCCCTTAACGGAACAGCTGGCAATATAGGTGCGAAAAACGCCTCGCCCTTGGAAATTTCATTGAAGACCAGTTCGTCAGAACCATCTTGAGAAAATGGAACCGCCTTATCATGAATACGCCTCTGTCGTTCTAATGATCTCAGAACGTGCTTGCGATCATAACGGCGCGCTAGATAACGGAACATTTTCTCTCCTTTCTTGCAGGTCGGAAACCTATCATCATAAAACCAATGCTGAAGTCCCGCCGTACTTCATTCACTCGACAAAGGCGGCTGGACATCCCTCCACACTGTTTAGCGCCCGATAAAGGGTTGCTCGATGCACCTTCAGGAGCCGTGCAATCTCAGTCACTGGCTTGTCTTGGGCGATGAGCTGACGGGCGTGCGTGACCTGGTCGGCCGATAGGGCAGGGGAAGGACCGAACCGCACTCCACGTGCCCTGGCCGCGATCCTGCCGGCGCTGGTGCGCTCCACGATCAAGGATCGCTCGAAATCCGCAACGCCGGCGAACACGGTCAACACCATGCGGCCGGCCGGCGTCGTCGTGTCGGCCCATGGCTCGGCCAAAGATCGCAAGCCGGCCTCGGCCTCCCTGATCCGCTCGGCAATGTCGAGAAGGTCGCGCGTCGATCGGGCGAGGCGGTCTAGCCTGGTGACCGTCACCACGTCGCCGGGGCGCAAATGGTCGAGGAGCTTCACAAGCTCGGGCCGATCTCGCTTTGCCCCGGAAACCTTTTCCTCAAAGAGGCGAATGCAGCCGGCCGCGCCAAGCGCCGCGTGCTGCTGGTCGAGGTCCTGGCCCTGGGTGGAGACCCGGGCATAGCCAATCATCATCGTGGCGGGTTTCCTCGCAAGTTATGTCGCAAGGACAATTATCACTTGCGACAAAGACATGCGACACAAAAACCCCCTGACTTTCAGGGGACGACCGATCTGTCGCAGCTTTTAGGAATTATGCGACGCAGCAACGATCTGCCGAAGAAGCTGCGCGAAATGGGCCGATATGGTCCGACCTGGAACGCCGGCCTTCGGGGTTGCGGAAGAGTTCAGAGTCTCCCGTTGAGTCGTGTCAGGCGGTGAGGTGGTGCTAAGTAGCATAGATCTGTCTAACTGAAGCTTATAGGGGGAGTGCCTACTGTAACAGTTGAGAGATTTCCGGTAGGTTATCGTGAGTAAGACGGTCGATTTTTACCATGAATACTTTGAATAATTGAAAAAAAATAAATTGTAAATGGCGAAAGTTGCATAATCTATCTTATGGAACTGTCGCAAATTCGTCTGCCCAGCGGTTTCTCTGCGACCGGCGCTCGACATATAAGGCCACAACAGCGGCGTCCAAGACGTCCGGCGGAAATCGTCGCGCCAGACGCCATCCTCGCTGAATGGGCACACATTGAGAAGCGGTTGGGCGGCAGCGGCGGCACCATAGAGGCAAAATGCAACTTCCCGCTGATCCAAAGCGAGAACGACCTAATCCTCGTCGACATCGGCGGGGCGGTAAATTCCAGCCAACGGAGGGACAACTGGAAACCGCACTTTCGGCCGCAGGACACAACCCTGCCGCCGTCACCAAGGTGCTGCTCACCCACGCGCATCCAGATCATCTGTGGGGCATGCTAGGTTCCACGGGCAAGCTGCGCTTTCCGAATGCCACCTACTACATCGGCGCAGCGGAGTGGGACTTCTGGATGACCCCGGACTACGCGTCCTCCATGCTCGAAGTGCTACATCCGTTCGCACAAGGCTCGCAACGGGATCTTTCCGCGATCCGCGAGCGTGTAATGACCGTGAAGGATAAGGACGAAGTCTTACCGGGTATTCATGCGATAGCCACGCCGGGACATACTCCCGGACATTTCTCCTATGCGCTTACCGGATCTGAGACGCTTGTCGTGACCGGAGACGTCGTTACCAACGAGATCGTTTCGTTCGAGCATCCGGCCTGGCGCTTCGGCAATGACACCGACAAGCAAGCCGCTATCGCCAGTCGCCAACGCTTTGTCGACCGGTCGGCGACAGATCGCTTCCGGCTCCTTGGCTACCATTTCGCCTATCCTGGCCTTGGCGCGGTCGAGAGAATCGGCAGTGCATTTCGTTTTGTCGCGAATGCGCAATGAAGGCGATCAACTTTCGGAAGGCTCCTGAAGTCCTGGCGCTTACATCGTCGTTCCCGAAGGTCTGCATTCCGGCGTGTAACCAAACGTCGGCAACTAGCGCTCCTTGTCCTGCTGGTGCAAGCGTTTCCCCACCCCCGCACCGTACTGCGGTCGGATTCAGGCATCTTGCCGGAACTCACGATAATCGTCATCCTTGCCAGCCCGACGGCCAGCGTTCCGACCGGTCGTCACGGAGTGCCCGCCCTTGCAAGAAGACGACGCCGGAAACGCATTCCAAGAGGCGATCCTCGCTTCGGTGGTTCGCTCATCGCTCGACTGCGTGATCGTCACGGACGAAGCCGGATTGGTTGTGGAATTCAATCCGGCGGCCGAGGAGACCTTCGGCTATTCGCGCGCTGAAGCGGTCGGCAGACAGATCTCGGAGCTCATCGTCCCGCCGCATCTGCGCAAGGCGCACGCAGACGGGCTTGCGGCCTATCTTGCGGGTGGCGTCCCGCGGTTGCTCGGGCGTCGTACAGAGCAGACTGCCATGCGAGCGAACGGCACCGAGTTTCCGGTGGAACTCACGATCACCGAAGCCCGGAGCGGCAAACGTCGTTTCTTCACGGCGAGCTTGCGCGACCTGTCGCAGCGCCACGCTGCCGACGCCGCTCTGCGTGCCAGCGAAGCCCGATTGGCGGCGTTCATGAAGCATGCTCCCGTAGGCATGTACCTGAAGGATACCGACGGGCGCTATCTGATCGCCAATCCCGAAATGGGAAAGGTCTTCGGCCGGCCGGCCGAGAGCGCAATCGGATTAAGCGCGGCCGACATTTTCGGGCCCCAGGAAGCCGCGATGATCGCGGAAAACGATCGCCGCGTCCTGGAATCAGGACAGGCGATTGCAATTGAGGAATTCCTAAGCAACGCGGCCGACTATGCCTGGAGCCTTGTCGTCCGCTTTCCCGTTCTGGGAGCCGATCAGCAGCAGGCGCGCATCGGCGGCTTCGATATCGACATAACCGAGCAGAAGCGCGCAGCCGAGCGCCTGCAGCAAAGCGAGCGGCGCTTCCGAGACCTCACTCACTATCATCCGGTTCCGGTCGTTTTCATAGACTCGCGAACGAGGCAGCTGATTAACGCCAATCCCGCCTTCCGCGAGATCATGGGCATAGGCCCGGAGGACGAGGACAGCTTGCGGCAGCACCGCTGGTTCGCCACACGGGAAGACTATCGGCGCCTCAAAGCGCTGTCACGTCAGCAGCCGCGCGCCGACGGCGTGGAGGCTCAACTTCGGCGTCTGGACGGCTCCATGTTTCCCGTGTCGCTGAGTTGGCGCCACATCGAGATGGACGACCGACCGGTGATCGTCGGCAGCATTCTTGATCTCACCGCAACCAAGGCGGCTGAAGCCGAACTGGCGCGGTCGCGCGAGGCATTGGCTCAGAGCGAGCGCCTCAACGCACTTGGTTCGCTGCTTGCCGGCGTTTCGCACGAACTCAACAACCCCTTGGCGGTCGTCGTCGCGCAGGCCCAGTTGCTGGAAGAATTTCTAGGCGGAACCGCCCACGCACAGCGGGCCGGCAAGATCAGACTCGCCGCCGAGCGCTGCGCGCGCATCGTGAAGACCTTCCTGGCAATGGCGCGACAACGCCAGCCGGAGCGCCGCAGTATCGACGTCAACGATCTGATCCGCGCAGTTCTCGACATCGCCGGCTACGGTTTGCGCACGGCAGGCATCGAGGTGCAATGCCGGCTCGCCGAGGGCCTGCCGCCTCTGGAAGTCGACCCTGACCAGATGCATCAGGTGTTCTACAACCTGATCGTCAACGCGCAACACGCCCTGCAGGAGATACCGGCACCGCGGCGGATCGAGATCGAAACGTCGCTTGAAGGCAATGACCTCCAGATCGTGATCGCCGACAATGGCCCCGGTGTGCCCGCCGAGATCCGGAATCGCGTTTTCGATCCGTTTTTTACCACCAAGGCTCAGGGTGCGGGCACCGGGATCGGGCTCGCTTTCTCGCTCAGCGTGGTGCAGTCGCACAATGGACGGCTGGCCCTGCTTGACCGTGCGGACGGCGCGCATTTCCGGTTGCTGTTGCCGGTGGAGGCCTGCACTTCGTCAGATTCAGTCGAAGGTGTTGCGGCGCACTCGGTCGCGGGCATCGGTTGCACCGCCCTTGTGGTCGATGACGAGCGGGAGGTTGGGGAAACGATGGCAGAACTACTAGAGGCTGAAGGTTTTGCCGTCAGGATCGTCGAGGACGGCGCCGGCGCCAAGGCAGCGCTGATGAGTGCTGTTTTCGATGTGATCTTTTGCGATCTGCGGATGCCGAACATCGACGGCCCCGCCTTGTTCGATTGGGCCTGTCAGGCAATCCCGGGCATAGCGGAGCGATTCGTTTTCGTTACCGGCGACACGCTCGGCGGCGCTGCGGCGCGCTTCCTTGAACGGGCCGGTCGACCAGTTGTCGAGAAGCCGTTTTCGCGCGATTCTATCCGCCGGGCACTAAGCTCGTTGGCAGACGTTCCGCGCTAGCCAACGACCCTCTTTGCGCGCTGGCGCCTTCGGACAACACCGCAGCGTCAGCGAACACGCATCGCAGTCCAGCTTGCTCGCGCAATACCGCATAAAACCTTTTTCTTCGACACTGCGTTGGCGCATGGGCTCGGATTATATCGCGATGGAGCGTCCTACGTCTCAATCGGGTCGATTCAAGCCGTAGCGCGAAGCTCAGGTTTGGAGAAGCGCCGGGAATGGCAGCTCCTGGCGCTACCCGGGCGGCGGGCGATTCAGCTGCTCTGAAGGCCGAGGTGAGCGTCAAAGGGCCGACTCGGGTCAGTGCTTGCCTTAGAAGTCCTCCGAACGAAGGGCAGAGAAGGGTCGGAACGTTGCCATTCGTCTCATCGATGGGAACGAGCAAGTGGCGCCATTTGCTGACCTCCGCGCTACAAGCGCGGAAAGTCGGGTTTGGGGCCGTCACCAGTCATGGGTTTCGGCTTTCGGGAGGAGGAAATCTCAGCCAAGCCCCTTTTCGAAATCGTTCTATCGAGTGAGGTTATCCTCTCACTTGATATCGATCCCCAGGTCTCATCCACGACGCTTCGAGTCATTGCAAATCCGGCACCACTTCATAGGTCCAAACTCGAAACGCCTTCAGGACGTGCGGGCCGAAGGAATTGATGAGCGGTATGTCGGCCGCATCTCGGCCGCGTGCGACTACTATCCTGCCGATCCGCGGCGTGTTGTTGCGCGGATCGAAGGTATGCCATTCGCCATCGAGGAATACCTCTATCCAAGCGCTGAAGTCCATCGGATCGACGACCGGGACGCCGATGTCACCGAGATGACCGTTGATGTAGCGGGCGGGGATGTTAAGGCAGCGGCAAAAGGTCACCGCGAGATGCGCGAAGTCGCGACAGACGCCGATGCGTTCGTTGAATGCCTCGAAAGCTGTCCGGGTCGACCGGGCCTGCATGTAGTCGAAGCGTATGTGGTTGTGGACGAAGTCGCAGATCGCCTGCACGCGACCCCACCCGGGCGGGATCGTGCCGAACAGGTCCCACGCAATCTGGCTGAGACGGTCGGTTTCGCAATAGCGGCTGCCCATGAGGTAGACGAGACAGTCGTCCGGCAATTCCGCCACCGCGAGTTCCCGTGCGTTGGGCAGCACCCTGTCCAACTTGCCGTCATCCTCGATCGTCGCATCGCCCCACATCGTCAGGTCGCCGGCCGGCGCGACCAGCCGGCGACATCGGTTGCCGAAGAGATCGCGGTAGGTCGATACCGGAACGTCGGGGGCGGTGAATGTCGTTTCTGGAACCCTGATGTCGGCCGCACGATCTTCGTGGACCGACAGGAGACATACCAATGCGGTCGGCTGCTGGCAGGTCAGCGTGATTTCATAGCCATAGCGGATCAGCATGAGGATACTCGCTCCTGATCCGACTACCGGAAATCGGCGGCCGTTAAAATATAGAATTCGCGACGTCGGTGAGAATAAGCCTTGCGCGCTGCGTCGTAGATGGACGTGCGCATTGAATCGAACGCGGCGAGGCACTTCGCCTCCGATGGCGCTGTCCCACGTAACTCCGCGCCCGATTTCTCCAGTGCAGCGGCCTCCACCAGGAATCGCACTTGGGACATGCCGTCATGGCCGCTGAAGCGGACGACGTTCTGCTCATCATCGAAGCTGCGGCTCGGGTTTGGAAAGGACAGTGTCATGACCGGCATCCCATCGCTTCGCCCGACGCATCCCGGGCGAGTGCCGGCAGGCTGATGGGCTGTTTGCGGCATTCGGCGTTGCGAATATTGAGAGACATCATCCTGCTTGTGGCCTGTGACCTGTCTAGGCCAGTCAAGTCATCGTTGCCGACACGCGCCGTAACGCCCGTGAAGACATGATAGACCGTCCAGGACCTATCCGCTTCGATACGACGACCGTATTGATGGTCCGTGAAATCATTGCCCGGTGCGCCGCCCTCATTTTCCCAGATGGCGATCGCGACACTATTGCGTCGCAGCTCGGTTTGATTGTTTTGACCGTTCATGATTGTTGCCTTTCGTCATTGGCCGCTTCAGCGTTAGTGACGCCAGAATAGAGTGTCGCGCCGTTGGCGTCGGTGATCGTCATGGCGTCTGGTCGCTGCGGCATGTCGAGGGTTTGCGAAAGCAGCCGCGCAATCTCGATCGCGTCACTGGTATTCACCGCTTCCTTCGTTTCGCGGCCGACGACGGCATGAGCGTCGTCCGCGTTTCGGGTGCGGTAGAATTCGATCACGATCTTCATCACTGACCGGACCCGTTCCGAACGAGCGCCATGGCTGTCAGCTCTTGCCCTTGCCACGTGGGGCATTGGCCTCGGCCTGCTTACTCTGCGCGCCGAATGCGCCTTCAGGTTTCGGCGGTGCTTTCACCTGTTTCGGCTTTCTGATCTCGCGGCTGCTGCGTTTCTGTCCCTTGGCCATTGCCGAACGTCCTTTTTATGAGTGTTGCGCCATCCGGTTGATCCGGGCCTAGCGGCTCCAAGCGGTCTTGGGTCGCAACCCGTTCATGGCGCTCGTCGTCATTGCGAAGGCGGTATTGAAACGAGTTGTCGCGCGGAGGTAGCGTTGCGGTGATCCGGTATATATCCCCAAGCTTGGGCGACGTTTGGAACCCGCCCTTCAGCCGGACGCACTGCCCAATCGAAAAAAGATGTTTTGCAGCGTCGCGCGGGGTTGCACGGCGGGATGGTGCCATCATGATTGTTCAAGGTCCTTTGCGAGGGCGGCTTCCAGGTCCGCTGGATTGATCGGCACCATCTGCTGCGTCGGAGCCTGCGTGGCGACCGCCGGCAGGTGCATGAAAGCGCCGACTCGTCGCCAGGCAAGCCGGGAGGTGCCCTCTACCAGCTCCTCGTCGTGGTCGACGCGGTAGTCTCCCGCCGGTTGCGGCGCGTCAAAACCCGGCAAGCGGAAATCCGATGAAAAGTGAACGACAGTTTGCCTGGTGCGGCTGGTCATATTGCAGGCCTCCGCAGGAGCACGCGGATGCGCCTCCTGCATCATTCCCGCTCGAACCGGACGACCCCGATGCTGCCAGTACATCCGTGGTCAGCGCCAGGGTCCAATCCAGATCGAACAGAGCGAAGTGCGCGCCGGATCGGCGGTATGCATTCACTGTCGAGATTCGGGGTGTATGGCGGGTCTAGGTCTCTGACACCGCGAAAGCCAATCGGCCAAAATCAACGCACTCTATATATGCTCCTCAATCGAGCTGCGAACAAGGCGCGAGCACTTTTAAATTTGGGTACTTTCGCGTAACGGCAAAAGGAGAGGCTAAGCCAACTACCTTTACACGGAAATAATTAGACAGCCACCAATTTATATTTTCCTGTTTCCAGGCTATCAGGTTTTATTTTTGGCACTCCTATCATTCGAGTGCCAAAGGGCCTAATACAAAGGCGCGGCCCACCTATGCGCCGGCCGCAGAAAGAATCCCAATGAAATTCCGGCCACTTCACGACCGCGTCGTCATCCGACGCGCCGAAGGCGATATCAAATCCAAGGGCGGGATCATCATTCCCGACAATGCCAAGGAAAAGCCGCAGGAAGGCGAGGTGATTGCCGTCGGTCCGGGCTCGCGCGACGAAAGCGGCAAGCTGATCCCTCTCGACGTGAGGGCTGGCGACGCCGTCATGTTCGGCAAATGGTCGGGAACCGAGGTCAAGATCGACGGCGAAGATCTCCTTATCATGAAGGAGACCGACATCATGGGCATCATCGACAAGGCCAAAGCGGCCAAGAAAGCTGCCTGACCGAGCGATTTTCCCGCTCTCCTCATTTCAAGACTGAACTGGACGAAAAATCATGTCTGCCAAGGAAATCAAATTCGCAACCGACGCTCGTGACCGCATGCTGCGCGGGGTCGAAATCCTGAACAACGCCGTCAAGGTAACGCTCGGTCCCAAGGGCCGCAATGTCATCATCGACAAGGCCTATGGCCCGCCGCGCATCACCAAGGACGGCGTCACCGTCGCCAAGGAGATCGAGCTTTCCGACAAGTTCGAGAATATGGGCGCGCAAATGGTGCGCGAAGTGGCCTCGAAGACCAATGACCTGGCCGGGGACGCACCACGACCGCAACTGTGCTTGCCGCCTCCATTCTTCGCGAAGGTGCAAAGCTTGTTGCCGCCGGCATGAACCCGATGGATTTGAAGCGCGGCATCGACCTTGCCGTAGCCGCCGTCGTGAAGGACATCCAGGCCCGGTCCAAAAAGGTGAAATCATCGGAGGAGATCGCCCAAGTCGGCACGATTGCCGCCAATGGCGACGCGTCCGTCGGTGCGATGATCGCCGAGGCGATGAAGAAGGTTGGCAATGAAGGTGTAATCACAGTCGAGGAAGCCAAGACGGCCGAGACTGAACTCGAGGTGGTCGAGGGCATGCAGTTCGATCGCGGCTATCTCTCTCCCTACTTCGTTACCAACCCAGAGAAGATGCGCGTGGAACTGGAGGATCCGTACATACTCCTGCACGAGAAGAAACTCGGCAATCTGCAGGCCATGCTGCCGATCCTCGAGGCCGTGGTGCAGAGCGGCAAGCCGCTGCTGATCCTCTCCGAGGACGTCGAAGGCGAAGCGCTGGCGACCTTGGTCGTCAACAAGCTGCGCGGCGGCCTGAAGGTCGCGGCGGTCAAAGCCCCAGGCTTCGGCGACCGCCGCAAGGCTATGCTGGAAGACATCGCCGTTCTGACGCAAGGACAGCTGATCTCGGAAGATCTCGGCATCAAACTCGAAAATGTCACCATCGACATGCTCGGCCGAGCCAAGCGCGTAGTCATCGAAAAGGACACGACGACGGTGATCGACGGCTCCGGCGAAAAGCAGGCGATCGCCGGCCGCATCCAGCAGATCAAAGCGCAGATCGAGGAGACCACCTCGGACTACGACAAGGAGAAGCTGCAGGAGCGGCTGGCGAAGCTTGCCGGCGGTGTTGCCGTCATTCGCGTCGGCGGCGCGACCGAGACCGAAGTCAAGGAAAAGAAGGATCGCATCGATGATGCGCTGAACGCCACCCGCGCCGCTGTGGAAGAGGGCATCGTGGCAGGCGGCGGCGTAGCGCTTCTTCGTGCCACGGCAACCTTGGCCGGGCTTACCGGAACCAATGCCGACGTGACGGCGGGTATTTCGATTGTCTTGAAAGCACTCGAAGCACCGATCCGGCAGATCGCCGAGAACGCTGGCTTTGAAGGTTCGGTCGTCGTCGGCAAGTTGGCCGGCGGCAAGAACCCCAGCGAGGGATTTGATGCCCAGACCGAAACCTATGTCGACATGATCAAGGCCGGCATCATCGATCCCGCCAAGGTTGTCCGCACCGCTCTGCAGGACGCGGGCTCCATCGCCGCGCTTCTGATTACCGCCGAAGCCATGATTGCGGATGTTCCGCCGAAGGATGCAGCCGCTGCGGGCAATGGCGGCGGCATGGGTGGAATGGGACACTAAGCAGCGGCTGAATGCCCGGCCGCTGGCGGCCGGGCGCAATCCAGAACAACACTCAAGGAGGAGAACTTACATGGCCATGCAGACCAATACCAAGCAATCGCTCGCCCAGCGCTGGGAAGCCTATCAGCCATCCAAATCGGCGCTCGTCTGGGCGTGCGCTGCGACGGCTGTCGCAACGATGATCGTCGGCTTCAGCTGGGGCGGGTGGGTCACGGGCGGCACGTCGCTAGCACAGGCAAAGGCCGCCGGCGACTCGGCGCGCAGCGAATTGGCCTCAGTCATCTGCATCGACAAGTTCAATGCGTCTCCGGATAAGTCGGCGCAACTCACCGCATTGAACGCAATCTCCGACAGCTACAAGCGGCGGCTGTTCGTGGAGGCAGGAGGCTGGGCGACGATGCCTGGTCAGACGTCTCCCGACAGGCGCGCCGCCGAAGGCTGCGCTGCAGCACTCGCAGCCTAAGCCACGCAAATGTAATCGTCTTCGGACGTCTTCGCGTCAAACCAGGAACACGATAATGATCTCTTTTGTGAAAAAGACGGACACGACGCCGACGAGCAGGGAAGTCGAAGACAATCGCTTCGAGCAGATCCGCAAGGAGGCCGCGGAACGGCACCGGAAGGCGGATACGGACGGCACCCGTCGCCGTGCTCGCTCGACGGCCGAGGACAACCGGCTTATCTGAGGCGAGCTGGAGCGGCATCGTACAAAATAAGACATGAAACAGGCCGACCTAAGTGTAGTTCGGTCGCCATGGCGCTGTATTATTTCGACGTGCGCGACAATGACCGGCTCTTTCCCGACGATGAGGGGACAAGGCTTGCTGGAAGCCTCAATGCTGCTCGTGCGAAGGCTTTCGCGGCCCTGGCGGACTATGTGAGAGAAATCGCACCACCCGACCGCCGCTGCTGCCTTGCAATCGAGGTTCGCGACGAACACAGCCAACCAATCTTGAAGGCGACAATGACCTTCGAGATCGAGTTATCAGGCCGGCAAATATAGGCGTATGTCAGTTTTATTGCGTCCACGCGATGTAGCGATCGGGCCTACCTCACTAGAACGCCCGGTGCCTTTCAGCGAAATATTCGACCACAACAACTGGCGATGCTCTCTCGAAGTACACATCGCATGCGCCACTGGCAATCTGAGATGCCGGATCGAACGACCTGGGCAGCAGAATGAGAAAACCAGTATCCCGTGCCTTTGGCATCCGGGGACCTCAAACAACCCCACCAAGGCAGTCGCAGCAGGCCACTCGGCTCGCTGGAGCGCCCCGATAAAAGAGTATCTGACGTCGTCGGACCGAACCGCGATGGTCGGGTTTCTGATCAACATTATGGGTTTTAGTTATTATCCTCATCGTGTTCTTCGGATAAACTGCCGACAACCCTGCCGTTTTGAAGTCGATTTCGTCCAAATCTCGGACTCCACTCGCTCCAAATCTAAAGTTGAGAGCGGCCCACAAGGAAACAACACATGTCGGACGCTATCCTTCCGAAGCAGAAGATGCCCAAGCTGGTCGTCGTCATGGCGTTCGACCCTGATGACGACGGCGTGCTTCAGGTTGTATTCGGCCCAGCCGAGCAGCAGAGCGAGGAGCGTGCAATTCGGACAGCGAAGGCGCTGGCACCCAAGCATGCCGGCGTCATCGCCTGGTCGCGAGAAGCCAATCCGGCGCTCGGCGAGTATGGCGAGCCTTCGACCTTGTTCGTCAGCGGAGATGTGCCTGCCATGGAATGAGCGGCGGGATGGTCGGGAACGTCACCCACGCCAGGCTGCTTAGGCGATCGGTGCGGAAGTGCAGCGATGGCACCGATTTTGCGATTCCGATCAAAAACAATCTCGCTGTCATGGGAGGCACATTCTCGAACATGCAGCGGCCAAGCGTTGTGTATTGATGGATTGGGGTTAGGCCGGCATGAAACGAACGATGTACGCAATCGTATGCGTGGCTTTGATCGCTGCGGGCTCGGCGTTGCTCTTTTCGATGTCTCTCGACCCCCCGAATGAACCGTTTGCGGCTAGCAAGTTACAGGACGGCTAAATCTTGGACGCACTCCCGAACTGGCTAGCAATAGCGAGGCAAGATAACCGCAGCCGCTGCGGAACATCCGCACTAGCCAAACGAAGCGCGGGCGAGGCGGTTGGACCTATGGCGGCATTTGACCTGACATGGCACAATGACCGGTGGTCTGTATGCCAATTTCGGGAACCGGCTTGATGATTCCCAGCACGCTCCAAGCCCCTGACCTCCCGGCAAATGTTCTCGAATTTGACGATGACGCGCTGTTGGACATCGTGCAGCGGCATACGGCCCGGTACTTCTGGGAAGGCGCACATCCCATTAGCGGCCTTGCCCGTGATCGACAGAAGACCACCGGTGCTCCGGCCAACGATCTCGTGGCGATCGGCGGCTCTGGCTTCGGCATCATGGCCATCATCGTTGCGGTTGAACGCGGATGGATCGATCGCACGGCGGCGTTAAGCCGATTACAGGGAATGCTGGATTTTCTGGAAAGCTCGCCGCGCTATCAGGGCGTGTTTCCTCATTTCATCAACGGCCGCACTGGTGCGACAATTCCATTCCGTCGCAAGGACGACGGCGCTGATCTGGTCGAAACCACTTTCCTGTTTCAAGGCCTGATTTGCGCCCGCGAGTATTTCGCCGGGATGGCAACCGAGGAGGCGCGCCTTCGCCAGAGCGTAGACGAGCTATTGTCACAGGCCGAATGGAACTGGTTCACGCGCGGGGCTCGGCAACTCATGTGGCACTGGAGCCCCAACCACGGCTGGGCGATGGACAGCCCGATCAGGGGTTGGAACGAATGCCTGCTCACTTTCGTGCTGGCGGCGGGATCAGCGCGCCACTCCATTGATCCGGGCATCTATCACGAAGGCTTTGCTGGTGGACCCGACTTTCGAAACGGGCGCGACCATTACGGGATCGCCCTGCCGTTGGGAATGAATTCTGGTGGTCCGCTCTTCTTTTCGCACTATTCCTTCTGCGGGCTCGATCCGCGAGGCCTAAGCGACCGATATGCCGACTACTGGCAACAGAACCTCTGTCATACGCAGATCAATTATCGGCATTGCGTTCGCAATCCCCATAAACATTTGGGATACAGCCCTGACTGCTGGGGTTTGACCGCGAGCCATGGGCCGCGGGGATACATCGCGAGTGCACCTGACAGGGACTTTGGCGTAATCGCTCCGTCCGCTGCCCTGTCGAGTTTCCCTTATGCCCCGGCCGAAGCGATGCGCGCACTGCGTGGTTTCCTGACCAAGCCTCTAATCCGCATATGGGGCCGGTTCGGCTTTGTCGACGCGTTTTGCGAAGGTCGCAACTGGTACTCCCGAACCTATCTGGCGATCAATCAGGGGCCAATAATCGCTATGATAGAAAACCACCGTACAGGGCTTTTGTGGAGATTGTTCATGGGCGCGCCGGAAGTGCGCTGGGGCTTGGCGAGGCTGGGCTTCTCCACCCAGCATCTGGACAGCATCAACGTCCGCTCAGGGGGTCAAGAGCTGCCGCGGATTTAGTCCATGGGGATGGATCCTTCCCTGAACGATCGCCTGGCAGGTCCACGCGGTTCGCGATGCGCTTGCGCGCCGCCTCGTAGCTCCGGCGCGGAGTGCCAAATGTCAGGGGTAGTCGCGAGATAGTCTAAGCGTTGAGCCTAAACGTTACCATGTAGTCCCAAAGACCATTGCATAGATAGCGGTTCCAATAAACAACACGGTCGACATTCTCATGAATAGCTGAAATGAAAAATAATCTCTCATCGCGGCCTCCTTTGTTTTGTTAATTTTTCTTGGCCAACGTTTGACCATATCACATATGAATGCGCGCTGGTAATTTATTTCCAGAGTTTCTAGAGGAGGTCTCGATCAAGCAGCTGACCGTTTGCAGCCGCAGGTCGAAGTCGGTTTCGTAGATCGCCTGGTTGATTGCCTCTCGCTTCGACGATAGTCGCTGGCCCTTTAATTTTGGGCTGGATCGCACCGTCAGCGCGTGGTGGGCGTCCATGACAGCGTGAGCGTGGTGACACCGGAGGGCACTCCCTATCCGGATCGACCGCGATCTTCTCACGCGAATGGTCGAATCCCGCGGCTGGGCCGGACGACATCGGGCGTTAGCTGCTTTCTGTTTATAGCGTAACATCCGCTACAATCGCGCTCGGCCGAGGCTGCTGCTGTCGCCTACCCTCCCTATTATGCAGCGCGGGCTACCGACCAGCGTCTGTTCTTTGTCGTACTGCCGACATTGGCGTATCGGCCGCCGAAGGTCGCCTCAGGGTCAGATCGCGTCATGCGACGCTCCCAACTGGATGACGGCAAAGGGTCGAACTCGGTCGTTCAGAGTGATTGGGTTTTGGCGGCTAGAGCGGCCCGGCATGAGGTGGTCCGGACTGTGAACGAGGGGTGTCGGCAGAGCGCGTCTCATAGGGGGCCCACAAGCCAGTGCCACCCCCCGCCGACAAACCCCGGCGGGCGGGTGCCTCGGGGACACGATGGTAGATTGCCAATGCGTTCGCGCGTGTGGCCTTAAGTCGCAAACTATTGGCTTCAGAAGCAGGACGTCGGGCTTCATTGACGGTGCTACCAACACCATATGGTGATCCATAGCCCTCCAAAACGAGACAAGCTCGCCCCGACGGGTCGCACTGCGGCCGTCAGCCGGCAATTGCCATGAACTAGGAAACCATCATGCCTGAAAATATCAGATTAACTTCGAGAGATGTCCCCCTCATTCAGCTAGGCCTCTATCAGTGCCGCTTCCCGGTGAGCGAAGACCCGTCAGTACCCGGCGGTTATCGTTTTTGTGCTGGGCCAACTTCGCCGGATCGCGTCTACTGCGATCACCACCACAATATTGTGACCGCCGTGGACCCTCGTCGAGCCCGTTCGGGTCTTCACCTCGCTCAACGACGCGCCGCGTAAATCTGGCTGGCGGCGGCCTCCCGGCCAGGCGCTATGCGCTCCAAGGCCTTGGCTACGACCATTCCGTCGGCTCGGTCTGGCCCATCCTCCCTTATGCCGTCTTCGCCGATGTATCCCCCGTCGCCCGATTGAGAACGACGACTTCTCGCCGAAGCGATCGCTTCGGAATGCCGTCGTAGTCCGACCAGAAGCTCCGTGTGCTTTTGTAGAGGTCGAGGGTCCAATCCAACGTCTCCGACGGTGATCGTGACCAGGTCGCAACCCCGCAACTTGCTGTCGATCGCGAGATTGAACAGTCAATCTGGTATGCGGTGGGCATGTCGAGGGATGGATGAGTAGCAGTCAACAACGGGCGCCGATTGGCCCGTGCCGAAAAGTCCTGCCAATGCTGCTGCTTCCGCTTCGATGTCGAGCATGCGATATTGATACCTGTCTCAAGCGCGCCGCGAAAGTGGTGTCCGCTTTGGGTCATTCCTTCGCCTCCAGCAGGATTCGGTACTCGGGCGGCGCCTTCAGCAAGGAGTCGATAGCGCCACTTGCCAACCTCAGCACCTCTAAGCGCGAACGTCTGGTGTGATGCCCGATGCGCGAGTTCGTAGGGCATCTCGCTGTTACATCGCGGTGACAAAAGCACGCCACGGTGGCATCAACCGGTTACGCAGGGCAGGAAATATCTCCGGCCTTCTGGGAGTGGCGTGTCAGCGTCTCTACAGGCTGCGTGGGCGTGTCGTCGCTTGGCTGTTAGCGCGGCGACTGGAACGCTCCACGCCTCGCAAGCGGGATAGCGAAATCTCGTGAAGGCAAGGTCGAGCTGCGTTCTGAATCGTCGACGGGCGGCGACTGGGAGAGATGGATACCATGCACACGGGGAGTCAGGAAGTTGGCAGGACATGGACGCGGGGCGGCCCGCGTGCAGGCGCTTGGCTGAGTGGTGCAATGGCCACGCAGCGCCACCTCGCAGCGATCCTGGCTTGCGACGTGGTCGGCTATTCGCGCCTGACGGAGCGGGACGAGCGCGGCACGCTCGAGCGGCTGAAGATCTACCGCAAGGACCTCCTCGAACCGCTGGTCTCTGAGCACCGGGGTCGGATCGTCAAGCTCACCGGCGACGGCATGTTGTGTGAGTTCGCGAGCGTCGTCAACGCGGTGGCCTCGGCGATGGCGATCCAGCAGGCCCTGGCAGAACACGAGGCGGAGATGCCCGAGGAAGAGCGGATTCGCTTGCGCATCGGCGTCAATCTCGGCGACGTGGTCTGCGAGGACGACGGCGACCTCTACGGCGACGGGGTCAACATCGCCGCCCGCCTCGAAAGCATCGCCGATCCCGGCACCGTGGTCGTCTCGGGCACCGCGTACGACCACCTTCAGGGCAAGCTCGACTGCGGCTTCACGCCGCTCGGCAACCTGCGCCTCAAGAACATCGAGCGGCCTGTGCGCGCCTACCGCGTCGAGAGCGACGCCAGCGCCTCGGTGGCTGCACCGCCTCCCTTGCCCGAGAAACCCTCGATCGCGGTTCTGCCTTTCACAAACATGAGCGGCGATCCCGACCAGGAATACTTCGCCGACGGGCTGGTGGAGGACATCATCACGGGATTGAGCCGGGTGAACTCCTTCTTCGTGATCGCCCGCAACTCGTCGTTCACCTACAAGGGCCGGGCGGTTGACCTGCGCCAGGTCGGGCGCGAGCTGGGCGTCCGCTACGTGCTAGAAGGCAGCATCCGCAGAGCAGGATCGCGGGTGCGCATCAGTGGGCAGTTGGTGGACGCGATCAGCGGGCATCATGTCTGGACCAACCGCTTCGAGGGCGACGTGAGCGACATCTTCGACCTGCAGGACAAAGTGACCGAGAGCGTCGTCGGCGCAGTCGAACCGAGCATCCGGCTGCAAGAGATCAAACAGGCGCGCATGAAGCCGACCGAGTACATCAGCGCCTACGACCTCTACCTTCGCGCGCTGCCGCGCTTCTACAGCATGACGCGCGAAGGCTTTGCCGACGTGCGCCGGCTCACCAACGAGGCGCTCAGCATCGACCCTGGCTTCATCCTGGCGAAGGCACTCGGCGCCTATATCCGCAGCCTATCCGTGAGCCAGTGCTGGCACGAGCCGGACGATACCCGAGTCGCCGCGCGCATGGCGCGCGAGGTACTGGCGGAAGCGCGCGACGACCCCACGAGCCTACGCTTCGCCGCGCAGGTGCTCGCCTACAGCGCGAAGGACTACGAGGTGGCGCTGGGCGCGATCGAGCGATCCCTGATGCTCAACCCCAATTCGGCGCAGGGCCATACGGGCAGCGGCTGGGTGAACGCACATTCCAGCCGCCCGCTCGTCGCCATCGAGCACTTTCACAGGGCAATGCGGCTGAGCCCGGTCGACCCCGAAAAGGGCATCGCGCTCTCCGGCATCGGGATGAGCTACCTGATGCTCGAGCGCTACGAGGAAGCGCTGGCATGGGGAGAACGTGCGCTGCACGAGATGCCTAACTACGGCTCCTCGCACCGGGTGGTGATCATGGCGCTGATCAAACTCAACCGGCTGGACGAAGCGCAGGCGGCGGCGCGGCGGCTTATGAAGGCGTTCCCGACCTACACGCTCACCCTGCAGAGACAGATCAACCCGTGGCTGGACGAGGTGTTCGCCGAGCGTTACGTCGAGGCGCTGGGCATCTCCGGCGTGCCGGAGTGATCGTCGCGGTTGCAATGCCCGGCGAGGCGACGTTCCCTTGACCCCTTCGCTTCTGGAAGGACAGTTCTCTGGCCGGCTTGTCTGAGGACTGAGCGCGTAGAGCAGCCGTGAACAGCCGGCAAGCTCTCTGTTGGGTTCGCGTCGAACTTCCGGTTTCCACCCCACTGCGACATTCCGACAAAGGCGCTCGTCTCTCCCTTTAGGAGAGCATGACTTTTCCCGCCACCGGCGCTAGCTGCTGCCGTGGTCCCTCACGACTTGGCTGAGGTAGAGCACTGGCCAGGCGCAGCTGGTCGGGGTTGCGCAGCCTGGTCGGGTGCGGTTGAGTTCAAGGGCAAATCCGGCAACGACAACCAGCCGTCGTGACCGACGGCGCCGCGCCTGCTTCCACAGGGCGGCGGCCGCCAGCCGGGATAGTGTGCCGAAGGTTCTGCAAAAAGTTTTGGAGAGAGAACGGGGCTTGCTCTGAGGGGCGAGCGGCCATGGCACGGTGGTGACGTTGCGATCACCGATTCCCGTGGAAGGGGAAGTGCCATGACCAATCGAGACGTTAGACTGAGCAGAGGCGAGTTGAAAGCGTTGCTGTTGTCGGATGAGGACGGCTTTCGCCAGGCATTGCAGAGTGTCGTGCAGGAGGTTCTTGAAGCCGAGATGACGGAGGCGATCGGGGCCGAGAAAGGCGAGCGGACGGCGGAGCGGACGAGTTACCGGTCCGGCTATTACGAGCGCAAGCTGGTGACGCGGGTCGGGGTGCTGGAGCTTCGCGTTCCGCAGGATCGGGCTGGCCGGTTCTCGACGGAGTTGTTTGAGCGCTACCAGCGTTCGGAGAAGGCATTGGTGTCGGCGCTGGTCGAGATGTACGTGCAGGGCGTCTCGACCCGCAAGGTGAAGGCGGTGACGGAGGAATTGTGCGGCCACTCTTTCTCGGCCTCGACGGTGAGCGAGGCGACGATGCGGCTGGATGAGGCGCTCAAGGCGTTCTTCACGCGGCGGCTCGAGGAAAGCTATCCGTATCTCATTTTGGACGCGCGCTACGAGCGGGCTCGCGAGGCGGGCGTGATCGCCAGCCAGGCGGTGCTGGTGGCGATCGGCGTGGATTGGGAGGGCCGGCGCCAGGTTCTGGGCGTGGAGCTGGCCAACCGGGAGAGCCATTCGAGCTGGCGCGAGTTCGTGACGGGGCTCAGGAATCGCGGGCTCGCCGGCGTCGAGTTCGTCGTCTCCGACGACCATCCGGGGCTCAGGGCGGCAATCCGCGAAGTGCTGCCCGAAGCGGTCTGGCAGCGCTGCTACGTGCACTTCCTCAGAAACGCGCTCGACTACGTGCCGCGCAAGGTCGACGACGATTGCCTGATGGAGCTCAGATGGTTCTACGACCGGCGCGACCTTGCCGAGGTCAAACGCGACCTGGCGCAGTGGATCGCCAAATGGCAGGCCAAATACCCGAAGCTGGTCAACTGGGTGGAAGATAACATCGAGGAGACGCTGAGCTTCTATCGGCTGCCGCTAGCTCACCACAAGCACATGAAGTCGACGAACATGCTGGAGCGGCTGAACCAGGAGATCAAGCGGCGCACCCTGGTCGTTCGCATCTTCTCCAACCCGCGGAGCTGCCTGCGGCTGGTTCGGGCATTGGCGGTGGAGATCCACGAGAACTGGCTCGAGGCGACCCGCTACCTCAACATGGATCATCTGCGCGAGCACAAGAAGGAGAGCCTGAGGGCCTTGGCCGCCTGAGCACCGTCATGTGTCCGCCGCTCCGCTAAACACGGGGGCTGCGCGGCGGACACGCCGACGTCACCGCAATGCCACGCCATTTTGCAGAACTTGACGCACACAACTCCAGCCCAGCCGGGTCAGGGTTAGTAGTGAAAAGAGGGGGGAAAGGGCGGCTCTGCCCCCTCTCCCCTGCAAGGGGAAAATCGGTCTCCCCGTCCTTCCTCCGCGCGGCCAGGGCCGCGCTCTGTGCAGGATCGACGCGGATCCACATACGCGGATCGGCGCCGACCCCCGGCTTCGCCTTCGGGCGGGTGATCCCCGTCCGATTTGTCGTCTTGCCCCCTCTCCGCCGCTGTTCCGCACGAGCTCGGGAGCAGGAGCGGGGCTCCTGCCCCTTCGGGCAGGATTTCGCTTCGCGGGAAAAAGGGAAATCAGGAGAAAGCATCATGACCGAGACCATAACCATTTCATTGAACAAGCTGGACGTAGACCCGAAGAACGTCCGCAAAACCTATAGCGCCGAGGGTATCGCGGCGCTGGCAGCGAGCAACAGGGCCGATGGCTACAGGCTGCTGCAAAACCTTGTCGTCAGGAAGGGCGACAAGAAGGGCCGCTGTTTCGTGAGCGCTGGCGGGCGACGCCGCGCAGCACTCAATCTGCTGGCCGAGAAGGGAGAGATCGCGAAGGATTCCCCGTTGAATGCAAGGAGCGAGCGGGAGGGGACGCGAAGGCGACCAGTCTTGCCGAAAACGTCTTGCGCGAGGACATGCACTCGGTCGACCAGTACGAGGCGTTCCGCGATCTGGCGGACGAAGGCAAGTCGGTCCCCGACATTGCCGCACGGTTCGGCGCGGCCGAAACGATTGTGCGCCGCTGCCTTGCCCTTGGTCGCGTGTCGCCGCGCCTCTTGGAAGCCTACCGCAACGAGGACATGACCTTTGAGCAGCTTTCGGCCTTCACGATCAGCGACGATCACGAGGCGCAGGAACGGGTGTGGAATGAACTGCCGGCGTGGAACCGTTACGCGCAAAACATTCGTTCCGCGCTTGCTGGCGGGGCGTTCGGGCAAGCGACAAGAGGGTCAAATTTCCTGGGTGGGCTGGACGCCTACGAGGCGGCAGGCGGGAGCGTCAGGCGCGATCTGTTCGATGACAAGGAAGGCGGTTTCGCCGTCGATGTCGTGAAGCTGGACGCCCTTGTCGCAGCCAAGCTTGAAAGCGCTGCCAAGGCAGTGAAGGCGGAAGGCTGGAGATGGGTCGAGATCATGCGAAGCGACGGTCGACTGCCTTGTATCTCGCGTTAGACTTCGTCATAGCGAGCTTATCTCGATGCGGATCATGCCGCACATTGCCGATGATGCGGAAACCCCAGCAATAGCCAAGCTGACAAGGCTAGGGCTGGGGAGTTTTTTCGCTCGGGCCGATGTTGATGGCGGCGCTGCGGGGCACAAGGCCGAGCGTGGCGATGGGACCCCCCCGTCGCGGCTGTCTGCACCTTCCATTAGGCCGTTTCGAGCCGGCTGAACCGAACCGGGATGAGTTTCCGGGTCCCGAGCTGCCCTGCCGCATCCTTGTCGATGACAGTCAGAAACTGTGCTTCTTCAGATCCCAAAGGCAGAACCAGGCGTCCCCCCGGCTTGAGTTGCTTCAGTAAAGCCGGGGGGGTCTGCTCAGCCGCCGCCGTGACCAGGATCTTGTCGAATGGGGCGTGCTCGGGCCAGCCACGAGACCCGTCTCCGACACGAATGCCGACATTGGCTAAGCCGAGGCCCTGCAGGAGAGCCTTCGCATGGATTGCGAATTCCTCGATGATTTCGACGCTCCAAACTTGCCCGGCGAGCTCCGCAAGAATTGCGGTTTGATAGCCCAGGCCGGTGCCGATCTCGAGCACCGCCTCGTGCGGTTGCGGCGCAAGGAGATCGGTCATGAGAGCGACGATGAACGGCTGCGAGACGGTTTTATCGAAGCCGATCGGCAGGGGCATGTCCTGGTAGGCATAAGCTGCAACCGAGGCTGGAACGAAGAGATGCCGCGGCACTCGCCGCATCGCTGCCATCACCCGCTCATCGAGCGCCGCCTTGCCGAGTTCTTCGCTTGCAAGGTCGGTATGGATTGCAATCATCTCGACCATGTGCCTGCGTAGGATCGCCAGATGCTCTTCGTTCATTGGCTTCATGACAGTCGGGCTTTTCCTCAACCAGGCTTGATGCCACAGTAGTCTTATATCCCGTTCAGTCACAGAAACGCCCGCCATCGTTTCCAGTTGCGGGTGCCCAA
The DNA here is from genome assembly GCF_040322715.1 of Mesorhizobium sp. M0106. Lineage (NCBI taxonomy): Bacteria > Pseudomonadati > Pseudomonadota > Alphaproteobacteria > Hyphomicrobiales > Phyllobacteriaceae > Mesorhizobium > Mesorhizobium sp. M0106. The sequence goes on along the minus strand of NZ_JAMYUA010000050.1, from coordinate 8,144 downwards.
CGGCAAGTGGAGGTGATTTGGGCGTTGCGTTTTGGTCGTTATCGACCACGGCGCGTTCGCAGAAACGAACTCAGACGAACGCACGACTGTTGAGGTGAGGGAAGATGCCGAGTGCAGCCCTCATCGGCAAGCGTTTCGATGAATTCGCCATCCGTTCCAGGCGGAACGCGGGCAACAATGCTTGAGGTGCGCCTCACAATATTGGAAAGCACCCTTCGCGCCTTGCCCGGGCCGATGTTGCGCTGCATGTGCTGGTAGACGGCCAGCAGCAGGACGATATCGTACTTCGGCAGAAGGATATTGCCGAGGCGGCGGCTGCCAAGGTTTAGGCGATCGAACCGGGCATGTACCGGGGAGCCGCTCAACAACATCTTTGCAGTCTCGATATGAGGTTTGGCAATGTCGATCCCATGGATCGAACTCGGTCTTAGCTTAGATATCTCATAGGCGACAACACCCATATTGCAGCCAATATCGAGAATTTCCTTGTCGGCACAAAGTGGCAAGCGAGCCGAACAGCCAGTCGCTAATGCCCTTGAGGTCGTGGTCCCGCCAAGGTGGACCGGGCCGAACCTCGTTGCGGACAGAAAGACTCTCGGCGAGCACGCCGTCGAATGTCATCGCCGAGAGCTGGTTTTGCCAACGTCGAAGACGGCGATATTCGCGCCGTCCGCCTCCTGCCCGTCATGCATTGGGTCAGATCAGACCGTATTGGCGAGCCTTGTTGCGCAGGAAAGGCAAGCCATTGCCCATCACTTCGGCCTCGTCCTTCGCGACCGGCCGCCAGACGGAGAGGCCATAGGAGACTTCCGGCGGCATGTTGATGAAGCTTTCCATGGCAAGTCCGCCCTTGAAGCCGATCGCCGCGAGCGTTGCGTAGATCTCGTCCCAGGGGCAGTTGCCGGTGCCCGGGGTGCCGCGATCGCTCTCTGACAAGTGAATGTATTTCAGGTGCTCACGAGCGGCCAGAATACCATTGGCGGCCCCCTTCTCCTCGATGTTCATGTGATAGGTGTCGAGATGGACAAAGATGTTGTCGGCGCCGACTTTCTCGAGCATCCAGACGGCCTGCGCGCCGGTATTTATCAGGTGGTTCTCGTAGCGGTTCACCGCCTCGATTCCGAGCTCTATGCCGCGCGTCTTGGCGTGCTTGGCGGCGACGGTCAGCACATGCGCGATGTTGTCGTATTCCTTGTCGGTGGGTGGCACGCCGGTGCGTTCACCGATACCACCGAAAATTACACCGGAAAGCGCCAGAGCGCCCATCTCTGCAGTCTTGTCGATGGCCACTTTGAGATGTTCGATGGCGGCATCCGGCCGCACCGAGGCCCAGGCCCGCTCCGGCAAGCCAAGCGAGCAAACAGCTGGAAGATTGTGCTTTTCGAGCAAGGCGCGCGTATGCGCGGCATCGACCGCCGGCGCGTTCAGAAGCGCGATCTCGATAAAGTCCATGCCGTATTTGACGGAAGCGGCGATCGCCTTCTCTGCGCCCGCCCGGTCCCAGTTCATCGTCCACATCGAGGTGTGGACCCCAAAACCATGCATCTAACTCACCCTTTGTTTGTGTTTAGGAACTTTAGGCGCCCAGCAAGCCAGCGCAGGATCATCACGGTGATCATCAAAATGCCCCAGACCGCCGTCGCCAGATGCTGGTTGGCGCCCATCAGATTGAGTCCCGAGGACAGAAGCTGGAGCACCACGAGCGCGACGAAGACAGGGATCACGCGACCGAAGCCGCCGAACGGATTGACCCCGCCAAGAAAGCAGGCAAGCACAGTGATCAGCAGGTAGGACTCGCCGTGGCCGACACGCACCGAATTGAAGCGCGCCAGCATGATGATACCGGCGACCGCGCACATCGCACCGGACAGTGTGTAGACCAGAACCTGCACCTTGCGCGTATTAATGCCGGAGTAGCGCGTGGCCTCGATGTTGGAGCCGATCATATAGGTGTTGAAGCCTAGCTTCATGCGTGTCAGCAGGAGCTGCCAGATCAGCACACAGGTGATGAAAATGAGCAACGGAACCGGGATACCGAGAATCGAACCGTAGCCGATCGGCGCCAGGAAGCTGGGAAAGCCGGACACGTCGCCGCCATGCGTCAGGAACTCACCGAGACCGCGCAGGAAAATCATCATCGACAGCGAGACCAGGATCGGGTGAGCCTTGGTGTTGGCGATAACGAGCCCCATGATCAGTCCACTAAGTGCTCCGACCGCAAGGGCAACGATCGCGCCAAGGACAAAGGCACCAATGCCCGCGTCGACGCCGCCCTGGCTTTGAAGGATCCAAGCGAGCGTCAGCCCGGCGATGTTGGCCGTGAAGGTGATGGCCAGGTTCAGGCCGCCGGTCAGGATCGGGAGCAGCATGGCGAGTGTGAGCAGGCCGAGCTCCGGCAGCTGGTAGGCGACGGAGCCAAAAGTGGCCCGGGAAAGGAAGTTCGGTGCGGCAATGCCGAACACGATCATGACCACCACGAACGCAGCAAGCGGACCTGTCAGTTCGGGGCCAAGCAAGTTGCGGACGCGTTCAATCACAGCCGTCATGAAGGCACCCGCCGGCTTTTCAGGAACGGCAGCAGGCGTTCGATGCTGGTGTTCGACAGGGTGATGGCGGTCAGGATGATGGTGCCGACGATCATCTTGAACGCGAAAGGCGACACGCCCATCAAATTAAGTCCGTTCTGGGTGATCGAGACCAACAGAACGCCAAGAATGCAGCCGAGCACGCTGCCTTTGCCGCCGCCAAGCCGCGCACCGCCAAGGACTACGGCTGCCAGGACGTCGAGTTCGCGCCCATACAGGGCGTTAGGCACGACTTCCTGCGCGTAGTGCGCTTGGACGAGACCGGCGATGCCTGCCATCAGGCCAAGCCAGCCGAAGGCGATAAACTGCATGGCACCAACATTGATGCCGAAGCGGCGCGCGCCTTCGGGATTGTCGCCAAAAGCGTAGAGTTGGCGACCAGTGGTCGTGCGCGTGATCAACGCCCAGGTAGCGAATACGCATATGGCCATAATGAGCACGGGTAGGGTTATCTCCGCCCAGGTGCCGTCAGCCATCTCGCGCTCGAACAGCACCACGCGGTTGGTGAGCCAGTCCGGCAGATTGTAGATCGAAACGCCGCCTGTGAAGAACATCAGCAAGCCGAAGAAAATGTTGAAGGTCGAAATCGTGGCGACGATCGAGATGATCCTGAACCTGTGGATCAGGAAAGCATTGATGCAGCCCAACGCGACGCCCAATGCGCCAGCGATGGTGAGGCCGACAATCCAATTCCCGCCGCCGATCCAGCCAAGGACGATTGCCGTCAGATATTGTACGACGGAGGCAGCAACCGCGAAGGAGATGTCAATGCCGCCGGCAATCAGCACGACGAGCAGACCGACGGCGAAGATGATGTTGACCGAACTTGTGTTCAGGAGGTCAAACGCATTACCGAGGGTGAAGAACCGGTCTGTCGCAAACGACAGGAAGGCGCAGATGACCGCGATGACGGCGAGCAAAGCCAGCTCCGTTGCATGAGAGCGGACAAACCTACGCATAGACCGCCTCTTCGATCGCCTGGAGGGACGTGGCGCCGGGGACATATTCGCCGACAACGCGCCCCTGAGCCATGTGCAGCACACGGTCCGCGTTGAAATAGACTTCCGGTACCTCGTCCGAGATCAGGATAATCGACAGGCCGCTGTCGGCCAGCTTGGAAACGATATCGAATATGCCGGCACGCGCGCCAACATCAACACCGACCGTCGGTCCGTCGAGGATCAGCAGTTTCGGTTGAGTCGCCAGCCATTTTGCAATGGCGACACGTTGCTGATTTCCCCCCGACAGGGTCGAAACCGCGTCTTCCTGCATTCCGATCCTAACGCCGAGATCCCTTATCCAGCTACTGACCAGGGACCATTTGCGATCGCTCGAAATGAAACCGCCCGAAAGAACCTTGTCCAGCGAGGCAATGACCATATTGTCGGCAATTGATTGGGGCTGAATGAGGCCGAGCGACAGCCGGTCTTCCGAAAGATAGGCGACGCCGGCGGCGATCGCGTCACGGTTGGAACCGAAGCGAACGGGCCTGCCATCCAGCACAACAGAGCCGGACCTCGGCTTGCGCATGCCGAACAAGGTCAACGCCAGCTCGGTGCGCCCTGCCCCAAGCAGCCCGGTGACGCCGAGCGTCTCGCCGCGCCGGACCGTCAATGACACATCCTCGAATTCACCGGGCCGCGACAGCCCTTTAACCTCAAGCACGACCGGGCTCGTGCTCAAATCGCGATGCAGGACGGAATAGTCGAAGGTCTTGCCGGTCATCAGCTCTGTGATGCGCGATTGGGTCAGACCTTTGGTCGGATAGACGCCAACCAAGGCGCCGTCGCGCAGCACCGTCACACGGCTGGAGATTTCGAGAACCTCCGCCAAGCGATGACTGACGAACACAACGGCAACGCCCGACGCCGACAGATTGCGCACAATGTCCAGCAGATAGTCGGTTTCAGATTGGGTGAGCGAGGCCGTCGGCTCGTCCATGAAGACAAGCTTCGCTTCGCCGACGAGCGCGCGCGCTATAGCTACGATCTGCCGCTGTGCGATTGGAAAATTGTGGAGTGCGAGATCGACATCGAGGGTAACACCAAGACGTTCCAAGGCGTTGGTCGCGACACGCCGCATTTCGGCATAGTTCACCAGTCGCGGCCAGCGGCCGATGACAGTCTGGAACGCGATGTTCTCGGCGACGGTCATCTCGGGGAACAGGGCGAGGTCCTGCCAGATGACCTGAATTCCGCCGGCCTGCGCCGTCACCGGTGACATATGGGCGTAGCTCTGGCCGTCATAGTCGATCTCGGCGCCGGCCTCGGGCTTGTACACGCCAGTGATGACCTTGATCAGCGTGCTCTTGCCTGAACCGTTCTCGCCGGCGAGGCAATGCACCTCGCCCGGCAGAACCTCGAAGCTGACATTCTTCAGCGCCTTGACGCCGCCAAACGTCATGTTGACATTTCGGAGCGATAGCAGCGGCCGTGACGCGGAGCCATCGGGTGCCTGATCAGCCATCGAGTTGAACCTGGATCTAATCGCGTTGACACATCCTCAGCCGGGCCGGCTCGAGGCCAGCCCGGCTGCCACAGCCTTGCGAGGCTTTACAGGCCCATCGCCGCAAGGCCGTCGACAGTGTCCTTGTTGATCGGGACCAGCTGATCGACGATGATGTTATGGTTTTCGAAGTCGGGCTTGACTGTCCCTAGCCCTTCGATCGTATCGCCATCCTTGACTTCTTTGCCCTTCATGAGCTGGTCGGCCAGCGTGACGAAAACCTCACCCGCCTGCTTCGGATTCCACATGAAGCCGCCGGAGATCGCGTCGCTCTTGATGAGCTTCTGGCCCTGCCCCGGCGAGAATGGGCCGAGCACGAATATCTGGCCCACCTTCCGGCGCTCTTCGATTGCGCGGCCAGCTCCGATCGGGCCTTGGCTGCCGAAGGCAAGGAAGCCTTTCAAGCCGGGATTGGCGGAAATCAGGTCAAGTGCCGTGCTGCGGCTCTTGTCCACATCCTCGGCGACGCCATAACGATCGCCGACAAGCTTCATGTCCGGATGGTTCTTCTTCAGATACGCGATTGCCGCATCGGCCCAGGCATTGTGCAGCGGCACCGTCAGCGAACCAACGAAGACTGCATATTCACCTTTGCCGCCCATCTTATCCGCCAAGAGCTTGGCATGAGCCTCACCGAAGCCGGTCGCGGACGCGAGTTCGAAATCCCAGTCGGCGCCCTTCTGGCCAGGCGATTCATGCGTGATGACGATGATGCCGGCGTCCTTGGCCTTCTTCAGGACAGGTTCAAGCACTTTCGCATCATTCGGCACGACCCCTATGACCTTCACGCCCTGTGCGATCAGATCCTCGATGGCGCGAACCTGCAGTGCCGGATCGGCACTGGTCGGGCCAACCATGAATGCGTCGACGCCGAGCTTCTGGCCGCGCTCCTTGATCCCCGCCTCCATTGCGTTGAACCAGGGAATGCCGCCAATCTTGACGACGACGCCGACTTTGCCGGCCTGCTGTGCCATGGCAGCGATTGATCCGCCAAGCATAAGGGTCGCGGCGAGCGCCGCGATCATGAACTTTTTCATCTGTACTCCTCCCATAACGTTCCGAACGGGAACACACCTCCGCCATCGATTTGTGCTTGCACAATCGATGGTGCATTAACTATTGTGCATCAAGACGCGCTCGTCAAGCGAGATATTGCACCAGCGGGATATTGCTCTAAACAGACGCTCCGGAGGGCCAGATGCATCAGCAGGTCAAGAAGAAGGCGACGATCTATGACCTGTCCGTGCTATCGGGCAGTTCGCCGTCGACCGTGAGCGCGGTGCTGAACGGCACTTGGCGCAAGCGCCGCATCAAGGAAAGTACGGCGGAAACAATTCTCAGCCTCGCCGAACGCCACCAGTACACCACCAATCTGCAGGCGCGAGGCTTGCGACGGTCGCGATCGGGCCTGGTCGGCCTGATGCTGCCCATCCACGACAATCGCTACTTCTCCTCCATGGCGCAGACATTTGAGGGACATGTGCGCAGCCGCGGTCAATGCCCGGTCGTGGTCAGTGCCAGCCGCGACCCGGAAGAGGAACGCCGGACCGCGGAGACGCTGATTTCCTACTCAATCGACCAGCTCTTCATTGTCGGCGCCACCGATCCGGACGGCGTGCACGAGGTCTGCGAGGCGGCGGGACTGAGGCATGTCAACATCGACCTACCAGGAGCAAAGGCGCATTCGGTGATCAGCGACAATTATGAGGGCGCGCGGATGCTGACGGAGGCAATCATCCGCCAGTTCGGCAATGATGACCCCCTGCGGCCGGACGAGCTGTTTCTGTTTGGCGGCCGCAACGACCACGCAAGCCGCGAACGCATCGCCGCTTTCCATGCGACCAAAAAGGCACTGTTGGGCGCCGACCCTGATGACGGAGTACAGTCCTCCGGCTATTCGCCCGACATAACATTGCGTGCCTTCGAGGCATTTTGCCAACGCCATGGCAAGCTGCCGCGCGCATTGTTAATCAATTCGTCGATCAATATGGAGGGTCTGCTGCGTTTCATGGCGGGCCGGCCGGCGGAGATGTTTAGCGAGCTTGTCGTCGGTTGCTACGACTATGACCCATTCGCCTCTTTCCTGCCCTTCCCCGTAATCATGGTGCGGCAGAATTTTGAGGCGATGATTGCGAAGGCGTTCGAACTGATCGATCAACCCCCGGCGGCACCGCAGATTTTCTTGATTGCGCCCGAGTTGATCCAGCCCAGGTCTGCTCTGAAAGGGCCGCTGGATACGTTGAAGGATATAGCGTGAAGCCCCGAAAACCCGTCTTTGCACAGCTCCCCTCACCCGGGTATCAACGCGCGCGCTGCTATGCGTGTTATCTTCGACGCGATCCGGGTCAAGATCAGGGAGGAGGGCTTTAATTCCAGCAGGAATTTCCCTCTGAAAGCAACGCCGCTCGCCGATCGAGCTTTTCAGGGCCGAGATGTTTGAACCAGCGGGACGCGCCATTTCGCGACACTTCCCGGCACTTCACGAAACCTGACCTTTTGCGCTACGGCTTGAGTCGACGCCATTACAGTCATTCACAGAACTGACGGGAGCATCGTGCATTCCGCTATCACGCTGTCAGCGGTTCAGGCGGCGGAAACATCTGCTGGAACCGGGCCAGGGCTTCAGCGTCGCCAGCGACGTGGACGGTTCCTTCCTTGATTGCCTGAGCTGCCGTGACCTCACGGAGGAATATCCGGTTGAGCGCTTCCGCATTCATCGTGAACACCGCAGCCGGGGCGTTGGCGCTGCCCTCGCTTGTTGCGCAGGTTTCGCCATCCACCCAAACTAGTCGCCCTGAAGCCGCCCTGCACGGGAGGTCTCGTTGCCACTTGATGGTTCCATTTGGAAGATGGCAGAGACAGGCCCATTCTCTTCCCAAGGTTTCAAATGGCCGTTAGTGCAGTGACAGACTTTGCCCACATGGGAGGTGATGATGGGTCGAGATTTCTCGAAATCGAGCATTTCAGGGAGTCACCGATCAACGATTGGTCAGGAAAATCGCTTCCTCGTCGTCGCGCTGCCTGCCGCCAAGTGCTGCAGCCGCGCTGGCAATG
>NZ_JAMYUA010000049.1:0-41985 GCF_040322715.1 Mesorhizobium sp. M0106 | reverse complement strand
CCCCCGCCCCCCCCCCCCCCCCCCCCCCCCCCCTCACACCCCCCGCCTTGGCGCCCGCGGGTGTTGTGGAGCCCCCCCCCCCCCCCTTACCCTTCCCCCCCCCCCCCCTCCTTCCCGCGCGTCGACAGCGGCGATACCACCAGCGCCATGCCGAGCCCCATCAATGCCATCAGCGGGAATACCCCGATCCAGAAATTGTGGATGCCCCAATAGGCCAGCAAGGCAAGTCCGGCAAAGGCAAGAGCCACAACCAGACTGCCGCTGGAGATCGGAAAGCGAGGCCCGATGCGGTCGGACCACTGGCCGACCGGTCCGGACAACACTGCGATCAATGCCGAAAGCGGCAAGAAGATGAAACCGACCTCGGCCGCGCTCAGCCCCCATCCGGCGATCATGAGCATCGGCAGATAGAACAGATTGGCCGACAGCGCAAAATAAAGGAAGAAGGTCGCCACATTGGCGCCCGCGAACGCGCCGATCCGAAACAACGACAGATCGATCATCGGCTCGCGCCGCCGGCGCTCGAAGACGATGAACACGACGAGCAAAACCGCACCGGCGGCAATACTCGGGCCGGACATCAGCCCCTCCCCGTCGCCACTGATCGAGGTCAGACCGTAAGCGAGAGCTCCGAACGCCAATATGGCGAGTGCAGCGCCGCCGAGATCGAGGCTGCGCTTTTCCACCGGCGCGTCGGCAGGGACCTTGGCCAGCAGAAGATAGACCGAGATAAGGCCGAGCGGCAGATTGATGGCGAAGATCGCCCGCCAGATGCCGTCGCCGAACGCCGACAGCACGAAGCCGCCCAGCACCGGGCCGAGCGCCGTCGTCAGTGCTGATGCTGCGGCCCAGATGCCGATCGCCCGGCCGCGTTCCTTTTTCGGATAGGCTTTGGCGATAATGGCCAGGCTGCCCGGCACCGTGATGGCCGCTCCGACACCCTGGATAGCCCGAAACGCAATAAGCACCGCCGGGTCAGGCGCCAGCGCGCAGGCAAGCGAGGCGGCAATGAACAGGACGATGCCGGCGACGAAGGAGTGGCGCAGGCCGAAGCGATCGCCGGCGGCGCCGCCGACGAGAATGAGGGCTGAGAGTGTCAATGCGTAGGCATTGGAAATCCATTGTGCCTCGGCGAGGCTGGCGCCGAGGTCGACGCGGATCGCCGGCGTCGCAATGGCCAGGACCGACCCGTCGATGAAGCCTAGTGCAGAAGCCAGGATCGCGGCGATCAGCACGAACCGCCGCTGCGCCTGTGGACAGAACGTATCGGCGGGAAGTGAGCCGGTCAGGGGAACGGCGCCGGTACCGACTTTGGTTGGCGTGTGCATGCCGCCTTACCTAGATCGCCGGCGCGCCGGCGACAACCGGCCAGCAGACTGTTCTCGTTGAAACCAGGTCCAACCTGGCCACACAGGCAGGATCACGCCGCTCAGGGTGCAAACGGCAAGTGCCGTGCTAAGCTTCTCGCAGCGCTACAGACAAGGGGGAAATACCGCATGAAACGGCCGCTCGAACCCTCGGCGGAAGGACGCGGGCGCGTTGTCGGCATCACCGACGGCGTGTTCGCCATCGCGCTCACCCTGATCGTTCTCGAGATCAGGGTGCCGGCGCATGAAACGGTGCATTCCGAACGCGAGTTGATCACAGCGATCACAGCACTGGCGCCGCGCTTCCTGACCTATGCGCTCAGCTTCCTGACGCTGACCATCTTCTGGTTCGGCCAGCAGGCGCAACACGGGCTGATTGCAAAATCCGACCGGCGGCTTGCCACGCTGAACCTCTGCTTCCTCGGCTTCATCGCCTTGCTGCCGTTCTCGACCGACCTTCTCGCCGACTTCCTCGAATTCAGGACTGCGGTACTCGTCTACTGGTTCAATCTTTTGATGCTCGGACTGACGCTGCTCGCCAGTTGGCGCTCCGCGGACAAAAACGGATTTCTGGCCGAAGGTGTCGACGCGGAGACCACCCGAACGGTCTATCTGCGCATCGTCAAGGCACAGATCCTGTGGGCCGTCGGCGCTGCTCTCTGCCTGATCAGCCCGTTGCTCAGCGTCGGCTTCATCCTGGTGGTGCAGCTGATCTATGCCGCAGCGCCGCGCGCGCCACTGCTGCGCAAGGTCATCGGGTGAATGGAGCGACGCCTGTCCGCTTTAGGTGTGTTGAGATTCAGGTCAGGCCGAGCCGAAAATGGTGGCTTCCGAGAACCGGAGCGGAGCGTACTTTTGAGTACGTGAGCACCGGAAGCGGAGGAAGCCGCCGTTTGCAGGCCGGCATCACCTGAATATCAACATGCCCTACTCGACGAACTCCACCGTAACGCCGGGCGTCACGATCTTGGCAAGCTCGCGCGCGTCCCAATTGGTCAGCGGCACGCAGCCATGGCTTTCGGTCTTGCCGATCTTGGACGGATCCGGCGTGCCGTGAATGCCGTAGGTCGGCTTGTCCAGCGCAATCCAGACCGAGCCGACCGGGCCGTTCGGCCCCGGCGGGATGGTCAGGATCCTGTCGTTTTCGCCCTGCTTGAAATTGATGTTCGGGTTGTAGGTGTAGTTCGGGTCCAATGCGACACGCGACACCGCATGCGTGCCGGACGGCGACGGCGTGTCGGACGAGCCGATAGTCGCCGGATAGGCTGCGACCAGCTTGCCCGCCGCATCATAGGCGCGGACCTGCTTATTGGACTTATCGGCGATGATGCGCGCCACCGGCGTCGCCACCAGCCTGCCGAAATTGGCGACCTTGATGATGGTGCCCGGACGATTGAAATTGGCGTCCGGATTGAGCTTGTTCAGATAGGTTTCATCCATATGGAAGCGCTCGGCCAACGCTTCGGGTACCGACGTGTAGCCCATCCGATCGAGCTGGGCCTTTTGGCTGTAGTCCTCCGGTATCGAAGCGACATAGGGACCGGCCGCATCCTCGGGCGTGATCGTATAGGAGGCGAAGGCATCGCCGCCGGATTGCGCCAGGGCCGCCTGGATGCCGATTGCGTCGGTCGATTTCAGATTGCTGCCGGTGATCTCATTATAGGCGGCGAGCGCCTTGTCGACATTCGAGCCGAAGCGTCCGTCGATGACGCCGGGCGATGCACCGGCACGGTCGAGCAGCACCTGCAGTGCCGCCACGTCCTCGCGGGCGCCGAGCGCAAGCGACGGGTCGACCGCCGTCTTGCCGCCAGTGCTTGGCGGCGGGGCTGTGTCTGGCGGTAGGGCCGCCTGCTCGTTCGGCACCGTCGGCTCGACCGGCTCGATCGAGGCCTCGTTGAGCGGCTGGCGCTCGATGGTGCGCGGCTTTACCGGCTGCGCTGCCTCCGGATAACCGTTGCCGTAGCCGTCATCCCGTGGCGCTTCGGGGAAGGCTTCCACCGAATTGTCGCCATAGGGGTCGTACTCGTCAGCCGGCGGTATGATGACCCTGCCCTCGTCTTCCATCTGCCTGCGGCGGAACCGCGCCGTGTCCTCAGGGTCGTCGAGATAATAGGGGTCGTCCTCGACCGGTCCGAGGTTGCGCAAGCGCTCGCGGCGCAAGGCGCGGCGGTCGAGCCTGGTCTGCGGCGGCTGGATGGCGATGACCTTGCCGGTCTCCGCATCGACGATGACGCGGTTTCCCCTGGCATCGTAGTAGATATCGAGATTGCCGTTCTGGGCGACAAGAATGCCGCCGCCATTGGCGGCACGAACCACCCGTGGCGCGGTATCCACTATTGGCGAGGCCATCGCATTCGACGCCAGCAGCCCGGCAGCAAGCGCTGAAAGGGTGAAGATGGTGCGCAACATGATGGCCAAATTCTCCGGTCCGTAATTGCCGCCGCCGGCATTGTCTCTTCAAAGCGCCGCGCGTCTTTTTCGACGCGCAAAGGACGCTCTAACGCTTTAAATCTCCGCATCGTGCTTTGCGAAAATCAAAACTCGATTTCGGGCCGATGTGGTAGGCGAACCCCTTCGCCAGCAAATCAGTTGCCAACGAAGGTTCCAATATGAACCGGGCATGAAGATGGCGGATTTCTGACCGATTAACCGGCAGCGAGTCCCAATTCCTTGCGCGCCTGCTTCGTCAGCTTCAGCACGACAAGACGGTGGCTTTCGCGCAAATAATCCTTCAGCGCGCCATCATCCATGCTTTCGCCGGTCTGGCGCTGGATCCATTTCATGCCGCGTGAGGCAAGATACGGCGCGGGCCGAAGGCCCGGCTGCTCCCTCAGCACGTCATAGGCGATGTCGGAGCATTTGAAGGTAACGAACGGCTCCTTGCCCTCACCCCAGCCGCCGATCGCGAAGACCTTGCCGCCGACCTTCCAGACATGCGCGCCGCCCCACTGCACGACATGGGTCGCCGAAGGCAGCGAGGCGCAGAAGCTGTTATAGTCGTCCAGCGTCATCTGCGCCCCGCCAGTGATGTTGGACCATGAACCGAAGGCCGGCGTAACAAAAGGGTATGCCGGTTTTTCGGAAAGGATCATGGTCGAGATTGAAGATAGGAATTCCATCCCGATTCGATCGGGATGGAACAGGCTTTTGGCTTGAGCTCAGGCGGCTGCCTCGGTTGCCACGACCGCGGGCTTCGAGCGGAAGTTCAAGCGGTCGGAGCCGGCGGTGACCTTGACAGTTGAGCCGTCGAGGATCTCGCCGAGCAGGATCTTTTCCGCCAGGGGGTCCTGCAATTCCTTCTGCATCACCCGCTTCAGCGGCCGCGCGCCATAGGCCGGGTCGTAACCCTTGGCCGCCAGCCAGTCGATCGCCTCCTGATCGAGCGAAAGCGATATCTTGCGGTCAACAAGCAGGTTTTCCAGCCGCTTGAGCTGGATTTGGACGATCTGGCCCATATCCTGGCGGCGCAGCCGGTGGAACAGGATCACCTCGTCGATGCGGTTGAGGAATTCCGGCCGGAACGAAGCCCTGACGACATTCATCACCTCGTCGCGCACGACGTCGACATCCTGGTCCTCGCCGAGATTGACCAGATATTCGCCGCCGAGGTTCGATGTCATGATGATCAGCGTGTTGCGGAAATCGACCGTGCGGCCCTGCCCATCGGTCAGCCGGCCGTCGTCCAGCACCTGCAGCAGCACGTTGAAGACATCAGGATGCGCCTTCTCGATCTCGTCGAACAGCACGACCTGATAGGGCCGCCGCCGTATCGCTTCGGTCAGCGCGCCGCCTTCCTCGTAGCCGACATAGCCGGGAGGCGCGCCGATCAGCCGGGCGACCGAATGCTTCTCCATGAACTCCGACATGTCGATGCGCACCATCGCGCTCTCGTCGTCGAACAGGAAGCTGGCCAGCGCCTTCGTCAGTTCGGTCTTGCCGACGCCCGTCGGCCCGAGGAACATGAACGAGCCGAGCGGCCGGTTCGGGTCCTGCAGGCCGGCGCGCGCACGGCGCACCGCTTTTGACACCGCCTGCACCGCCTCGCCCTGGCCGACGACGCGCTTGCCGACCTCGTCTTCCATGCGCAACAGCTTGTCGCGCTCGCCTTCCAGCATCTTGTCGACCGGGATCCCCGTCCAGCGCGACACGATATGGGCGACGTGATCGGGACCGACCACTTCCTCGACCATGCCGGCCTTGCCGTCCCTGGCTTCAGCCTGCTTCAGCTGTTTTTCGAGTTCCGGGATCTTGCCGTAAGCAAGTTCGCCGGCGCGCTGGAATTCGCCCTTGCGCTGGGCAATGGCAAGTTCGTTGCGCGCCTCGTCGAGCTGCTTCTTGAGGTCGGCGGCAAGCCCGAGCTTCTGCTTCTCGGCCTGCCATTTCGAGGTCAGCTCGGTCGATTCCTCCTCGAGGTTCGAGAGTTCCTTCTCAAGCCGGGCGAGCCGGTCCTTCGAGGCATCGTCCTTCTCGACCTTGAGCGCCTCGCGCTCGATCTTGAGCTGCATGATGCGGCGATCGATCTCGTCCAGCGCCTCGGGCTTCGAATCGACCTGCATGCGGAGCCGCGAGGCGGCCTCGTCGACGAGATCGATCGCCTTGTCCGGCAAGAAGCGGTCGGCGATGTAGCGGTTTGACAGTGTAGCGGCCGCGACCAGTGCCGAATCCGAGATGCGCACCTTGTGGTGCTGCTCGTATTTCTCTTTCAGGCCGCGCAGGATCGAGACAGTGTCTTCGACCGTCGGCTCATTGACGAAGACCGGCTGGAAGCGGCGGGCAAGGGCCGCATCCTTCTCGACATGCTTGCGGTATTCGTCGAGCGTGGTTGCGCCGACACAATGCAGTTCGCCGCGGGCGAGCGCCGGCTTCAGCAGGTTCGACGCGTCCATGGCGCCATCCGCCTTGCCGGCACCGACAAGCGTGTGCATCTCGTCGATGAACAGAATGATGCCGCCGGCGGCAGACGTGACTTCGGAAAGCACCGCCTTCAGCCGCTCCTCGAACTCGCCGCGGTACTTGGCGCCGGCGATCAGCGACCCCATGTCGAGCGCCATCAGTTGCTTGTCCTTGAGCGATTCCGGCACATCGCCATTGACGATGCGCAGCGCCAGCCCTTCGGCGATCGCCGTCTTGCCGACGCCGGGTTCGCCGATCAGCACTGGGTTGTTCTTGGTGCGGCGCGACAGCACCTGGATGGTGCGGCGGATTTCGTCGTCGCGGCCGATGACCGGATCGAGCTTGCCCGCGCGGGCGTCCGCCGTCAGGTCGCGCGCGTATTTCTTCAGCGCGTCGTAGCCCTGCTCGGCGCTCGCCGAATCGGCGGTGCGACCTTTGCGTACGTCGTTGATGACCTGGTTCAGCGCCTGCGGCGTGACACCGGCCTTGGACAGGATGTCGGCGGTCTTGGCCGATTTTTCCATGGCCAGCGCCTGCAAAAGCCGTTCGACGGTGACGAAGCTGTCACCGGCCTTCTTGGCCAGTTCCTCGGCGGTCGAGAACACCTTTGCCAGCGGCTGCGCCAAATAGAGCTGGCCATTGCCGCCCTCGACCTTGGGCATTGCTTCCAGTGCCGTTTCGACGCCGAGCTTGACGTCACGGACATTGCCGCCGGCGCGCTCGATCAGCGACGCAGCCAGGCCCTCGTCGTCATCGACAAGGACCTTGAGAATATGCTCGGGGGTGAATTGCTGGTGGCTGCGGGAAAGCGCCATGGTTTGCGCGGACTGGATAAAGCCGCGCACGCGCTCGGAATATTTTTCAAGATTCATGCCTGTCTCCTTCCGTCACCGGCCCGCTTCGCGGCACCGGATCAGATTGCGGTGACGGACCCGCCCGTTCGAGCCGGATCCTGTTCACGCAAGATATGGGACGCAAACCATGGCCCCTCAAGACTCGACACTGGCGAACGCATAATATTCCGAGCGCGCAAACAAAAACGGCGGAGATTTCTCTCCGCCGCCTAGGGTAAACGATGCGCTAAGATCGCCTGAACGTTTCTTCGATCAATTCTCGACGTCGGCAATAATAGGTTGACCGCCTGCGTCTTCAGCCGGCGCTGCATCGACCTTGCCAGTCTCGGCACTGTCAGGGACGGCATTGTCGTTGCCGCCATTTGCCTGTTCGACATCGAGCCGCGGACGGCGCGGACGCCTGGGGCGGCGTGCCGGGCTGTTTTCGGCCGCGGCTTCGTTGAGCTCGGCCTGGGCGGCGAGACCCGCTGGCGAAAGGTTTTCGAATTGCGGTGCGGGCTCGCTCACAAAGACCGGCTCAGCGGCCGGCACGGGCTCCGCCTGCGCCGGCGTCTCGTCGCGCCGTGGCTGTTCGACGCGTTGGCCACCCTGCTGCTCGCCGCGCGCGCCATACTCGCCGCGCTGGCCGTTCTGGCCGTAACCGCCATTGGGGCGACGGTCGCGGTGGCGTCCGCCATTGTTGTCGCGGCCGTCACGGTTGTCGCGGCCGCCCCGATTGTCGCGGCTGTTTTCCTGGTTCAGCGCCAGCTCGGCCGGCGTGCCATCGATGACCGGCTGCGGGCCGGCCCCGTGATTGGCCGAAGCCGATGCCTCGTTGGCATTGTTGTTGCCGGCATTGTCGAACTCGTCGCGATCCTCGTCGCCGTCATCGTCGAAATCGTCGCGATTCTGCTGGGCGTTCTGGATCGGCATCTGCGCCTGAGCGGCTGCGATGATGCGGTTATAGTGCTCTGCATGCTGGAGATAGTTTTCCGCCATCACCCGGTCGCCGGAGCTTTGCGCGTCACGGGCAAGGGTTGCGTACTTCTCGGCAATCTGCTGAGCCGATCCGCGGATCTTCACGTCCGGGCCGTTGCTCTCATAGTTACGCGTCAGGGGATTTGGCCCCTTACGATTGTTGTTGTTATTGTTGTTGCCGCCGCCGCCACTGTTGTTGCGACCGCGCATGCGCCTGTTTTGCTGTTGTGGCCTCATTAGACTCTCTTCACTTTGAAATTTTCGAAAAACTCTTCACGAACGGAGGCGCTCATGCGGCCAGCCGTTTCGTTCCTTCACCGGCGTTCGCCCGCATCAATTGCGTTGGCGCCACGTGCCATCCTGTTCCGGTTACTTCACTTGCCGGACGATTCCCGCACGAAGCTTGGGCGTCGTTTGCGCAAGAAGGCAGCTATTTCCAAGGAAAACCGAATCGCTAAGAGCACTGCCTGCTTCGTCTCATCCGGTTAACGCGACCCTAGCCGCATTCCCCGGTATTGCCAAGCGCTTTTTTCGCACTGCATCACGGCTTCCACCGTTCGAACACAAGAACTCTGTCGTTTCCGCCGAGATCACGAAACACCCCGACCGAACGGTACCCGGCCGCGGAGAATATCTCCGTAACCTGTTGGTGCTGCGTATGGCCGATCTCGACCGCAATTCTGCCTTGGAGTTCCAAATACGCTGCCGCTCCCGCGGCGATCTTCCTGTAGGGGCTCAGACCGTCCACGCCGCCATCGAGGGCCTGGCGTGGATCGAAACCGCGGACCTCGTCCTGCAGATTTCCAATGTCGTCTGAGGGTATATAGGGAGGGTTTGCGACAATTACATGGTACCGGCCAGAAACTTTTTCAAACCAGTCGGATTTGAGTGGCGTGAACCGGCCGGCGAGCCCCAATTCCCCGGCATTACGCATGGCTGTGGCCAGCGCCTCCTGCGAAATGTCAACGCCGGTGGCGGTCGCGGCCGGAACGGCGCTGAGCAGCGCCAGCGCGATGGCACCGGTACCGGTCCCTAGATCGAGGATGCGGCAGTCGCCCTCGCTTGCCGCCATTGCCTTGACGAAGGGCAGTATAGCCTCGACCAGCGTTTCGGTATCCGGCCGCGGCTCCAGCGTTTGCGGCGAAAGCGACAGGCGCAAGCCGTAGAATTCGCGATAACCGAGGATGCGGTACACCGGTTCGCCGGCGATGCGCCGCCGCAAGGCGGCTTCGATTACCGCCGTCACGTCCGCATCGACAGCGCGCCCGGGATCGGCGATGGCCTGCGTGCGACTGGTGCCGGAAAAATGCTCGACGATCAGCCTGGCATCGAGCGCCGGATCCGCGATCCCGGCTGCGGTGAGCCGGTTTCGCGCCTCCCGCAGCAGCGGCGCCAGCGTGGCGGGCAGGCTGTCAGCCATCGATGCCGATATCGGCGAGCAGCTTCGACTGGTGATCGGCGATCAGCGCGTCGATGATCTCGTCGAGTTCGCCCATCATCACCCGGTCGAGCTTATAGAGCGTCAGGTTGATACGATGATCGGTGACGCGACCCTGCGGAAAATTATAGGTGCGGATGCGTTCCGAGCGGTCGCCCGAGCCGACCTGCGACTTGCGCGATTCGGAACGTTCCTCGTCCGCCTTGCTGCGCTCGAGGTCGTAGAGCCTGGCGCGCAGGATCTGCATGGCCTTCGCCCGGTTCTGGTGCTGCGACTTTTCCGCCTGCACCACCATAATGCCGGTCGGCAGATGGGTGATGCGCACGGCCGAATCGGTGGTGTTGACGTGCTGGCCGCCGGAACCCGAGGCGCGCATCGTGTCAATGCGGATGTCATCGGCCCTGATGTCGATGTCGACCTCTTCGGCTTCCGGCAGCACCGCGACCGTCGCCGCCGAGGTATGAATGCGTCCGCCCGCTTCGGTCGTCGGCACGCGCTGCACCCGGTGCACGCCGGATTCGAACTTCAGATGGGCAAAGACGCCCTTGCCCGAAACGGTGGCGATGATTTCCTTGTAGCCGCCGACCTCACCCTCGCTGGCCGACACCGTCTCGAAACGCCAGCCATGCGCCGCGGCATAGCGCTCGTACATGCGAAACAGGTCGCCGGCGAAAAGGGCCGCCTCGTCGCCGCCGGTGCCGGCGCGGATCTCGAGGATGGCGTTCTTGTCGTCGGCGGCATCCTTGGGCAACAGCAGGATTTGGATGTCCTTCTGCAGCGCCTCGATGTGATGCTTGACCCCTGGCAGGTCGGCCTCGGCCAAGGCCCGCATCTCGGCGTCGGTGCCCTTGTCGGCGAGCATCGCCTCCAGATCGGCCTGTTCGCGCTCGGCGGCGCGCAGCGCCCTGATCTTTGCCACCATCTCCTGGATATCGGCATATTCGGAGGCCATCCTGACATAGGCGTCCGGCGCTGGCCCGGCCGACATCTGCGCTTCGAGCATGTCGAAACGCTTGACGACTTGATCCATACGGTCGCGGGGCAGGTTGATCATGGCGAAGTCTATAGCGGTATAGAGCGGTCGTCGGCAAAGGCTTGCAGCAGCGCCCGCATCGGCAGGCCATGCGCCGGCGCCATCAGATTGTCGTCGAAGAACGCTTCCAACTCGCTGAGCGGCAGTTCCGTCAGCATCGCCTTGACCGGGCCGATCGATGCCGGCGACATCGAGATCGAGCGGTAGCCAAGGCCGATCAGCGCCATCGCCGAGATCGGCTTGCCGGCAAGTTCGCCGCACAAGGTCACCGGCGTCTGGTTGCGAGCCCCGGCATCGGCAATTTGCTTCAAAACACGCAGGAACGGCGTCGACAGCGGGTCGAAGCGGTCGGACAATTGGGTGTTGCCGCGGTCCACCGCCATGACGAACTGGAACAGGTCGTTCGAGCCGACCGAGACGAAATCGACCGCCTTCATCAACTCGTCGAGCTGGAACAGCAGCGACGGCACCTCCAGCATCGCCCCCACCTTGAGGCTGGTCGGCAAATGATGGGCAAAGCGCGACAAATGCCGGACCTCGCGGTCGATGATCTCGCGCGCCTGCGCGATCTCGCCGAGTTCCGTCACCATTGGCAGCATCAGTTTCAGTTCGCGTCCGCCGCACGCCTTGAGCAGCGCGCGGATCTGGGTGCGCAGCAATCCTGGCCGGTCGAGCGTCAGGCGGATGGCCCGCCAGCCGAGAGCCGGATTTTCCTCCTGGATCGAGCCCTTGAAATAGGGCAGCACCTTGTCGCCGCCAATATCGATGGTGCGGAACGTCACCGGCTTGTCGCGCGCCGCCTCGAGCACGTCACGGTACAAGCGCTCCTGGGCTTCCGCGCGCGGAAAGGTCGAGGCGACCATGAATTGCAGCTCGGTGCGGAACAGGCCGATGCCGGCCGCGCCCGCTTCGGCCAGTTGCGGCAGGTCGACCGCCAGCCCGGCATTCATCAGAAGGTCGACCTGGACACCGTCCTTGGTCACCGACGGCTTCTTGCGCAGCTCGCGGTAGACCTCCTGCCGGCGCGCCCGGAAACGCACTTTCTCGGCATAGGCCGCCTCGAGGTCGGGCTGCGGGCGCAGATGGATCGCGCCTTCCTCGCCGTCGACGATGATGGCATCGCCGTTTTCCGCCATGGAAACGGCGCCCTTCATCTGGCCGGCGACCGGTATGCCCATGGCCCGCGCCACGATGACGACATGGCTGGTCGCGGCGCCGTCCTCCAGCACCAGCCCGCGCAGCTTGTCCCTGGGATAATCGAGCAGCTCCGCAGCACCCATCGAGCGGGCGACGATGATGGCGTCCTTGGGCAGCGAGGCCGCGACGTCCTCCGGTCCGCGCCCCATCAGCTGCCGCAGCAGCCGATTGGCGAGATCGTCGAAATCGCTCATCCGTTCGCGCAGATATGGATCGGTCATGTGCAGCATGCGGGCACGCATGTCGCTCTGCACCTTTTCGACCGCCGCTTCGGCGGTCAGGCCGTTGCGGATCGCCTCCTCGAGCCGGCGCACCCAGCCGCGGTCGTTGGCGAACATGCGATAGGCTTCGAGCACCTGGCGATGCTCGCCCTCGAAGGCGACGTCGCGGCGCTCCAGCATGTCGTCGATGGAGAGCCTGAGCGAGCCGAGCGACGCGTCGAGCCGCCTGACCTCTTCCTCGCTGTCCTCGTTGAAAAGATTGGTGACGACGATGCGCGGCTCGTGCAGCACCACATGGCCGAGACCGACGCCTTCGTTGAAGGATAGGCCGGTAAAGCTTACCGGGCGGCGCAGATCGAGCTCGAGGCCGGGCCTTGTCAGCCGCTCCAGATCACCGGTGGCGATCATCTCGGCGATCACCATCGCCGTTGTTTCCAGCGCCTCGACCTCGTCGTCGCGATAATGGCGCATGGTCTTGTTCTGCACGACCAGGACGCCGAGTGTCCGCCCTGCCCGCAGCACCGGCACGCCGAGGAAGGAATTATAGATTTCTTCCCCTGTCTCCGGCAGGTAGGCGAAGGCAGGATGCTCCTGTGCATTGGAGAGGTTGAGCGGCCGCGCCGAGGCCGCGATCGTGCCGACCAGGCCTTGGCCCAGCCTGAGCTGCGCCAGGTGGACGGCGTTCGGGTTCAGGCCTTCGGTGGCGTAGAGTTCGAGCACCGAATCGGCGCGCAGCACATAGAGCGAGCAGACCTCGGCAACCATGTTGGAGGCGATATCGCGCACGATTCGGTCAAGCCGCTCCTGCGGCTCCAGCGGCTCTTGCATGAGCTCGCGGAGCCGTTTCAGCAAAACGCGCGGGCCACTGGCCGAATCACGCATCGCGGCTTCTTCCTCCAATAGCATTTCAACCGGTGCAGGTTGCCCTGCACAGCGGCACAAACGCAACAACTCAATTAGAGCGCCGTGCGTCCAATTGGACGCATAAAGGCCGCTCCAAGGCTTTCGATCCGGCCTTTCCGAAAATTGCCGCCGATTTTCGGGCCGATGCAGCCTGCTACTGCTTATCCAGACCGTAGACGGAATGCAAAGTGCGAACTGCTAGTTCCGTATAGGGACCATCGATGAGGATCGAAATCTTGATTTCGGACGTTGTGATGGCGCGGATGTTGATCGCGCGGTCGGCCAGCGCCTTGAAGGCGGTGGCGGCGACGCCGGCATGGCTGCGCATGCCGATGCCGATGACCGAGACCTTCGACATGCCGGCTTCCGACTGCACCACATCGTAGCCGATCGTCGCCTTCAGCCGCTCGAGCACGGCAAGCGCCTTGTCGACGTCGCCGGACGGCACGGTGAAGGTCATGTCGGTGAACTTGCCGTCCTCGGAAATGTTCTGGACGATCATGTCGACATTGATGTTGGCCTCGGCCAGCGGCCCGAAAATGCCGGCGGCGACGCCCGGCCGGTCGCCGACACGGCGCAGCGAAATCTGCGCCTCGTCCTTGGCATAGGCAATTCCGGTGACGACCTGCTGTTCCACGATCTCTTCCTCGTCGCAAATAAGCGTTCCCGGCGGATTGAGCAAATCCCCCATTCCGGGTGCATCGGGATCGTCGAAGGACGACCGCACGAAAGTACGCACCCTGTGCACCATGGCAAGCTCGACCGAGCGCACCTGCAGGACCTTGGCGCCGAGCGAGGCCATTTCGAGCATTTCCTCGAACGAAATCTTGGCCAGCCGCCGCGCCTTCGGCTCGATGCGCGGATCGGTCGTGTAGACCCCGTCGACATCGGTGTAGATATCGCAGCGGTCGGCCTTGACCGCTGCCGCGATGGCGACAGCGCTGGTATCGGAACCGCCGCGGCCGAGCGTCGCGATCCGATTGTCCGGCCCGATGCCCTGGAAACCGGCGACCACCGCCACCTGGCCTTCGCCGAAGCGCTTGATCAAGAACGCGCCGTCGATGTCGAGAATGCGCGCCGCGCCATGCGCGTTGTCGGTCTTGATCGGGATCTGCCAGCCTTGCCAGGAGCGGGCATGCACGCCGATATTCTGCAGCGCGATCGCCAGCAAGCCGGCAGTGACCTGCTCGCCGGAGGCGACCACGGCGTCATATTCACGCGCATCGTGCATCGGCGAGGCCTCGCGCGTCCATTGCACGAGCTCGTTGGTCTTGCCGGCCATCGCCGAGACCACGACGGCGACCTCATGGCCGGCGTCGACCTCGCGTTTGACATGACGCGCCACATTGCGGATGCGGGCGATGTCGGCGACGGAGGTTCCGCCGAATTTCATCACGATGCGCGCCATAGAAGCGAAATGCCTTTGACTGGATGCCGGACCGGAGGCCGAAAAGCGGAAAAATGCGCCAAGCTGTGGCCGGGCGCTCAATGCGCGGCCTCCTTAGCCAAATGATCGCGGTTTCGCAAGGCGGTGAGGATTCCGTCGCCTTGCCCCGTCCATCAACCAGATTTCAAGCCACGCTCTTGGTGAGTTTTGGCTTTTGCTGCTCGACACGGGCGAGACCCGCTCCGGCGATGACGCGGTCACGGCCCTCAGCCTTTGCCTGATACAAAGCGCGATCCGCGGCATTGACGATCTCCGCCCATGAGGCTCCGAGCTCCGGGAAGGCGGCGACCCCGAACGACGCGGTGATCGTGCCGAGCGTGCGGCCGCGGTGCGTGACATGCAGCTGCTTGATCGCCTTTCGCAGAGCTTCGGCGCGATCGGCGCCATCGGCCAGTGACGTTCCAGGCATCATCAAGGCAAATTCCTCGCCGCCGTAGCGCGAAACCACGTCGCTTTCCCTGACATGGTCGACCAGCGTGGCGGCCACCTGCTTGAGGACGAGATCCCCCGCTTCGTGGCCGAACGTATCGTTGAACTGCTTGAAATGATCGACGTCGAGCATGATCAACGTCAGCGGCTGCTCGGCACGTTCCAGGCGCCTGAGCTCGCGGCTGCTGGTCTCCTCAAGGTAGCGGCGATTGTAGAGCCCGGTGTTGGGATCCCGGATCGACTGCTGCCGCAACGTCTCGCGCAGCCGCAGATTGGCAAGCGCCAACGCCAGCGTATCGACGACGCCACGCAGTATCTGCTGCCGTTCGGCAAGCCACTCCGGCTTGTCAACGGCATTCGGCTCGCACAGATGCAGGATGCCAAGTGTCTCTCCCTGCGCTGCTAGAGGCATACAGACATAACCGCGGCCGCCATTTTCGGTGATGTGGTTGCAGCGCGGCGTCAGCATGCCTGGACCGGCGACGTGCTCCTGGCCGCGCCGCAGCGCCCAACAATCTTCCGGTCCGAACTGGCCGACGCTCGACCGGATGGTGCCCCAATGCGCCATCTCCTCCACGAGGTTGCGCGACGCACTGGTCAGGTGAACGGTTCCGCTCAATCCGCCGAAGAAATCAGGCATGGCGGAGCCGACGACGGAAAATGCCTCGCGAAAAGTGACGCAGGCCTGAAGCAGTTCGCCGAGCTTGACCAGGCGGGTCGTGGCCGCCGATGTCTCTTTCAGTTCACGATTGAGCCTCGCCAGTTCTTCGGCACGATCGTGCACCGCCCGCTCGGCACTGCGCAGGTCGCTGATGTCGCTGAGCGTCAGCACGATGCCGCCATCGGCGCGGTTGAGCGGATTGCAGCTGACGACCACGGGCAAGGAGGTCCCATCCGGTTTTGCCAGCCTCACCTCATTCTGGTGGCGGCGGCCGGTGGTCATGGCCAGTTCGACCGGAGATGCTCCCGACGCGGGCTTGTCTCCCGACGGCCCCCTAATATCCAGGGCCGACTGCCAGTCCTGCCCCACGACCTTGTCGCTGCGCCGCCCGATGATCTCGGCTGCCGCCGGATTGACGGACACGACCTGACCCTTGCCGTCGATGACGGCGATGCCTTCGGCAACGGTCTGGACGATGTCTTCGATGTAGGCCTTCTGATCGACAAGTTGAGCGCGCGAGGCTTCGATTTCGGAGGCCATAGTGTCGAACCCTTGCGCCAACTGTCCGAACTCGTCATCGGAGGTGCGGCCGATACGGGCCCCGGCGTCGCCGCGCGCCAGCGATTCGATGCCGCGGTTGAGACCAGCAAGGCCTTTACTGAAGCCTCGCAACAACAGGAAGGCGGAGGCCGCCGCGATCAGCACGGCTGCCGCGGTACACAAGCCCACAAGCCACAGCATATCATTCGTGCGCTGCTGTGCGGCACGCAGCAGCGGCGTATACTCGAACAGGACGGCGCCGACGATCTTGCCGGGTGCATCCTCGATCGGCACCGCAACCAGGTCAATCGGATCGGCCACGTCGGCACTGGCCTCGACGAAGTTGCGCGGCACGCCGTCGTCAATCGTCCGGGCGATTTCATTGCCGGGATCGTAGTCGAACGTCGTGCCGATATTTTGCTCTTCTCCCGGAACGTCGGCGAAAATAACCTTGTTTTTGTCTACGATGACGAGATCGCGTTTCGAGCGGCCGTGCTGCAAAGTCACGAATTCGCGGAGCGCATCGGGTCTCTCGAATAATGAACGCGGCGCGTCCGATGCCCTGAAGGCAATAGTTTCGGCCAACTGCCGTGCGACGCTTGTCGCCTCGGCCAGGGCCACGGATTTGGTCAGCGATATCTGCGAGACGATCGCAACGCCGCCGACAAGGCCGATCAAGGCCACGGCGCTGAACAATGTCGCGACTATCTGGGTTCTTATGCGCACCCGGCTGCCCCTACTCGGACAGCAATCTAAATGCCAAACACTGACCCAACGTCAAGAAACCGCCAATATCGTAAATTTGCCGTTAAGCCACACCGGCCAGCTGCACTCCCAACGCGGGCGGTTCAGCCCGTCCGCACGATGGCCTGCCACAGGCGCGGATAGTCGAGGACGAAACCGAGCGGCGAGACCTCCAGTGTCTCGTGGTAGCCGAACATCGGGGCGGCATAGGCGTAATGTGCAGCATCGACGCGCTGATAGGTTTGCTCGAGGCGAACGAGCCTGAGTTCGGGAAATGTCAGATAGGCTGCCGGCGCGGGCGTCGCCATACCGACATCGAGGGCAAAACGGCGAAGCGCCAAAAGGTTTGTGGCGGGCGTGAAGCCGAGATCGACATCGATGAGACCGTCGACTTCCGCTTGATGCTCGCCGTTCAGCGTCCATTGGCGCTCGGTCAGCCGGTCGATCCTGTAATGCAGCTCTTGCGTGCCGAGAAAGCCGTCGGCGCGCGCCGATCGTGTATGCCAATCGGCGTCGCAGTCCGCCTCGTAGGCGATGTTGCACGGCTCGCCGTCCTGGACGAAAAGCGCGTGTCCCCTGAGGTTCCACCCGGAACTCGCTTCCGACAGAAGGCAAGCGTCGTGGCCTTCCTGGTCAAGCCCGCGCCAAAGAATGGAAGCAACCGCTCGCATCATTGCGCACTCCTCCGAACCCGATGTCTCTGCTTCGTCCGCCAAAGCCTAGGCGTTTCCTTCCGGCACACCATCAACTGACACCTGCTGACACAAATGCAGCCGGCAAAAGGCGGCGCCGGAAGGCATCGCGCGCATCGCACCGCCGGCGGTGAATTTCGCGCCTTGACATTCGCAGCCTCGCGCCCGACTTCCTAGCGTCCGAGGAGACCACGCCATGCCTGAGCCCCGACGATCGACGATCGATGCCGGAGAGGTGGAACGATTTTCCGCCCTTGCCGCCGAATGGTGGAACCCGAACGGCAAGTTCCGCCCGTTGCACAAGTTCAACCCGATCCGGCTTGCCTATATCCGCGACCAGGTGGCGGCCCGCTTCGGCCGCGATCCGCGTGCGGCACGGCCGTTCGAAGGCCTGCGCTTCCTTGACATCGGCTGCGGCGGCGGGCTTTTGTGCGAGCCGATGGCGCGGCTTGGCGCCGAAGTGGTCGGCGCCGATGCCTCCGCCACCAACATCGAAGTGGCCAAGCTGCATGCGGCGGAAGTCGGCGTGAGCGTGGATTATCGCGCCACGACCGCGGAAGACCTTGCCGATGCCGGCGAAAAATTCGACGTCATCCTCAACATGGAAGTGGTCGAGCATGTCGCCAATGTCGATCTGTTCCTGGCCAAATGCGGCGAGATGGTCAAGCCCGGCGGCATCATGTTCGTCGCCACCATCAACCGCACGCTGAAGGCCCTGGGCCTGGCCATCATCGGCGCCGAATATGTGCTGCGTTGGCTGCCACGCGGCACCCACCAGTTCGGCAAGCTGGTGCGCCCCGAGGAACTGGAAAAGGCGCTTGCCGGCGCCGGCCTGACCGTCGTCGACCGCACCGGCGTCACCTACAACCCGCTCGCCGACCGCTGGCAGCGCTCGAAGGACATGGACGTCAACTACATGGTGCTGGCGGAGAAGGCATCCGTCTGAAGCTTACGCCTTCTGGCCCCTATGGCCTCTGGCTTTGAGCCTTGGTGGTGATGAACACGCCGGCGGTGATGATGACGGCACCGGCCCAGGTCAGCAGTTGATAGCGCTCGCCGAGGAAGAGGGTCCCGGCAAACAGCCCGACCGCCGCCGCGACGTAGCCGATCTGGCTGAGATAGACCGGGCCGCCGACCGCTTGCAGGCGGAAGAAGAAGGCGAACATCGCCGAGGCTGATGCCACCTGTGCCGCAGCGACCAGCGGCACGCCGCCGAGCGAGCCGAATGCATTGCCGCCAAGCAGGACCAGAATGCCGGCAAACAGCATCAAGGCTGCTGCCAGGTGGCTGCCGACGGCGAGCTCGATCGGGCCGGTGCCTTCGGGCCAGTCGACGGTGCGGTAAATGTTGCCGGCGGCGAGGCTGACCGGGATGAGCAGGCCCATCGCAACCCAGAAAAATTCGGCCGGCTGGCCCGCTTCGCCGCGCGTCACCGCCACCATGACTGCGCCGACGAAACCGACGACTATGCCGACGATGCCCAGCATGGTCGGGCGCCTGACGCCGAGCAGCATCGAGAACACCAGCGTGACGACCGGCGACAGCGTGAACATGATGCCGCTGTAGCCGGCGCCCAGATGCGGAATGGCTGAAAACATCAGCAGATTGGGGATTGCATATGAGACGGCCGCGGTGACGAAGAAATAGCGCAGCCGGTGCGGCGTAAGCCGTATGCGCTTCCCGTTGAGCAGCAATGCGCACAAAAGCACGCCGCCGGCACCAAGCGAGATGACGAAGGCCCAGACCATGGCGGCCACGCCGGCCGCCGTCGCGATCTTGCCGAACGGCAGCGTCAGGCCGAGCAGTCCACCGGTGACAACCAGAAGGCCAAGCGCCGAGTCCCAGAGAAATTTCATCGCACCGTCCGTCGCCCGTTCGCGGCACTTGGCCGATATCGCAAGCTGAGGTAAGATAAGGTAAAGATTCTTCACGTCAAGATACATAACGGTGAGAGACATGGATCGCGCAGCAAAAGCGATCGGGCAATGGAAAAAGGAAAGGCCGGATCTCGATGTCTCGCCGATGGCCGTGCTCGGACGGTTGAACGAGGCCGCCTCGCTGATCGCACGAGAGCGGCTGGCGCCGCTGTTTGCAAGTTACGGGCTGCAATCCGGAGAATTCGATGTGCTGGCGACGCTGCGTCGTTCCGGGCCGCCATACGCGCTGACGCCGACGGCTCTCTACGAGGCGACGATGGTAACGTCGGGCGCGATGACCAACCGCCTCGATCGGCTCGAGAAATCCGGTCTGATCAAGCGCGGGCCGCACCCCGACGATCGCCGCGGCATTGTCGTGCAACTGACTAAAAAGGGTCTGGCGTTGATTGACGAGGCGGTTACCGCTCACGTCGCCAACGAGCACCAGATACTTTCTGGGTTAGCACGCCCGGAGCAGATCATGCTCGCACGCCTGCTCGAAAAACTGATAGCGAGCCTAGGCTAACCCAGGGCGGCCAAGAGGGCCGGCCGAGAGGGTGGAAAGCTTAAATCCTGGTCGCCGAGCCTCGTTTGGGCCGGCGAACAGCTCTGATCTTGCCGCTGTTTCCGCCGCCGCAGAAAAACTGGTCGCCGCCATCGGATTCGAGCCCCGACACGCCTGTTCCCGGCGGCATATCGAGCTTCTCAAGGACCTTTCCCGTTTCAGGATCGATCCGCCTGACATCGCTCTCCTCCCCCTCCCAGGTGCCATGCCACAGCTCGCCGTCGACCCAGCTGACCCCGGTGACGACGCGGTTGGAAACGATGGTGCGAAGGATTGCCCCTGTCTCGGGATCGACCTGATGAATCTTTCGGCCCCGATGCTGCCCGACCCAGAGCGTTCCTTCGGCCCAGGCGAGCCCGGAATCACCGCCATTGCCAGGAGCCGGGATCGTCGCCAGCACCTGGCCATTCTTCGGATCGATCTTCTGGATACGATCCTCGGCGATCTGATAGAGATGCTGGCCGTCGAAGGCCGTTCCGGCGTGTGCCGCGACATCGATCGAGCGCACCACTTTGCCGCTTGCCGGATCGAAGGCGTTCAATCTGTCGCCTGAGGCAAACCAGACATGCTCACCGTCGAAGGTAACGCCGTCCACGTGGTCGACACCCGGAAAGGGTCCATACTCTCGAAGGACTTCGGCTGCGGATCGTTCCATGATTCCATCCTAGTAGCCCGGCAGTGGCCCGGGGAGTAACAAAATTGTCGGGAAACCCGTCAGCGGCGGGGTCATCCAGCGACGCGCCCGTCCGCGGCCGAACGACTGCACCTTGCCGGCCTGGGCGAGCTGCTCGAGCGCTCGCTGCACGGTACGCGAACTGGCTCCAAGCGCAATCGACAGGGCCGAACTCGACCAAGACTCGCCGTCGGCGAGGAAGGCGAGCACGGCGGCATGCTCTTCTTCGACGGGCGGCGCCAGCACGACGACCTCACCTGCGCGGCGCGGGGCCAGCGCAAAGCCCCGCTTCGTCGCGCTCACATCCGCCAAACTCCGAAGCTCCGCGCGAAGCCGCCCGACTTCGACCCGTAACCGTGCGCGATGTGATTCGTCCGCGTCCTTTCCGCGGAAAGCGCGCGCAATGAGCGTCGCTCTTGCCACGTCCCCCGGCCAGGCTTCGGCCAGCGCGCGGGCCAGCGCGAACAGCACCGGGCGGGTCGCCAGCGAGACGACCGTATCTGCGACCCTCACGACATTGCGGCATGCATCCACCACGAGCGCCCCCGACGCCAGGAGCGCTTCGACTTCATCGAGCAGGAGGGGCCGTTCCCCGCCACGCGCGACAAGGCGTGCGGCCGGCGTGTCCAGCACCAGCGATGCGCTCTCCACCTCCGCGATCAGCGCGGGGATGCCGGACGCGCGCGCCGCCCGCGCCGCCAGGCCACGCGGGGCGCGCGCAGGGCCGGTCCGCAAGCGGCGGATGGCGATGCCGGCGACAGCCAGCTCGTGGGCGGCCCGCGATGCCGGCGGCAGCAGCGAGGGATCGAAGCCGTCCAGCCTGCGCTCGGCTTCGTCGAGATGGCCGATCAGCAGCAGGCGCCGAACGTCGAGGTTGCGCGCATGCGCGGCGTTGACGCGGTCGCCATGCTTTTCAAGCGTCGCCCGTGCGGCGTCGAGTGCCTTGGCCGGCCAGGCAAGGTCGCGCGAGACGAGCGCGATCTCGGCCTCGGCGACGATACACCGCGCGCGGGCCACAGCCTCCCTCGGGCTGAATGCGCGCGCCGCCCTCTTGAGAAGAACGTTCGCCCGAACCAGGTCGCCAAGCTGCGCCATCGCGATACCGCGCAACGCCAGTGCCGGCGCATCGTCGCGCAGCGCAACCCGCTTCAAGGCGCCGAGCGGATCGCCCGCCGCAAGCGCATGCGCCGCGGCCGTGATCAGCGAGTCCATCGGAATCCCGTCACACTTGTCACTCCCATGGCTTCGACATCCGGCGCTAAGTCCATCTCACCAACCAGTCGTATCGACAACGGCGACTGTAGCCAACCTGAGTTGCGGCGCGCCAACCTTGAGTCGCGGCTAGACTGTGCACTGGGCTCGAACACAACGATAAGCATTAGGAGAGACGCAATGAAGATCGAAGGTACAACCATCCTGGTGACTGGAGCCAATCGGGGCATCGGTCGGGCACTGGTCGAGGAAGCCCTGAGCAGAGGCGTAAAGCGCGTCTTCGCCGCAAGCCGCCAACCGATGGCTCATCCGGATCGGCGTGTGACGTCCCTGACCATGGATGTGACCAACGCTGCGCATATCCGGGAGGCGGTCGAGAAGATCGATGCTCTCGATATCCTCATCAACAACGCCGGCGTATCGCCCTTCGATGACCTCAGCGACCGTCGTGTGCTCGAACAACAGCTCGCCGTAAACCTCTTCGGCTCGTACGACGTTACCCAGGCTCTGCTGCCGTTGCTGGCCCGGTCGCGGGGAGCCATCGTCAACATTCTGTCGCTGGCCTCGATTGCCGCCGTGCCGTTCAGTCCGGCCTACTCGGTCTCGAAGGCGGCCTCGTTCTCGCTGTCGCAGTCGTTGCGCACCCTTTTGGCCGGACGGGGTGTCAGCGTCCACAGGGTCCTTCCCGGCCCGGTGGACACGGACATGACACGGGGCCTGGACATCGCGAAGGCTTCTCCGGAGTCTGTCGCGCGGGCAATCCTGAACGGCGTGGAGAACGGCGAAGAGGAAATCTTCCCCGATCCCATGTCGGAATCCCTGGCGGAGGGCTGGCGCAGCAGTGCAGTCAAGGCGCTTGAACGCCAGTTTGCAGCCTATGCGGAAGCAAGTCCGTCAAGTGAAGCAAGCCCGTCAGGCAGTGGGCATGAAAGAAGCAGCGAAACGATTACCCGCGAGGCCCATCCTTGCTGCTCGGCCTGAAATTGCGGACGCTTGTGCAGGGGGCGGCGGCATCGCCGCTCTGGGCGGAAGCGAATCCCCACAAGCGAAACGGAGCATCATTTTCGCTTGTCGAAATGCGCTTCAGCTTCTTGTCGCCTGATACGCCTCTGATATCGCCGCCGGGCGAAAAAGACGATCAAGTCTGCCAGCCAACCTGGAGCATTGAGATGGAGCAAGGCATCACGCGCGCTATCAATTTGCCGACCATTCATCGCTACATTGGAAAAATCCGAGGGTTCCGTTTGTCGAGCTTCGACCCATTGACGAATACTCGCCCCGTCCGGCAGTTTCGCCGCAAAAGCCAGTTCACGTCTCATGCAAACCCACTCCACCCGGTGGCGCAATTCCTCCTCATAGCCAATGCCTCGCTGATGGAGACGCGCATGCGTCGCCTCATGCACTATCGCGCTGGCGATCTGGTCGGTCGGCGTGTGCTCGCCTAGAACAAATCGCCGATCAAGCTCGCAAGTCGAAGTCGATTTCACAAATTGCGCAGCGGCACCTGGATTGATTGTAATCCAGATCCGTTTGAGATCGCGGACCAGGCGGCTATATCGAACAGGGTCAAATTCTTGAATCAATCGCAGCGCGGCGGCAACCTTATCTGCATCTTTCCCACCGCTCTCGCCATTATAGAAAATTGGCAACCCATCGATCGTTCTCTTGTCGATCGACTTTATAGCCAACCAGCTGAAAACACGGATCACTATCTCTGAACTACGCCGCTTTTCAGTCTTCTCCGGATGGGGCAAGACTTTCCTCAGTTGCGGTCGTCGGGGAAGCTTGGAATAGGCATGAACTCGACGCCGTCTTCGGCCAGGCTCTTGGCCTCGTCTAGCGTCGCCTCGCCATAGATGCCGCGCGGATCGCTTTCGCCGAAATGGATCTTGCGCGCTTCCTCGGCAAATTTGTCGCCGACATAATCGGCGTTTTCGCGCACCTTCTCCGCCATCGCCTTGAGCTGCGCCAGCGCCTGCTTCTGCGCCTCGCCCATGGCCAGCGCGATGCTTTCGCGCTTGCGCCCGGTGGAGACGGCAGGCGCCATCAGCGCCTTGTCGACCTTGTGCGAGCCGCAGGCCGGGCAATCGACGAAACCGCGCCTCTTCTGTGTGTCGAAATCGTCGTTGCTGCGGAACCAGGCCTCGAATTCGTGCTCGTGTTCGCAGATCAGGGAAAAGCGGATCAAGAGGCGGCACCCCTGAGCGGCATTGCCTCCGCCGAACCGGCGTTTACGGCAAAATCGCGTGCGTTCTTGAGATTCGGTATCTTCTTGCGCGCAGCGACTGACTGCGCCGGGTCGATCTCGGCGACGATCACCGCCGGCTCGTCATGGGCAGCTTCGGCGACGATGCGGCCCCAGGGATCGACGATCAGCGAATGGCCATAGGTTTCGCGGCCGTCCTCGTGCACGCCGCCTTGCGCGGCGGCAACGACATAGGCGCCGTTCTCGATAGCGCGCGCCCTGAGCAGCACATGCCAATGCGCTTCGCCGGTCTGGCGGGTGAAGGCGGCGGGCACCGAAAGCAGATCGGCGCCGGCCAGCGCCTCGGCACCGAACAGCTGCGGAAAGCGCAGATCGTAGCAGACGGCAAAGCCGAGCTTCGCGCCATCGATTTCGGTGACGACGGCCTCGGTGCCCGGCTCATAGGCGGCGGATTCGCGCCAGCTCTCGCCATTGTCGAGATCGACGTCGAACATGTGGATCTTGTCGTAGGTGGCAATCGTGGCGCCGTCCGGCCCGAACAGAAGGGCGCGGTTGGCAAGCTTGCCGTCAGCGCGCAGAATGGCGGTCGAGCCGATATGCAGGAAGATGCCGAGCTCGCTCGCCAGCCGCCGCGACGTCGAGACGATGATGTCCTTGTCCTCGGAGGTGAAGGAAGCGGCCCGCGCCTGGCTGTCGCGGATCAGCGCGCCGGTCATTTCCGGCGTCTGGATATAGGTCGCGCCAAGGCCTGCCGCCTCGCGCACCAGCCGTTCCAGATCGACCGCATTGCGCTCCGGGCTGGTTCCCGAACGCATCTGGATCGCCGCCGCCTTGAAAGCACCCATGGTCATGTCCTTATCTGGTCGAGCCGTTGGCGAGCAATTTGTCCAGCCGTCCTTCCGCCTCCAATTCGTGGAGATCGTCGGAGCCGCCGACATGCGTGTCGCCGATGAATATCTGCGGAAAGGTGGAACGGCCATGGGCCCGGGAAATCATCTCCTGGCGCAGCTCCGGCGAGAAGGAGGCGTCGTGCTCGGTATAGGTCACGCCCTTCCTGTCGAGCAGCCGCTTGGCCGCGGTGCAATAGCCGCACATCATCCGCGTGTAGATCGTCACATCGACCATCGGTCAGCAATCCTGCCTCGTTCCTAGGCTATATAGGCGCCGATTCGTCGGCCCGAAAGTCCCCCGGCAGCACGCGCGCGAAGGTCAGTACGTCGACCGCGCCGGCACCGCCCTTCTTCAACGCCCTGGCGACCGCGCGGACGGTGGCGCCGGTGGTGTAGACGTCGTCGATCAGCAGCACCCGGCGGCCGGCGATTTCGATCTCCGCCTCATCCGGCACTTTGAATGCGGCGCGAACATTTTCCTCGCGTTCCCGCCGCACCAGCCCGACTTGCTGGCGCGTGAGTTTGATGCGCCTGATGGCTGATGGCGCGAAAGGCCGCTCCCCGAGCTGCGCCACCGCCCGCGCCAGTTCCGCCGACTGGTTGAACTGCCGTCGGAAGAAACGCCGCCAGTGCAGCGGCACCGGCACGACCACGTCGGCCTCGGCGATGAGTTCGGCACCGGCGCGAAGCATCCAGCGCGCCATCCACGGCGCCAGATCGGTGCGGTCCTGGTATTTCAGCCCTTGCACCATCTGGCGGGCAACGCCGGAATAGGCAACCGCCGCCCGCGCGCGTTCGAACGGCGGCGGGTCGGCTATAGCCTCCGCCGACAGGAAACCCTCACCCATATTGTGGGTGAACGGAGTGCCCATCACCGGGCACCATGGCCGTTCCAGCAACCTGAGTTTCGGCCAGCAGGCGCCGCACAACACGCCGGGCTGCGAGACATGGCGGCGGCAGCCGGCACAGACCGGCGGGAACAAGAGGCGCGCTGGCCAGCCCAATGCCTTGCGGGCAATGCTCTTGATCGCAATACGCTTGATCTCTGGCATGGGATCGGCCACGTGGTTGGTCCTCCGCATCACTATATCAGAGAGCGAAGCACAAGGACCTGCCAATTGCAGCCTGTAATTGACACCTCGCTCTGGCTGGCGCGCAAGCGCCGGGCACTGACCCGTCCCATCGCCGGCGCGGATTTCCTCATGCGGCGGGCGGCCGAGGATCTTGCCGACCGGCTCGGCGCCGTCGAACGCAGGTTCGGCAAGGCGGCCTCATTGTTTTGCCAGACGCCGGCAGCAGCAGAGGTGCTCGCCGAAAGCGGCAAGGTGACGGAAAACGTGCGCGTCGAGGCCGACGCCGCTTTCCTGGGTGGCCAGCCAGGACTGTTGGCGCCGTTGGAAACCGTGCCATTCGAGCCGGAAAGCCTCGACCTCGCAGTCTCGCTGCTGTCGCTGCAGGCGATGAACGACATTCCCGGCATGCTGGTGCAGGTCCGCCGGGCGCTGAAGCCGGACGGGCTTTTCCTCGGCGCCTTCGCCGGCACAGGCACACTCTCCGAACTGCGCGAAAGCCTGCTTGCCGCCGAGACCGAGCTCTATGGCGGCGCCAGCCCGCGTGTGATCCCGTTCACCGACGTCCGCGATGCCGGCGCGCTGCTGCAGCGCGCCGGCCTGGCACTGCCGGTTGCCGACGTCGAGACGATCACGGTGCGCTACGATTCGCTATTTGGCCTGGTCGCCGACCTGCGTGCCATGGGCGAGACCAGCGCGCTTGTCGACCGCAGCAGGCGACCGGGCACGCGAGCGCTGTTCGCGCGCGCCGCCGAAATCTATGCGGAGCGGTTTTCGGATGCCGATGGCCGCGTCAGGGCGAGTTTCTCGGTGGTCTGGATGTCAGGCTGGGCGCCCGATGCCTCTCAGCAAAAGCCGCTGAAGCCGGGCTCCGCAAAAATATCGCTGAAGACAATCCTGGAAAACCCCGGCGGCCCCTGAGCGCATCCTTGCGCAAAAGCTAAGCGTATCCCACGCAAAAGCTAAGCGGGTCACTGTGCAAAGGCGTTGGCAAGCTTGCTGCTGTTGTCGCTGAACAACCACTGGATGGCGCCGGCAGCCTGGCCAATACCAGCGACAATGGCAAGCGACAGCACGGCGACGATCAAACCATATTCGATAGCCGTCGCACCCCTCTCGTCTTCTAGAAATCGTTGCAGCAAGATTTTCATGGGCGCCCATCCCTCTTGCCCGAACCTAGCGCCGACCCGTTAAGAAAGGTTAATGCGACAGGCTTAACGCGCGGTGAACCAGCTGCATCCTAGGAAACAGCCGAATCCTAGAGATCTGTTGAGGAGTCAGCAGTCGCCGCTGCTTCTGCCATCGGCCCGTATAACGCAGACCGAACTGGGCAGCGGCTGCAGCACGCTCTTGCGTAGCGTATAGCTATCGCGCTGGCCGATCGAGCCGGTGCTCATCGTATCAAGCCCGTCGCGGGCAAACTGCGAGCGGGTCCGGCTGTCGAGGTAGGGCGTCGCGATCAAGGCCAGAGCCACCGCGGCCGAGCCGAACAAGAGGGCGATGCGCAATATTCCCATGCCGGCATTGGCGGCGCCAGGAAGGCGGTCGGGCCAAGGCGAGTCCCAGTCCTTTTCAAGGCTCATGCAAATCGCTCCCCAGCGGTGGAATCGGCGTAACCGCCTAGCGTCAATTTTTCACGGTCAGATAAATCTTTCATTAACGCTGCTGCCAGCGCGTTGCGGCGCTGCCCGATTTACGGCAGGTCGGCCGTTACAGCAGATCGATGAGGAACTGGATCAGCGGGGCATCGGCCGGCGGCATTGGAAAATCGCGCATCTGGCGCGGCCGCACCCATTTCAGCACCTGGCCTTCCTTCGGCTGGGCAATGCCGCGGAATCGACGGCAGACGAACAGCGGCATCAGCAGGTGAAAATCATCGTAGGAATGGCTGGCGAAGGTGAGTGGGGCCAGGCAAGGGATGTCGGTTTCGATGCCGATCTCCTCGTACAATTCGCGGATCAGGCATTGTTCCGGCGTCTCACCGGGCTCGACCTTGCCGCCCGGAAACTCCCATAGGCCGGCGAGTTGCTTGCCTTCGGGCCGCTGCGCCAAAAGCACGCGCCCGTCGGCATCGACCAGCGCGCAGGCCGCGACCAGGAGCAGGCGTTTGCCGATCGTATCCAAGCCGCTCATGCGCCGGGTGGCCGGCGATAGCGATAGCGATAGACTTCGTCGAATCCGAGCGAACGGTAGAGCGCCAGCGCCGGCGCGTTGTCCGCCTCGACCTGCAGCCAGGCTTCCCGCGCCCCGCGCAGCCGCGCCCATTTCAGCGCCGACCGGATGAGATGGCGGCCATGGCCCTGGTTGCGCACCGACCTGTCGGTGGCGATCTCGAACAGGCCGGCAAGGTCGCCGTCATGCACGCAGATCAACGTTGCCAGCGGTTCGCTGCCGGCCTCCAGCGCAAACAGCCCGGCCTCCGGCTGGATGGCGCCGATGATCTCCGACAGGCCCGGCCGCAGCGACACATCCGAGCCGCTCACCTTGAGCGCCGCGCCGATGAAACGGCTGATGTCCTTCAACGGAATCTGGTCCATGGCGTCGTCGAGCGCGGCGTCCGCCAGCGGCAGCCGCATGACCAGCGACTCCGCGAATATGCTCCAGCCTTCGCTGTCGAGATACTTCGAAAGATCCGGCCCCGACAGCGGCGAGATGCGAAAGGTCAGCGGCCTGCCATAGGCGTCGAAGCGGCGGCTGGCACGGCCGATGCGCTCGGCAATGTGCTGGATGTCGCCCGGATCGAGCGGATTGACCGAGTTCAGCCGCTTGGCCGGGTGGCCGGCCGTCAGCCGAACCACCCAGGTGCCGTCATAATGGACGGCGGCGGCCGGCCAGGCGCGAAAGCCGGCCGCCTCATAGCGGCGCACGATCGCCAACACGCTTGCCGGATGTCTGGAAGCCAACGCCATCAGCTCCGATAATCGCCGTTTATGGCGACATATTCCTTGGTGAGATCGCAGGTCCACACCGTCGCCTTGCCGCGGCCGATGCCGATATCGGCGCGGATGCGGATCTCGTCGCGCTTCATATACGCCGAAGTCGCCTCCTCGGAATAGGCGGCGTCGCGCTCGCCCTGATAGGCCAGGCGGTTGTCGCCGAACCAGATCGACAGAAGGTCGCGGTCGGCCGGTTCGCCGGCCTTGCCGACGGCCATGACGACGCGGCCCCAATTGGCGTCCTCGCCGGCGACTGCCGTCTTGACCAGCGGCGAATTGGCGATCGACAGCGCGATGCGCTTGGCCGAGCGGGCCGATTTGGCCCCGGTGACGGTGACCTCGACCTGCTTGCGGGCGCCCTCGCCGTCGCGCACCACCTGCAGTGCCAGCGATTTCAGCACCTTGCCGAGGGCACGGCGGAAGGCGCCGAGGCGCGCATCCTTGGGGTCGGAAATTGCCGGCGCGCCGCGCCTGGCGGCAGCACCCGTGGCGAATATCAGCAGCGTGTCGCTGGTCGAGGTGTCACTGTCGACGGTAACCGCATTGAAGGTCTTGGCCGTGCCGCGCGACAGGAGGTCCTGCAGCACGGGTGCTGCGATCGGCGCATCGGTGGCGATGAAGGAAAGCATCGTCGCCATGTCGGGCGCGATCATGCCGGCGCCCTTGGCGATACCGTTGATGGTGACGTCGGCATCGCCGAGCTTGACCGTCGCGGTCGCCAGTTTGGGATAGGTGTCGGT
The DNA here is from genome assembly GCF_040322715.1 of Mesorhizobium sp. M0106. Classification (NCBI taxonomy): domain Bacteria; kingdom Pseudomonadati; phylum Pseudomonadota; class Alphaproteobacteria; order Hyphomicrobiales; family Phyllobacteriaceae; genus Mesorhizobium; species Mesorhizobium sp. M0106. Next base: position 12,401 of record NZ_JAMYUA010000049.1, on the reverse strand, counting down.
GGTCATGATCGCCTTGGCGGCTTCGCTCCACAATTCCGGCTTGCCGTCCTTGACCAGACCGGCCAGCAGATGGCTGAACTTGCCGGCGTCGAGTGGTTCGCCGATCACGCCGGTCGAGGCCAGGAACACCTCGCCCGCTGTGCAGTCGGCCGCTTTCGCCGCCACCTCGCCCGTGAGTGCCGTCGAGGCGCGGCCCTTCTGGCCGGTAAAGGCATTGGCATTGCCGGAATTGACCACCAGCACGCGTGCTTTGCCAGCCACGAGGTTCTGCCGGCAGAAATCAACCGGCGCCGACGGGCATTTCGACCTGGTGAACACGCCGGCGACGGTGGTGCCGGCGTCGAACACCATGGCCAGCAAGTCGGTGCGGTTCTTGTATTTTATGCCGGCCTCGGCGGTGGCGATGCGCACGCCCTCGATGGCCGGCATCTTGGCATATTTCTTCGGCGCGAGCGGCGAAACCTGTGTGGACATGGAAGACCCCGGGCGGGAAAAATCGCGAAAGGAACGCCGGTTTGCCCGATAGCACGCGCTGGCGCAAGGCGTTTCACAGCCGTTACGGGTGCCGGACGCCTGACACCGCCTCATGCAGCAAGCAGGCTGTTGCAAATTTGTTGGCGTCGCTGCGAGCGATAGCGCTATGATCCTGCCCCATGGGCAGGCTTGTGGTCTTGGCACTGGCGTTTCTGGGCTTTCTGCTGCTGCGCGCCGATGCGCAGACGGCGCGGCGCGTGGCGCTTGTGGTCGGCAACGGCAGCTACGCCGAAGCCGGCACGCTGGCCAATCCCGTCAACGATGCGCTCGATATCGCCGACAAGCTGCGCGCCATCGGCTTCGAGGTGATCGAAGGCAACGATCTCGGCAAGCGCGAGCTCGAACGCAAGATCGGCGAATTCTCCGATGCGCTGCAAGGCGCAGGTGCCGGACTGTTCTACTATGCCGGCCACGGCCTGCAGGTCGACGGGCGCAACTTCATCGTGCCGGTCGACGCCCGGCTGGACATGCCGGTCAAGCTGCAGCTCGAGGCGGTGCCGATCGACGAGGTTCTCGACATCATGGAGCAGCAGACCAAAGTCAGCCTGGTCTTTCTCGATGCCTGCCGCAACAACCCGTTTGCCCGAAGCCTCAGCCGCAGCGCCACGACGCGCTCGGCGACGGCTCTCGCCGGCCTTGCCCAGTTCGAGTCGACGCGCGGCTCGTTCATCGCCTTCTCGACAGCGCCCGGCGCTGTCGCAATGGACGGGACGGGGCGCAACTCGCCGTTTGCGGCCGCACTTTTGCGGCATATGGCCGAGCCCGGACAGAGCATCAACGACATGATGATCGCGGTGCGCCGCGACGTCGTTTCTGCAACGCGCGAGGCGCAGCGTCCCTGGGAGCAGGGGTCGCTGCTCGAGCGTTTCGAATTCGTTCCGGGCGCAGACACTGCCCAGCAACCGAAACCGCCTGTCAGCCCGGCTCCCGCGTCGCAGGTGGCTGCGCTCGAACGCTCCGTCGGCGACAAGAGCGCCATCGAGCAGTTTCTGCGCCAGGACTATCTGGCGCCTGATGCCAGGAGAATGCGCGAAACCGTCAAGCGGCTCTACGGTGCGTCGGCCACCATCTACGGTACGCGCTACGACAGCGAGGCAATCGTCAAGTTCAAGACCGACTGGTTCGCGCAATGGGCATCGTGGTCGTTCGGCCTCGAGCCCGGCAGCCTTGAGGTGACGCCGCACGGCCAGGACCGTGCCGACGTGGTTTTCGCCATGCGCTACGACTATGTGCCGAAGGACAACTTGGCGCCACGGCTGACCGGCAAGGCGCGGGTGACGCTGGAACTCGTGCTGGCCGATGGCGCGTGGCGCGTTGCCTCGGAGACGTCGCAAGCGCTGGAATGAACATCAGCGGACCGCTGGGTTGATGAACCCGCGAAACGCCCGCTGCACGCCCGGAATCAGCCCCCAGATCATGATCGAGACCATCAGCGGCGCGATGACCAGCGTGCGCTGCCAGATTTGCCATTCCTGCGTCAGCGGAAAAACCACGTACAAAATGGCAGTGATCAGCGGATAGACGCCGAGCAGCACCAGCACGGCGAAGCGCAGGCGCGAAAAACGCGTGGCGGCGGTCGAGTTCATCAAACTCTCCTTATCGTTACGGAACGTTCCGTTACATATAAAACGGATCGTTCCGTTTCGTCAAGAGTTGTATATGATGGCTGCTGAAATCGCGGGTAAGGAAGAAGAGATGGGCGAAATCACCGATCCCGGACGCAAGTCGGCTGGCGCACGGCGCAGCCCGGAAAGCGCCGATGCCATTCTCGAAGCCGCCGAGGCGGTACTGGTCGAAGCCGGCTATTCCGGCTTCTCGATCGAGGCGGTGGCGCGCCGCGCACGCGCCGGAAAACCGACGATCTATCGCTGGTGGCCAAGCAAGGCCGCCTTGCTGCTCGACGTTTACCAGCGGCAAAAGCGCGTCGACAATCCCGACACCGGGAACCTTGCGGAGGATTTCGTCGGCTTCCTGAAGAGCTTGTTCGCGCATTGGCGCGACACGTCGTCGGGTAGCGTGTTCAGATCGCTGATTGCCGAGGCGCAGTCGGACGAAAAAGCCGCCGCCGCCCTCGCCGAATACGCAAGAGGGCGTCGTGTCCATACCGGCCAGATGGTCGAACGCGCCAAGGCAAGGGGAGAGGTGGCAGCCGACGTCGATGCCATTGTCGTCGCCGACCTGATTGCCTCGTTCGCCTGGACGCATCTTCTGACGAACCGCCTGGACGAGGACGAAGCGACGCTGCGCAGGGCGGTCGGCTATGTTTTGAAAGGCATAGTCGCTGACGATGCCGACCACGCCACGGCGGTCCGGCGGCGGCGTCGACGCATCATCGCTCGCCCTGCCAAATAGAAGCGACAGGGCGGCAGCGCGCCCTGTCGTAGCCCAGTCTGGCCTATTTGGCGCTTTCCAGCGCGTCGACCGTCTTCTTCAGGTTCGCATCGGGGATGTCGACCTTGGCGTTGGCGCGCAGCGACTTGACCAGCGCGAAATACTTGTCGCGGATGACCGCCTGGCGCGCCTGGTCCTTGACCTGGTCGAACGCCGGCGGCTGCTTGGTGCGCTTGTCCTCGACCTTGATGACGTGCCAGCCGAACTGCGACTGCACCGGCTGGTCGGTATATTTGCCGACCGCCAGCGCAAACACCGCCTTGTCGAATTCCGGCACCATCTGGCCAGGTCCGAACCAGCCGAGATCGCCGCCGCTGGTCTTGCCGCTCGGATCGCTGGTGTGCTCGTTGGCAAGCTTCTGGAAGTCGGCGCCGCCGTCGAGCTGCTTGATGATGGCGTCTGCCTCTTCCTTCGTCTTCACGAGGATGTGACGGGCGTGCACCTCATTGGTGGGCGGCGTGTTGGCGATTTCCTGGTCGTAGCGGGCGCGGACCTCGGCATCGGTAACCTTGTCGACGACGCCCTTCTCGACCATTTCGCCATGCAGCGCGCGCTGCTGCAGGAAGGCCATGCGGCGCTGGAAGTCGGGATCCTTGTCGAGGCCGGTGGTCACCGCCTGAGCCGCCATCACGCGGATTTCGATCGCCGCCGAAAGCGCCGCGGCGCGGCGCTGCTCGGGCGGAAGCTGCGCGAACTGCTGCGACAGCTCGCCCTCGGCAAGCCCAAGGTCTGCCTCGGTCAGCGTCTGGCCGTTGATGGTGGCGACCACGGCGTTCGGATCGACCGGCTTGGCCGCCGGAGCGGGTGCTGCCGGCTGGGCAGGGGCGGCCTCCTGTGCCATCAGCGGCGACAGCGAGAGGGCCGACAGGCCGAATGCCAGACCAAGGATGGCGAGCGACGCGCGGCGGAACAATACTGACATTACGATTATCTCCAAAGCGGGATAGCTAGAGCGGAATGGCTTCCAGACCAGCAAGATTGTGGCGGAATTTGGCGCGGTCGACAGGGCGAGCGCGGCGTTGACATCGAATGAGCCCCCTCTTATCTGTCCAACGACTTTGCGTCCAGAACCGTTTTCCGGGCGCTTTTTGCGTTTGTCCGCGTTCACGTTGAGTTGATGGGGCCAGCCGGCGCCCGTCGCAATGACTTGGAATGCTATCGAAAGGGCCATTGGATGGTCAGTCTCGGCGGTCTCGCCCGTAAGGTTTTCGGCTCCTCCAACGATCGTCGGGTCAAATCGACCCGGCCGCGCGTCGAGGCGATCAATGCCATGGAAAACGAGATGCAGGCGCTTTCCGACGCCGAGCTTCAGGCCCGCACGGACAAGTTCCGCCAGGACATCGCCAACGGCGCCAGTCTCGACGACCTCCTGGTGCCGGCCTTCGCCACCGTGCGTGAGGCCGCCCGCCGCGTGCTCGGCATGCGGCCGTTCGACGTGCAGCTGATCGGCGGCATGGTGCTGCACAATGGCGGCATCGCCGAGATGCGCACCGGCGAAGGCAAGACGCTGGTGGCGACGTTGCCGGTCTACCTCAACGCGCTCGCCGGCAACGGCGTCCATGTCGTCACCGTCAACGACTACCTGGCCACGCGCGACTCCGAATGGATGGGCCGCGTCTACAAATTCCTCGGCCTCAAGGTCGGCGTCATCGTCCACGGCCTGTCCGACGAGGAGCGCCGCGTCGCCTACGCCGCCGATGTCACCTACGCCACCAACAACGAGCTCGGCTTCGACTATCTGCGCGACAACATGAAATACGAGCGCGCCCAGATGGTGCAGCGCGGCCACAGCTACGCCATCGTCGACGAGGTCGATTCCATCCTGGTCGACGAAGCGCGCACGCCGCTGATCATTTCCGGTCCGCTCGAGGACCGTTCGGAAATGTACAACACCATCGACACCTTCATCATCCAGCTGCAGCCGCAGGACTACGAGATCGACGAGAAGCAGAAGACCTCGATCTTCACCGAGGAAGGCACCGAGAAGCTGGAGAACATGCTGCGCGATGCGGGTCTGCTCAAGGGCGAGTCGCTCTACGACGTCGAGAACGTCGCCATCGTCCACCACGTCAACAACGCGCTGAAGGCGCACCGGCTGTTCCAGCGGGACAAGGACTATATCGTGCGCAACGGCGAGATCGTCATCATCGACGAGTTCACCGGCCGCATGATGCCCGGCCGCCGCTATTCGGAGGGCCTCCACCAGGCGCTCGAAGCCAAGGAGCATGTGGCGATCCAGCCAGAGAACCAGACGCTCGCCTCGGTCACCTTCCAGAACTATTTCCGCCTCTACAAGAAGCTCGCCGGCATGACCGGCACGGCGCTGACCGAGGCCGAGGAATTCGCCAACATCTACAATCTCGACGTCACCGAGATCCCGACCAACCTGCCGGTCATCCGCATTGACGAAGACGACGAGGTCTACCGGACGGTCGAGGAGAAATACAAGGCGATCGTCAAGGAGATCAAGGAAGCCCGCGCCAAGGGCCAGCCGACGCTGGTCGGCACGACTTCCATCGAGAAGTCCGAGCAGCTGGCCGAACGCCTGCGCAAGGAAGGTTTCAAGGATTTCGAGGTGCTGAACGCCCGCCACCACGAGCGCGAGGCGGCGATCGTCGCCCAGGCCGGCAAGCCCGGCGCCATCACCATCGCCACCAACATGGCCGGCCGCGGCACCGACATCCAGCTCGGCGGCAATGCCGACATGCGCATCGCCGAGGAGCTTGGCGACATGCCGGCCGGCCCCGAGCGCGAAGCCAGGGAAAAGGAAATCCGCGACGACATCGCCCGGCTGAAGGAAAAGGCGCTCGCCGCCGGCGGCCTCTATGTGCTGGCCACCGAACGCCATGAATCGCGCCGCATCGACAACCAGTTGCGCGGCCGCTCGGGCCGCCAGGGCGATCCCGGCCGGTCGAAATTCTTCCTGTCGCTGCAGGACGACCTGATGCGCATCTTCGGTTCCGAGCGCATGGACGGCATGCTGCAGAAGCTCGGCCTCAAGGAAGACGAGGCGATCATCCATCCGTGGATCAACAAGGCGCTGGAAAAGGCGCAGAAGAAGGTCGAGGCGCGCAACTTCGACATCCGCAAGAACCTCTTGAAATACGATGACGTCTCGAACGACCAGCGCAAGGTGGTGTTCGAGCAGCGCATCGAGCTGATGGACGGCGAGGGCCTGTCCGAGACCATCACCGAGATGCGCGAAGGCGTCATCGAGGAGATCGTCGCCAAGAACATTCCCGAAAATGCCTATGCCGAGCAGTGGAACGTCGCCGGCCTCAAGGCCGAGATCGCCGAATTCCTCAACCTCGATTTGCCGGTCGAGGACTGGGTCAAGGAAGAGGGCATCGCCGAGGACGACATCCGCGAGCGCGTCAGCCAGGCCGCCGAGGCCGCCGCCAAGGAACGCGCCGAGCGCTTCGGTCCCGACGTGATGACCTATGTCGAGCGCTCGGTGGTGTTGCAGACGCTCGACCATCTGTGGCGCGAGCACATCGTCAACCTCGACCATCTGCGCTCGGTCGTCGGCTTCCGCGGCTATGCGCAGCGCGATCCGCTGCAGGAGTACAAGGGCGAAGCGTTCGAGCTGTTCCAGGCGATGCTGGGCAATCTGCGCCAGGCCGTCACCGCGCAATTGATGCGCGTTGAGCTGGTCCGCCAGGCGGCGGAAGCGCCGCCGCCCGAGGCCCCCGACATGTTCGGCAGCCACATCGACGGCTTCACCGGCGAGGACGATTTCGAAGGCGGCGAGACGGCCGTGCTGGTCCGCCAGGAGACCAACGCCATCGTCGCCCCCGAAGACCGCGACCCGAAGAACCCGGCCACCTGGGGCAAGGTCGGCCGCAACGAGGCTTGCCCGTGCGGGTCAGGGAAAAAATACAAGCATTGTCATGGGGCGTTTGCGTAAGGCACTGCTTTCCTTCGCCCCGTTCACGGGGAGTAGGTGCCCGAAGGGCGGAGCCAGCGTTTGCGATTAGCCAATCTCCCCACCTGAGGGGGAGATGGCCGGCAGGCCAGAGGGGGGCGCGAAGGATCGCGACCCGAAGAAGACAGGCTCAAATCAACCCCGAATCGCGCGCCGCGGCCGTCGCCTCACCCCGCCAAACCGCGTCCAGCTTGCCCAGAACCGCCGAGACGTGGTGATCGACCGTCTTCGGCGAGATGGTCAGGTGCTCGGCGATCCGCTTGTTGGAAAAGCCGCGCTCGATCAGTTGCAGCACCTCCATCTGGCGCTGGGTCAGGCCGGCGCGATTGGCGCGCGTGGTTCGGCGCGGCCCCCTTGCGATGCCGTTGACGCCGTTGCGGCGCATGATATCGCGCAGGTGAACGGCGACCGCCCTGGCGCCGAGGTTTTCGAAAATCTCCAGCGCCAGGCGCTGCGCGGTCTCGTCGCCCTCTGCCAACGCCAGCCCGCGTTCGTAGGGCGCGTTCATCTCGGCCCATAGTTCTGCCGCCGCCTGCCAGTCGCCGGCGAGCAGCAGCCGGTAGGGCGCGGCCATGCCGATGGTGTCGCCTGGATCCATGTCCGGCGCCAGCTTCTGCCGCCACGTCGCCAGCTCGCCGAAACCCGCCCGCGTCGTCGACAAGCTCTCAGCCAGTGCGATCAGGCCGAGCGCCTCATCCTTGTCAGCCTGGCCGAGCCACGCCCGTTCGGCCATCAGCGCCGCATAGGGCGCCAGCCGCTGCAATTCCAATCCCTTGTCCAGGAACTGCGTCATTTCGGCAAAAAGCGGCTCGGCGGACGGGTCGCCGCGCCGTATCCGCAACTTTGCCAGGGCCACCACGGCGGGATAGCGGACCAGCATCGTCGCCTGATCGTTGGCGATCACCTCGAGCGCCTCGCCGGCAGCCTCTTCCCATTGCCCCTGGCGCAGCAGCAACTGGGCCAGCACGCCGCGCATATAGTCGCGCCAGGTGACGAGATCGTTTTCGACGCAATAGTTGATGCCGCGATCGAGGAACGACCGCGCCTCAGCGAAGCCGAGCTGGTTCATCTCGCTGCAGGCGCTGTTGGTGAAGGCGCGCGCCGCATGTTCCTGAAAATTCTGCTCCAGCGCGATCTCCAGGCTGCGAGCAAGGTGCAGCCGTCCGTTTGCCAGATCCAGCCACTGCTCGGCGCTGCCGACATTGTTGAGCGCGTGGCAGACGATGTCGGGCCGGTTCAGTTGTTCGGCGAGCGCAATCGCCTTGTTGCCGAGCCGCAGCGTGTCGTCGAGCCTTTCGGCCAGCATCGCCAGTTGCGAGAGGTTGGAATAGGCCATGGCCAGCTCCGGCCCGGCCGGCGCGGTCTCCAGCAGCTGAACCGCCTGCTCGCCAAGGGCATCGGCAGCCATGCGGTCGCCAAGCAGGTAAGCAAAGCGCGACAGCCATCTGAGGCAATCCCCTTCCTTCGCCGTATTCCCCTGGGCCTGATGCAGCCGGCGCGCCTGGTCCTGCGCGGCGATGGCCTCGTCGATCTTGCCGATGAGGTGGCACTCGAAGGCATATTTCTCATGGAGCGCCGTGCGCTCCTCCACCGGCAGGCCGTCGGCCTGCCGCAACACGGCTTCATAGAAGCCGGCCGCATCGCGATGGGCGCCGACGCGGGAGGCCTCGCGCGCCGCAACCGGGGCCAGCTCGCGCACCGCCTGCAGATTGTGCGCCTCCACCGCGTGATGCACCAGGCGGCCGGTGGAGACCTCACTGTTTTCGAGCAGGGCGGCCAGGGCGCGCTGGTTGAACTGCCGCCGGTGGCTCGTCGTCAGCATCGCCTCGATGGCGCGGCGGGCGATCTCGTGCCGGAACGCATAGCCGTCGCCCTGATCCTCCAACAAGCCGTTGGCGACGCATTCGGCAAGCTGGCCGGCGCTGGCGACGCCGCACAGGCCCTGCAACGCCCAGGCATCGGCCCGCCGTGGAAACACCGACACCGCGTCGAGCATCGCGCGGGCGCCGGCCGACAGGCGCTCGGCCCGCGCCAGAACCGCGTCGCGCACGCTTGCCGGCAGCGCCGTTTTTTCCTCGCATCCGCTGCACAACAGTTCGGTGACGAAAAAGGCGTTGCCCGCCGTCGCCCGGTAGATGGCGTCGCCATCACGCCCCGCCGCCTCGGCCAGTGACAGCACCGCCGACTCGCTGAGCAGCGGCACGTCGATGCGCGCGACGCTGCCTGCCGGTATCTCGCCGAGCGCGCGGCGCACCCGCATCTGTCCCTCGCTGCGATCGGTGCGCGCCGTCAGCAGCAGCAAGAGATGCCTGTTGGCGATGCGCCGGCCGAGAAAGCGGACGAAATCGAGCGTCGCATCATCGGCCCAGTGCAAGTCCTCGATCACCAGCAGGGTCGGCTGCGCCTTTGTCTCGAAGATGTCGAGCGCATCCGAAAACAGCGGCAGCCTCTGTCCTTGCCGATGATCGATCGCCTGCGGCAGCGCCCATTGCGCGTCCCGCGCCAGATCGTAAAGCGGCCCGAGCGGATCGGGTATCGACAGATCCTCGCAGGCGCTGCGGAATATGCGCGTGGCTTGCGCAGTCCGGTCGATGAAGGCCTCGACAAGCGCGGTCTTGCCGGCCCCGGCCTCGCCAGCAAGCACCGCGACGCAGCCACGCCCGCGCCCGGCATCGGCCAGCAGCCCGTCGAGTCGCTCCAGCTGTGTCTGCCGTTCCAGAAGCATCATTCGCTCACGCAGATCGAGTTCGCCGAAAAGGCGGACCCGCGATGGACCCGCCAACATGTCCCCCGCTCATAACGCTGCCAACATAGGGAATCGTCCCGCCAAAAATGGGGAAAGGCTCCGATGTGCGCTCTTGCCGGGCGTGATCAATGTCGAGCCGCGCTCAAACCGGGCGTGACCCACTGGAGAAAGGAAGGCTTCCATGCCTCGCTATCTGATCGAACGCACCTTCCCGGACGGCCTCAACGTGCCGATGAACGAAGCCGGCGCCGACGCGCTGGGCGGTGTCGTCATGCGCAATGCCGAAAAGGGCGTTACCTGGCTGCAGTCCTACGTGTCGCCGGACAAGAAGCGCAGCTTCTGCATCTACGACGCGCCCTCGCCCGAGGCGATCCGCAGCACCGCCCAGAAGAATTCGCTGCCTGTCGACAAGATCACGGAGGTGCGGGTTCTTGACCCCTACTTTTACCGTTGATGGCAGGCAAACCCCAAGTGGCGGACAAAAGGATGAGTATCAAACTGCCATTCGCGGCAATTGCGACATGCCTGATGGCATGCCGGTCGGCGAACCGGCGCCTGTCGTGGGAAACCCCGGCGGTTCCCTGCTTGGCCGTCTATGGCGGATCGCGGCGGCGCTGCCTTCGCGTCTGCTGGGCAGGCGGCGCCGGCTGCCCCCGCAAGACGATTATCTGAGGCAGGACATGGGACTGCCCGACCGTGAGCAGCGGCGCGAATACTGGGAATATTATTGGTGGGACCATTAGTACGCCGCGCCGTTTGGACGGACTGAAACAAGCCGTGCAACCGGCCGCATCATTGCGGCCGACATGAAAACAGGACGAGCGACCTGTTTCGCAAAATTCCAACGGACGCCGCAGCGTTGAGCAGACCCGATCGGTGCGCGTCCTCAAACAACCGGAGAGAACATGAATATCAATCTTTGCACCGGGCGCCTTGCCGCCCTGGCCATCCTGTCGATCGCCGCCACCGCGGCCCAGGCAAAGGACGGCAATCCGCTGGCCGACAAGGTACGCGCGGCCAACAGCCGCTTCGAGAATGTGGCGGCGGCGACCGCCGAGGGCTACGCGCCCATTCCCTGCGCCAGCGGCATCACCGGCGGCGCCATGGGCATCCACTATGTCAATCCCGGCTACCTCAAGGACGACGCGGTCGATGTCGCCAAGCCGGAAGCGGTGATGTACGAGCCGATGGCCGACGGCACGCTAAAACTGATCGCGGTCGAATACATCACCTCGAAAGGCCCGGCCTCGCTCGATGGGCATCTGTTCAACTTCAACAGCGCCCCCAACCGCTACGGCCTCGGCCCGTTCTACGAGCTGCATGTCTGGGCCTGGAAGGGCAACCCGACCGGCGCGTTCGCGGACATGAACCCGAATGTTTCATGTGATGCGATGAAGGGGATGTAGGCGGGGCTCTTCCTTCTCCCCGTTCTACGGGGAGAAGGTGCCCGACGGGCGGATGACGGGCAGCGCGGACTTTCGCGATTGGCCGATCTCCCCACTTGAGGGGGAGATGGCCGGCAGGCCAGAGGGGGGCGCTGTCCGGCAGACGTCAGAGATTAAGTCTTACGAGTTTTCCGCATCTCGGCCGTCAGGTTCTTTGGCAATACCTTTGAATGGCCCTGCTGTCTGTTTTACTTCCATCAGATGGCCTGTCGTTTCGTCACGCTTCTGCCAAAGTCCGTCCGGTCGCTCAAATTGCGTGCGTTCCCTTACAGCGCCCCGGCGAAAACCTTCACCCGTGTTCTTTCCCATTTCACTCTCCGGCATTCTGGCCCGCGAATCGCAGGCCTTAGTACAATGCTAGCAAATGTTCCGGCTTCGTTCCAGCGCGAGCGCCTCCGCTCTCCCGATGACTTCGACGGATGGATGCGCAGGCGTAATTATCACCGCCCCGCCGCAGCCCGCTCCAGGTTGAGTGCCAGCAGCTTTGCCAGCGCGTCGTCCGTGGAAATATCCTCCGGCCAGCCATATGCGGCCGCCACAGCGCGGTCGAGTGCCTCATGCAAGCTCGCCAGCCATTGCGGCCGCTGGTTATAGAGATTGGTCAACGTCCGCTCCTTCAGCTCCAGCGCCGCTTCGGCGTTCTTTGGGACGATTCGGTCGGGATATCTCACCGGCTCTTCGCCCGATGCGGAGGTCGGTATGATTTCTGGCACGACGTCCACGAGGTCGGGTGGACTGAGCCAAGCGCGACGCTTCTGATCCAGTTGCTCTGCAAGAATAGCAATACGCTTCGCACGTAGATCACGTTCGTAGTTCGCCGCCGGAACATCAGGTGTCAAGCCCTCCGGAAACGGAAAAGTCTCGAACGTAGTAGTGGGAGTATAGCGAGGATCGTTTCCGACGCCGAGCCATGTGCCAAGCCGAAGCGACCATTCCTCGTGAAAACGCGAATGCATAATCCCAAAAAAAGTGTCGTCGTCGCGTGCAATCCCCACTGCGGCTGAATCAAGGCAGACCGCATTTGGCAACCAGACGAATAACCGATGCTTCGCTACGCGAGGAGTGCCAATAAAACGTTTGAAATGAGAAGACGCCGATTTAAATTCCGGGCGAGGTCGCCAGAAAATCCACCATTTGTCGCGTGCCACTTGTTCAGAGTTCTTCAGCCTGACGGGGCGTATCGTATGCCAAGCAAGCTCAAACGGTTGTTCATATTGTTGCGCTTCGATCTCAGATCGCAACCCGAAATCGATAATCCAGAACCCACGCCAGCCTCTAGTGGATTGAATCCAACGTCTGGTGCCCTCGGCTTGCGGCTGCGATGATTTTGTCGGGGTCGGCTTTCCAGCGGAAGGGTTTG
>NZ_JAMYUA010000048.1:0-42336 GCF_040322715.1 Mesorhizobium sp. M0106 | reverse complement strand
CAAACCCTTCCGCTGGAAAGCCGACCCCGACAAAATCATCGCAGCCGCAAGCCGAGGGCACCAGACGTTGGATTCAATCCACTAGGATAGCTCAGTCGCCTGGCGGCACCGGCTCTCACCAGTCGGCGCAGGCGCGCATGGCTGTTTCCCGATTGATCCGTGGCACAACAACCGCACGAAAATCCGCGGGTCGCGAAACTCGGCTTTCCCCATGAAAAACTACTTAGAGCTGTCGCGCCGGACAAAGCCCGGTGGAGTCGCGCGGCTTGAGCGATCAAATATTCGGTGGCTGGACAACCACGGCCGACCTTATCTTACCTGATTGATCGTGGCTAAAGCGCCAAGCCACCGAGCTTGCGCATTTGTTCGATCCACTTCGCCCGTGTCGAATCCCTGGCACCCGCGACCATGCCGAACAACGTCTCGCGTACCGGACTGATGCCGACAAAATGAAGGATGCTGCGCCGCATGCCGGCAATGCCGTGGCCGAGGAACCAGAGCCGGTAAAGAACGGAAGGCATGCCCATGGTCACCACGACGCGAGAGGAGCGGCCGCGAAGCAGCGTCTTGGTGAAGCCTCCGCCTTTGTCCGGATAGGCAAACGCCGTTCCCGGCCGAATAACCTGTTCCAGAAACGCCTTAAGCATGGCCGGCATGGTTCCGAGCCACAGCGGAAACACAAACACCATGTGCTCCGCCCAGACGATCGCTTCGGCGGCGTCCTTCAGGCTGTCGGGGATCGCGCCGTGCTCGAACTCCTGCATCGTCCGAAGCATGGGAAAATCGAGCGCCGCGAGATCGATCCGGCGGACGACATGCCCCGCCTGTTCCGCGCCTTCGGCATAGGCCTTGGCGAGACCACGGCAGAGCCGGTCCGGGGACGGGTCAGGATGGCCGACAACAATCAAGATGCGTCGTCGCGGCATGAGTTACCTCTGAGGCGTCTTGGCAGCAACCGGACGTGTCGGAATTTCGGGGTAAGATCCTTCAAGCTGATCATGGCGCACTCCTTCGCGGAGTTCATAGAGCGGCTGTACGGCTTGGCCCTTGATCGGCATCAAAAGAGGCCGGTTCTCGGCGCTATCGGAAGGTCAGTGGCAGCAACACCGCACCGTAACCGGCTATTGCGGCGATCAGGGTTGCACCTGCCAGCGGCAACCAGAAACCTCATCGGACCGGCAAATACTGCCAGCGACAGGCGGCCGATCGCGTTTGCTGCCAGTGCCGCGAGCACCGCCTGCCCACCGGTCTCGACAGGGACCGAATGCTTGACCAGGCGCAAAGCATTGAGCACCGAGACATCGACATCGAATGTGCCCGCAAGCGCCGAACTCGCCAGCAAGCCGCGTCCGCCGAATTGAGCAGCCAATGCAGCGCTCGCGGTCGCGACAATCGCAAAGAGCAGGGCGAAGAGCAGCAACGGCCCTAGTTCCAACGGATTGCGCGCGATCGCGCCGCCTTCGTGATCCCCGCTGTCTCGAGTCAGCAGCAATGCTCCGAGAGCCGCGAAGGAGAGCGCCGCGGCAATCGCCGGAATGCCCATCACGACCAAAACGCTTGGCTCGACGATCAGCACCACGGCGCAAACGCGCAGCACCGAAACCATTGCCGCCAGCGAGTGCCATGGTCACGGCGGTGGAAGAGACGATGGCGCCGGCGAGCGAGCTGACGAGCAGCCCGCGCGTGGTTCCCAGAACGCGAACGGCGACATAGCCAGCGAACGATATCGACGCCATCAGCACCGTGAGGAACCAGACTTCCCACGGGTTGAAGCCAACCCACGGGTCCATCGTCCGGTTTGGCAGCAATGGCAAAACGATCGCGGTCATCACGGCCAGGATCAGCGCAGAACGAAGCTCGACCCAGGTCAGCCGATCAAGAGGCCGTGCAGGATCTCGCGACTGGCAAGGACCGCCGCCAATGCCGCCCCCCGGCTGCGGCGACGCGGTAGTCAACGGCGACCGAAAGCGCACCGAGCGCGAACACGATCACCGCAGTAACGCTGAAGTCCTCGTCATGGGCGGCCTCACGCGCCTTGTACCAGGCGAAGATTGCCGCAAAGGCGACGAAGCCGCCGACTAGCACGGAAACTGCGTCGAGCGCATCGGCCAGAGCTGCGAGAATACCGCCGAGCAGACCGGATATGCCGAAAGTTCGAATTCCGGCCGTCCGGCTGCGATCAGGCGCGTCCCGTTCCCGCCAGCCGCGCTGCTTTCAGGCCGTGGCCATCGGCAGGTGGTCGCGAACCCACCTGACGATCTGCCCGGCCGTCATTGCGCCGGATGTGCGCGCGACCTCCCGCCCGCCATGGAACAGGATCATGGTCGGGATGCTGCGAATGCCGAGCCTGGCTGAAACGGCCTGCTCATTGTCGGAATTTAGCTTGATCAGGCAAACATCCGGCTCCAATTCGTTCGCTGCCGTCTCATATGCCGGCGCCATCATCTTGCACGGGCCACACCATGGGGCCCAGATATCGACGACAGCGGGGATACTGCTGCGCGTGATGTGGTCATCGAAAATCCGACCGTTGACGTCTTCAGGGTGACCTGAGAACAGCCTGTTCCCGCACTTTCCGCATTTCGCATTCTTGGCACTGCGGGCCGGCGGCAGGCGGTTGACCCCACCGCATTTGCTGCAAACCACCAGATTCTGCTGAGCCATAACCATTCACCATTGGTATCCTCTTTATGTGCGTGGGAGATCGCCGTCGCCAAGTGCCTCGCATGTCCAATGCTTTTGGCCACGACGGGGACCTTAAGGTGAAAACGGCTGGGACAGCTCAGTCTGCTGGCGGCCCCTGCTTTGCAAAACCCAAGCGGGCGGAACGGTTCACTCGCTTGCTTCCCGGCCCGACACCTGCTCGATGAGGATCCTGAAAAAGACGTGCGGAGTGCTGTCCGAAACGGCAGGCCTCACTGGCTTGAGGGCACCTGGCTCCCACCAGTTGGCGTGCCTGCTCAACACTGACCATGCATAGTCGCGCTGAACCTTGCAGCCGATATGGTCAGGCAGTTCTTCATAGCGGCCGTCGACAACCACGCTTCTCCATCCCCGCCCTTGGCCGCGTTCGTCGACCTGGACGGACACCAGCGGGTTGGCCCGCATCCAGTCGATCTTCTTGCCCAACATGGAAAATGCATAAAGGTGATTGTCCGGGTGGGCATAGTGCAGCGGGACGACATAAGGCTGCCCGTCCTTCGCGCATGCCAAGCGGCCGACTCGATTGGCCGTTAGCAATTTCGTACATTCCAAGGCGGAAAGCGTACGGATCAACATCAACGCGATCTCCTGTGTTTCGTGACTGCAAGGGTGTCGCCGTGCTTCATCGACTCTGCTATCCGGCATCACGGATCTCGTTTGAATCTCGATCATAGCGCCTGCTGCCAGGGAGGTGATTGATCACGATCAAGGAGTCGGTCATCCCACGGCGACCCAACGACCATGTCTGGCCGGTCTCGTCATTCGCATGGCGGCCACGCCACGCTGTCAGTGTCGATGCGGGAGTGGGCGATTTCTGAAAAATGATCCAGATCAAGGCGGGGCCCTGCCGCTTCCACGCATCATAGGGGATGATGTGGAAGCCAATCTCAAGCGCTCCGTTCGGTCGTGAGCTCGAACTGGCCGTCCTCGACGAGGACGGCGAACATACCCTTGTTTTCCCTTGCATAAAGGAGCGGGAAGGCTGGAAGAACGCCGCCACCCGCTCACGCGTTGACATCCACCCGACCCACTGGCGCGACTGGATGCCGGATAGGATCCCGGCAAACAACCACAAGTCTCATGGTGACTCGCCTTAACGTTTGGATTCCACGACCAATGCCATGCGCACGAGATGCGACAGGCTGCTCGCGGCCATTTTGCTCATGACATTGGCGCGATGGATCTCGACCGTGCGCGGGCTGATGCCAAGATCGTAAGCAATCGTCTTGTTTGGCAGGCCGGACACAAGACCGTCCAGCACCTGTCGTTCTCGCTCGGACAGGGCCGCCAGACGACCGCGGATTTCCACGCTTTGTGGGTGTGTAGCATCCGCCTGGTTGCGATTGTCCAAAGCGGAGCGGATCGCCTCGATCAGCACCTCGTCGTCAAACGGCTTTTCGATGAAATCGGCGGCACCTTCCTTCATCGCCTGAACAGCGAGCGCCACGTCGGCATGGCCTGTCATGACAATGACCGGAATAGTATGCCCGCGGGTCCGGAGCTGCCGCAGGAACTCGATGCCGTCAATGCCGGGCATGCGCACATCGGTCACGATGCAGCCGTCAAGACTGCTCGTGGCCGTAGCCAGAAAAGCTGTCGCCGATTCGTACAGGCGCACAGCGAAGTCAGCCGTCGCCAACAGAAAACCAAGCGATTTGCGAACGTCGACGTCGTCATCGACCACATGCACAAGATGGCTATCGGCCACTGGCGACCTCTTCCTTTTCCACGATGCGCAAGGTGAACCGGAAGGCGGTTCCTCCGGACGGCATTGCCTCGGCCCAGATGTGACCGCCGTGCGACTCAACGATCGTACGGCAAATAGAGAGGCCGACGCCCATGCCCTGCTTTTTAGTGGTGACAAATGGCTGGAAAAGCTGGGCGGAGACTTCCGGCGCGAGACCAGTGCCTGTGTCGATCACGCTTACCTCAGCCATGCCGTCATCACGGGCCACGGTTATGATTTGCAACTCACGGCGTGGTACGCCTTGCATGGCTTCTATCGCATTGCGCATCAGGTTCAGCAGGACCTGCTGAATCTGGATGCGGTCCGTCAAGACCAGTTCGGCGGCCGGATCGAGCTTATAGCTGACACGCACGTCTATTTCTCTTGAGCCGACCAGTGCCAGTGACGAGGCTTCCTCGATAATCGCCGGCAGGCGTTCGACTTGACGCTCACTCTCGCCTCTTGCGACGAAATCCCGCAGGTGGCGAATGACGTCTCCGGCCCTCAATGCCTGTTCCGCTGCCTTTTCGACGGCTTCCCTCAGCATCGGCGCATTCTCTTCCGTGCTTCTTTCGAGAAGTCGGCGACTGCCTTTCAGGTAGTTCGTGATTGCCGTGAGGGGCTGGTTGATTTCGTGGGCAAGTGTCGAAGCCATTTCGCCTAGCGCGGTAAACCGCGCCATATGGAGAAGCTCCTGCTGCTGCTCCTGTATCCTTGCCTCTGCTCTGTGGCGCTCCGTCAAGTCGCGGCAGAAGCCGGTAAAGAAGCGGCCGGTTCCAGGATGCATTTCACCGACAGAAAGTTCCATCGGAAAAGTTGAGCCATCCTTGCGCATTCCAGTGACGGTGCGGCCGAGCCCGATGATCCGGCGCTCACCGGTTGATAGATACCGGTGCAGATAAGCATCATGCTCTTCGCGGTAGGGTGACGGCATCAGCAGATTGACGTTCTGACCGATGACTTCGCTCGACTGGTAACCGAACAGCGTTTCGGCAGCCGTGCTGAAGGATTGAATACTGCCCTGTTCGTCGATGACGACCATTGCGTCGGGCACCGTCGCCAGGATCGAGCGCAAATGATCTTCACGCAAACGAAGTGCCGCGTTCGCAAAGGAGAGCTCGCTGACGTCGGTGCCTTGGACAAAAATGGCCGTGATGCGACCATCGTCGGCTTTGATGGGCTGATAGACGAAATCGAGGATGCGCTCTTCGACCGGCTCGTCATCCTTGTTGCGAAGAGCGACCTTTACGCCCTGACCTCTGTAGGGCTCGCCCGTTTCGTACACCTGGTCCAGCAGTTCGTAGAAACCCTGGCCTGGGAGCTCGGGAAGGGCTTCGCGTACCGACTTTCCTATCACTTGCCTCTGGCCAATCAGGCGTTGATAGGCGGCGTTGGTCAGCTCGAAGACGTGGCCCGGCTCACGCATCAACGTGATGAAACCAGGGGCCTGCTCAAACATCTGGGAGAGCCGGTCGTGTTCGGCCGTGCCCCGCCCTTCGGCGCGAACACCAGTCGACAAGTTACGTGGTTGTTTGTCGTCCAAATCAAGTCCTATGATCGGGGAACCCGCAACGCAGTCTTGTTACCATCCATTGCTCGTTCTGCACACGGAAAACCCATGAAGCCAAATAGTCGCGGTCGAGCCTGCTGGACCTTTCGGAGCTCACCCCATCGGCCTGCCGGCTGCACCCTTATGTCGTATAACCGCCGGTCACATAGGAACTTCAAAGTTGTCACCTTGCGGCATTCACGCCAGCCCCAGTCGCCACGAGAGGGAGTGGCCTGTTGACCGAGATCAATGCAGCTGTCGCCGACATGGCGATGATCTGCCGGGAAACGGGAGTAAAACGACATGAGTTTTCTCGAGTACCTGATTTCAGTTGACGCCAGGACCGCCTTGATGGGCCGCATGATGCAGAAGCTCGGCGTCGACAAACAATTGAAGGTCGTTCCGGACCATGTTGGCGTAACCAATCGGGCGGTGGACCGGTGTCGCTCCTGCGGGCACCAGGATGAATGCTCGACTTGGCTTGATGAACACCAGCAAGCTGATGATCCGCCAGACTATTGCCGCAACCGCGACCTGATCGCACGGCTGCAGCACGCAGCCGGCCACCGATAGAGCGTTACGCAGGCAGACCGCAGTTCGCGTCACCAAGGCCGCCGCGAATGCCTGCAACTCCACTTTCATGTAAACAGCCGACTGGCCCCACGGGCTGCCCGCTTGTTATCAAGGCTGCCATGACAGGGACCTGCAGCGATGCCCCGCAGAGGCGCGCCGCTAATGACACTGCGAGGCGCCGGCTTTCAGATGCGATCCGATCTATGCCGACAAAGGCCTCCTTTGAAAGCAAATGCATCGATCCCATCGTAGACGCGACTTCACTCGGCGCGTCGCGGGCCTGTTTGAGGGCGGGTATCACCTTGAGGTCTTTGGGCCCTCGAAAAGCAAGGACGTGCACATGACTGCGAAGGCTCGGAGCAAGAGAACGATCGTTGGTACTCCGTTGCCATACGTGCTTGACGAGGCCATGATCCGTCTTGTGGTTCACGGCTTCTATGACAAGATTCGCCGCGACGACCTTCTCGGCCCCATCTTTCATGACGCTATCCAGCCTGAGGTGTGGCCGCGTCATCTGGCTAAGATGTGCGACTTCTGGTCCGCTACGCTGCTCCGGTCGTCCCGTTATGAAGGCCGTCCATTACCGCCACACCTGGCGATCTCCGGCCTTGGAGTGGCGCATTTCCGGCGTTGGCTAAAGCTGTTTCGCGCAACCGTGCACGGCATTTGGCCACCCGAGGTTGCGGCGCTGTTCATGGATCGCGCGCTGCGCATCCCAATTAGCGTGGGTAAACCCACAATCAGCCGCAACGCCGCGCGATGCGCGTCTGCCTGTCCGTGGAGACAAGCATGACTGACTCAAACAAAAACGACACACCGATGGCCAAGCAATTCGTCCGGCGTCGACCTGAACAACACACTGCTCCCTATGCTGATCGGCGGGCTTGTTCTGATCGTCGTCGGTGCAATCGTGGTCATGACGTTCGTCTAGTTTTCCTGGCAGACGCTCATCAAAGTTGCGAAAGCGCAACGAAGGCAGCCCGCGCGCGATTTATGACGAGACCTCGCATATCGCGGAGACTTCATCGTGAAGCAGCGCAGTTCGATCAACTCTGATATGGTCGTTGACGAGATCATGAGAAAATGGCCGGCAACGGTGGCCGTGGTGGTGAACTACAGGATGCTTTGCGTGGGCTGCCCGATCGGCAGTTTCCATACCGTGGCCGAAGCATGCCGCGAGCATCGGATCAACCAGACCTGCTTCATTTTGGACCTGGAATCGGCTGTTCGGCGCGAAAGCTGAAGGTCAGCCCTTGTCCCGGTTCTCGGCGAGAACCACAAGGCGATGAGCATCCTTCACGGTGACTTTCTGGCGCCCGCTGACAATTATTCCGTGGTCTTCCCACTTGCTGAGCAGACGGCTTACGGTGTGCAGCGTCGTTCCTGTCATTTCGGCAATGTCCTGCCTCGAAATCGGGAAGTCGATTTCGATACCGCTGTCGGTCTTTCGGCCGGTCTGGTTCGCCAGTCGCAGCAGCGCATGGGCAACCCGCTGCTCCACCTGTGCCGTGGACATCTCCACCACCCGCGTCTGGGTCTCCTGCAGCCTGGTTCCAACCGTCCTGTAGGTGGTTGCCCCAAACACGGGGAACCGTCGCGCCAGGTCCGGCCAGAGAGCGTTGGGCCAGGCCAGCACCACGCAGTCCACCGCGGCGACCGCACTGGCGGGGTAGGTCGTTCGCCCTAGTGCTGCGGCGACGCCAAAAATTTCGCCTTCACTGATGTATCTGGCGATGACCTGCTGCCCGTCAGGCGTGGTGCGGACAACGCGTATGTGCCCGGCGATCAGCACGAAAAACGAATGGGCCTCGGCTTCCTGCTCGAAGATCGCCGTGTCCTTGGCATAACGAGACGACCGCGCATTTTGTACGATCTCGCTCTGCTCGTCGGGCGTAAGCCCCTGGAAGAGGGGCAGTCCAGAAATCACCGATCGATCCAACGCAGCCAAGCGGATCCCTCACAGCCCTACGGTTCCGCATCAGTCGTGCGGGAGACCTTTCTTATCCCGAGTTTGCGCCAGCGCAAATTGTCCCCGGCCGCATCAAGCTAAATGGCATGGAACGGCGCAATGCCGCGAAGACGAAACAAAGGACAAATCGATGAAACTCTCCATCCTCGCTGCCGCAATCTCCCTCCTCGCGCTCGCCGGCGGCGCAAGCGCGGAAGAGCATGTGGTGCAAATGCTCAACAAGGGCGAAAAAGGCGCCATGGTTTTCCAGCCGGCCTTCGTCAAGGCGGCACCCGGCGACACCGTCAAGTTCGTGCCGATCGACAAGGGCCACGATGCGGAGTCGATCAAGGGTATGATCCCGGATGGCGCCGAACCTTTCAAGGGGAAGCCCAACGAGGAGATCACCGTCACACTGACCCAGGAAGGTGTGTACGGCGTCAAATGCGCGCCTCACTACGGCATGGGCATGGTCGCGCTGATCGTTGTCGGCAAGCCGGTCAACCTCGACACAGCCAAGACGGTCAAACATGCGGGGAAGGCAAAGACGGTGTTTGCCGACCTGTTTACCCAGGTCCCGGCCAACTGACCAGCATGCCTGCCTGCCACAAAGGGGGCGGGCGCGGGCCGGACGAACCGAGGGCGGCGGTCATCCGGCCCTTTTCATTTGAGGATATAGTCATGGGGATTCCACGCCTTCGGGCATACGCCGGGCCCGCGTTTCTTTCCTACGGGTTCAGGCCCTTCTTCTTCCTCGGATCGCTTTATGCCGGACTCTCGATTCTGCTTTGGCTGCCGATTTATGCGGGCGAATTCAATGCCCACAGTGCATTCGTTCCCGTCGACTGGCATGTCCACGAGATGCTGTTTGGTTATCTGCCTGCGATCGTTACCGGGTTCCTGTTGACCGCGATCCCGAATTGGACCGGCCGGCTGCCTGTGCAAGGCCTGCCGCTGCTGGCGCTGGTTGTCTTGTGGCTAGCGGGCCGTATCGCTGTCTTCTTCTCGGCGGATATCGGTTGGGAAGCAGCCGCTGTGATCGACGGTTCTTTTCTGCTTGCGGTCGCCACGGCGGCGGCACGCGAAATCGTCTCGGGACGGAACTGGCGCAATCTGAAAGTACTGCTGCCGCTTGCCGTCCTGGCTTGCGCCAACAGCGCGTTCCACATCGAGGCGCACCTTCAAGGCACATCCGACGTCAGCCGCAGGCTCGGGATGGCCGCGGCGATCATGCTCATCTCGCTGATCGGCGGGCGCATCATTCCGAGCTTCACGCGCAACTGGCTCGTACGCAAAAATCCTGGCAGGCTGCCTGTGCCGTTCGATCGTTTCGACATCGCATCGCTAGCCATCTCAGCCATCGCGCTGGGAGCGTGGACGTTCGCCCCCGGCAACAGTGTCTCAGGAATGCTCATGGCCGTCGCCGCAATCTGTCAGGCGTGGCGTCTGTCGCGCTGGGCTGGTGAACGCACGTTGCGGGATCCGCTCGTGCTCATCCTCCATCTTGCCTATGCTTTCGTGCCCATCGGTCTCGCCCTAGTCTCGGCGTCGATCTTCTTCCCGGATGCCGTCCCGGCGGCGGCAGGACTTCACGCGCTCGGCACTGGTGCGGTCGGCTCAATGACGCTTGCCGTGATGACCCGCGCAACGCTCGGGCACACAGGGCGGGAGCTCAAGGCCGGGAAAAGCACCTCGTTCATCTTCGTAGTCCTCCTTCTCGCGGGATCATTGAGAATCCTGGCCGCCTTCGTCCCCTCAGACGCGGTGATCGATATGGCCGGCGCCGCATGGATGGCGGCATTCGCCGGCTTCCTCCTGATCCACGGAACCGCGTTGACGACACCCAAGGCACGGTGAGGCGAGGGAAGGGCGACGGGCGGGCTCGCGACGGTCGAGAAGACGTGGCCCGCTATTCCTGTTTTTCAGACGATGCCAAGCCAGCCAAGGATCCGGCTTGCCCATCCCGAATGGTCCCGGACCAATCTGAATCCCAGATTGTCGGGAGGCGTGCCAACGGCACAGCCTCCGCTTTTCCCGTCACTGACGAAGTTCGACATGTAGGCTCTGTGAAGCCCTTCAAGGACGTGGACGCCGCAATTGTCGACCGAACTCGCAACACCGCTTCCATCCGCAGCCAACGTGGTGCGGACATAGCAGGTCGAAGTCCACTCCCAGACATTGCCGGAAAAGTCGGCGAGGCCCAGGGAATTGAACCCAAAAGAGCCACGGCTCTTGGGCAACGGGTCCGGTTTGCGATTAAGGTCCACCTCGGCCTTGTAGCTGGTGAGCCAACGTCTGGCGGGGTTGCTGGCGTCGTTTTCGACCCCCTCAAATTCGCCGGCGAACCGCTCCGCGGCGGCAAAGGCCCATTCTTCATCGGATGGCAGCCGCCATTGGCCGCCGGTCACTTCCGAATACCACCGGGCGTAGGCATTGGCATCGAGATAACTCACCCCTGTCACCGGAGCATTGCTCGGGATCGCGTGCGTCTCCTGTGCCGGCTGACAGCTTCCAGCCGACACACAGTTCGCGTAGTCGGCCGCGCTGACCTGATAGGCCATCATCTCGAGAGGTCTGTTGAGTTGCCGCTCGAGGCGGGGATTGCCTTGCGGGCGTCCCTCTTTCAGGAACTCGCCCGGAGTCGGATAGGTGATCGAACCAGGGGGCAAGGTGACCGTCATGGCGATGGGATGGTGTTGTCTATCCCCGAAGACCGCCCGTATCGAGAGCCCCACCGGAACAGCAGCGGCGGCCAGGGCGACCGGGAGAACCTTCAAGATGAAAGGAGGCATGGCTTTCGTCCATGCCCGGACAGCGTCGCTGCCCGGGCAAATTGGAGTGCCGTCAGTTGGTGACGATGGGTTTAGGCGCCTCTACCTGCGTCATCAGGTCGTCATCCCACTCGCCCTCGACCATGAAGTGAGCGGTCGCTCCGAGTTCCACAGCCTCAATCAGATTGTGATTGACGTAGGCGTAGATGCCCGGTTGCAGGAACGTGTAGAGCGCCGAGCCCGCCGAACCGCCGCGGATGAACCAGGTTTCCAGGTCCTTGGCCGGCGGGTTGGCGAACTTGCCCTGTTCCCAGACATAGTCTCCGTGCCCGCCGATCAGATGCGGCCTCGTATCGCGGTTGGCCTGCGAATGGACGATCAACACGGTCTCGCCGACTTTCGCCTTCATGGCGTTGTCGCCCGTCAGGGATCCGACCTTGCCGTTGAACACGACATGCGTCGGGATCAGCCCGCGCATGACCTTGACGATGTCGTCGTAACCGTCACCGGCCGATTCGTAGCTCTTGAAATTGCCCTTCTCGTCGCGCGGAATATAGAAGTCGTTCTCGCCGATGTAGAAGATTTTGTCGTATTTGACCGGCTCGCCCTTGTCGTTCCTGAGCCCATCGCGCGGCAGGACCATGATTGCGCCGCTCATGCCGGAGACGACATGCCAAGGGATCATCGCGCCCCCAGGCGCGCAGTGATAGACGAACGTTCCCGTTCGCGTCACCTTGAAGCGCAAGGTCACCTGTTCGCCGGGATTGATCAGCGTGAGACCGCCGCCGCCCAGAGCGCCGGTCGCAGCGTGGAAGTCGATGTTGTGGGCGAGTGAGTTGGTGTCGGGGTTGATGAGCGTCAGCTCGAGATAGTCGTCCTGATGTACGACCATCAGCGGGCCAGGGATCGAACCATTGTAGGTCATCGCGTTGAGCGTCGTGCCGTCGGCATCGATTACGACAGGCTTTTCCTCGATCGTCATGGTGAACTCGACGATTTTTGGTCCGCCCTTGGCGACCTGATCGTGCGGATGCACGAACGGCGGTGCGACGAGCTTGATCTTTTCGCGAGGGAGCCCGCGAAGGTCTGCCTTTGTCACCGTTGCCGAAAATGCGGGCAGCGCCGCCGCGGCGGCAGCGCCAATCGCTGCTCCGAAGAGGGCTTCGCGTCGCGTGATCATGTCAGTCTCCTATCTCTCAACCATTGCAGATGAGTAGAAGCTATCTGACGTGACGCGGCGTTTCTTTGCGCTGGCGCAAATTGCTGGAGTTCAGTCTTGGCAGGCAAGAACCTCGGACACAGCGATCTTGCGCGGCATGATCGAGGTGGAGAAGGTCGTGGCTCGGTTATTGCATCAGCATTTGGCTAGCGGCCGGGCTTGTCTTCCCGCTCGATAAGGATCCGCTCGGCGGCGCCGTCGAGATCTTCGTACTGGCCACTCCTCAAAGCCCACAGGAAGCTCCCCAGTCCAAGCGCACCAAGGAAGAGGGCCACAGGTATGAGGTAGGCAAGGGTTGTCATGAGGATCGGGCCAATGTGTTGATGTCGAAACGTCTGTCGCGCCGAACATTTTTCGCCGGCGAATTTGGCGTGGAACTTTGCAGGCGCAGCGCATTTCCTATCACAAGCAGCGACGAAGCGGACATGGCGATCGCTGCGATAAGAGGCGTGACATGTCCCAGTATGGCGATCGGCACGGCAACAGCATTGTAGACGATTGCGATCGCGATGTTCTGGCGGATCAGGCTTCCCGCCTTGCGCGAGACGTCCAGTGCGAGAGGCACTGCCAGAAGGCTTTCGCGCAGGAATACGAAATCCGCCGCATTGCGGCCAATGTCGGCGGCCGTGGCCGGCGCGAACGAAACATGCGCCGCGCTCAGCGCAGGCGTGTCGTTCAAGCCGTCGCCAACCATCAGAACCCGGTGTCCCTCTTTCGCCAGGGTTTCGATGCATTCGACCTTGCCGGACGGCAGCAGGCACGGAACGAAATCGCCGATACCCAGCATTTTCGAGATTTCGCCGCAGGCGCTCGCGCTATCGCCCGACAGCATCTGAACCGACATCCCGGCATCGTTCAATCGCTCGATCGCCGCCATGGCGTCGGCACGCAACGCATCCTCGAAATTGAAGGTCGCGACAACGATCCCGTCTTTCGTCAGGACCGTCCCGCCATAGCCATGTTTGCCTTCGCCGCCGGTGCGGGCCTTCCATCCAGCCCATCCGCGTCTGCCCAGCCGCCAGATACTTCCGACGTCAGTTGCCTCGATCCCGAACCCCGGATGCTCGGTGACGGCATCGAATTTGTGCTGCCCGCCGGCAGCGGCAAGACCGGCTATGGCCTTTGAAAAGGGATGACGCGAATGCGCGGCCATGTCGGCCGCGATGGCCAGCATGCCCGGATCGATCGAGGCCGCATTGACGAGACGGGGCTGGCCGAGCGTGAGCGTGCCGGTCTTGTCGAACACCGCTGCATCAATCGTTGCCAGGCGCTCCATGGCCGAACCATCCTTGACCATGATGCCGTTCTCGAACAGCCGCCGCGCGGCGACCACCTGGACGATCGGCACGGCGAGCCCGAGCGCGCACGGGCATGTGATGATCAAAACGGCAATGGCGATGGTTATCGCCCGATGCCAGTCGCCGGTTGCCGCCATCCAGCCAAGGAATGTCACGAAGGCGGTGAGATGAACAACTGGAGCATAGAGTGCTGAAACGCGATCGGCCATGCGGCGGTAATGTGCGCGACCGCCCTCGGCGGCTTCCATCAGCCGAACCATTTCCGCCAGGAACGAATCCTTCGCGGCAGCTGTCGCCTCGATGGTCAGCGGGCCGGTAAGGTTGAGCACGCCGGCCTGGATGGCGTCATTTGGCGCCACGCTTCTGGGCGTGCTCTCGCCCGAAACCAGCGAGCAGTCGACGTCCGATGTCCCACGCGTGATCTTGCCGTCGACGGGGATCCTTTCGCCGGCCGCGATCAGCAACAGCATGCCCGGTTCGATCTCGCCAACCGGCAGATAGTCGCGTGCGCCATCGTCGCGCAGCACCATGGCGCCACGCGCGGCCAGTTGTGACAGGCCTTTCACCGCGGTGCGGGCGCGTTCGCGCATCATGTGATCCAGCGTGCGGCCGATCAACAGGAAGAACAGCAGAGACACCGACGCGTCGAAATAGGCGTGGTCGCCATGGGTGATCGTCTCATAAAGGCTCATCGCATAGGCCAGCGACACGCCGACCGCGATCGGCACGTCCATGTTCATGCGGCCGTGACGCAAGGCATTCCAGGCCGACTTGAAGAAGATGCCGCCGGCGAAGGCGAGTGCGGGGATGGCGATCAGTGCCGAGACCCAGTGGAACAGGTCGCGGGTCGCGCCCTCGGCACCGGACCAGACCGAAACCGACAGCAGCATGATGTTGCCCGCCGCAAATCCGGCAACAGCGACGGCGCGGATAAGCTCCGAGAGCGTTTTGTCCTTTTCACCAATCTCTGGTTCGAACAAATGCGCCTGGTAACCCAGCCGCCCCAGCATGGCGACGAATGGTGGGGCCTCGTCCCCGCGCCACCGGACCGAGACCCGCTTCGTTGACAGGTTGACGCGAGCGGCCTCGACGTGATCGAGTTTTGCCAACGCCGTCTCGATTGTCTGGATGCAGGCTGCGCAATGAACCGTCGGAACTGAAAGATCGGTCTGGCTAAGGCCATCGCCAAGCGACAGGCTCGCCAGCTTGATCTCTTCGCTGGAAGGCCGGACGGATGTAGCGTTGCCCAGATCCAGCGCCATTTCAGCGGCTGGTGCACAACAGCTCATTGCAGCGCTCCGTGGGAAATCATGATCCTGCGCACGTCGCGGAAAGGCCTTGCCAGGCCGGCATCGGCGTCGATTTCGACGATCCACACACCGTCCCTTGGCATGTGCTGCACGGCAAACTCCTGGCCCGAGGCGGCGGCGAGCGTGATGGACTCATCTTCTTTCTCGTAAGCGGGATGGCGAAACAGCACCTTCACGCCATGCAAGGGAACCGACTTGCCGGCGGCGTCGGTGAGGCCATAGCGGACTTCGCCCCATGAGATGGTCAGCTTGCCGGTCCAGCCGAGGGCTGCCTGCGCGCGCCCTTCCTCGGCCTTCCTGTTGAATTGCTGGCTCGCCACATAGGTGTTTTCGACGACAAGGCCGGTCCAACTCGTCTTGGCAAGCGTCGCCATGGTCAGATTGACCGCGATGACCACGCCGAAAAAAGCAAGGATGATGGCCAACATGTGCCTGCCGGTGAATTCGCGGGACTTTCGCGTGGTGGCGTTCATCTGGCGATCTCCGGCGCGTTGAATGTGGCGGTGTATTCGTTCGACTCGAAACTCGCTTTGTCCTCGACCCGGAATGTGAAGGTCTGCGCTTCGCCATGGACCTGATCAGCAGGCAGGCGCACGAAAACCTTCAACATCTTCAGCCGGTCGGGTTCGACCTGGATCGCAAAAGAGCGATCGGCGGGGAGGTCGACACCAACGATGCTCATCTCTGCGCCTGGCAAACCCGCAATGCTGACGACGATCGTTCTTGGTTCGGGGATCATGTTCAGCAGCTTGACGGCATAGCCGTTGCGGATCGAGCCGTCGGACAGCGTTACGAATTGTGGATTGCGGTCGTGCAAAACATTGATTTCGAGCCGGTCACGCGTCAGCAGCGAAAAGAGCAGACCCAGGCCGATCAGCGACCACATGGCCATGTAGACATAGGTGCGTGGCCGAAAGATCTTGCGGACATGGAAATGCGCCACCCTGTCCGAAAACAGGCCGTCATCCGTCCTGACCAATGACGGATCGACCGAACAGGCGCCGCCCGCGGTCGCCAGCATCATGTTGGCATTGTAGTCGGAGAGTGTCGCGTAGGAGATCAAGCCGCGCTCCTTGCCGAGCTTGTCCATGACCCCGTCGCAGGCGTCGATGCAGAGCGCGCAGGTGATGCATTCGAGCTGCTGGCCATCGCGAATGTCGATCCCCATCGGGCAGACAGCCACGCAGGCGTTACAGTCGACGCAATCGCCGACTGACTGTCCAGCGGCCTGGACCTTCTTGGTGTGACGCGTGCGCAGTTCGCCGCGCCAGTCATTGTACGTGACGGTGAGCGAACTTTCGTCGAGCATGGCCGCCTGGATGCGCGGCCATGGGCACATATAGGTGCAGACCTGCTCGCGCATCAGCCCGCCGAACGTATAGGTCGTCGCTGTGAGCACAGCGACGGTGATGTAGGCGACAGGCGCTGCCGTGCCGGTGAAGAGTTCGACGAGCAAGGTCGGCGCATCGGCGAAATAGAAGATCCAGGCGCCGCCGGTCGCTGCACCTATGATCAGCCAGATGGCGTGTTTCGATATTCTCAGCGCGAGCTTGCGGGCGGTCCAAGGCCCGGCATCGAGCTTCATGCGTGCGTTGCGGTCGCCCTCGATAGCTCGCTCGACGACCAGGAACAGATCGACCCACACGGTCTGCGGACACGTATAGCCGCACCAGGCACGACCGACAGTCGACGTAACGAGGAAAAGACCGACGCCGGCCATGACCAGAAGGCCGGCCACATAGTAGAATTCCTGCGGCCAGATCTCGATGAAGAAGAAGTAGAAACGCCGGTTGGCGAGATCGAGCAGCACTGCCTGGTCAGGGGCAAACGGGCCACGATCCCACCGCAGCCACGGCGTCAGATAGTAGATGCCGAGCGTGATCGCCATCACCAGCCATTTGAACCGGCGAAAGCTGCCCGAGGCCCGCTTCGGGAAGATCTTCTTGCGCGCGGCATACATCGGCTGTCGCACTTTGGCGGAGTTGACCGCCTCGGCTTCGAGCCGTTCTACCTGCGTATTGTCCAGCACTGGTTTCTCCCGTCGCGCAGCTTTGATTTCGCCGGGCAAATGTCCTGACTGGATGCAGGCAGGTCAGCGAAATACAGCGTCGAGCGGATTTTGCTGCCGACTGGATTGCGCCGCGTTGATGCAGGTCAATCGCCTGGCCCATGGAAAACAAATCGAGGCCCGGCAGAGCCGGACCTCGTCGCTTCGGCGGTGAGGGCCGGAGAATAGGCCCCCGTTCCTATTCTCCACCGCCTAGCGAATGCACGTAGACCGCCAATTCCTTGACCCTGGTTTCGCCCAGGCGCGCGCCCCAGGCCGGCATCACGCCTTGTTTCGGCGCTGTGACCTGGGCGGCAATGGCCGTTTCGCCCGATCCGTAGAGCCAGATGGCATCGGTCAGATCAGGAGCGCCGAGCTCCTTGTTGCCCTTTGCGTTGTCGCCGTGACAAGCAACGCAGTTTTCCGCAAAAACCTTGGCACCGGGCGCCACCAAAGATTCGTCGCTGACGGCTTGGGACAGGCCGGCAATATAGGCGCTGACCTGTTTGATCTGGTCGGCAGTGATAATGTCGCCAAAGGCTGGCATTTCCGAAAGTCGCGTATCCGGATCGGATGCGAAGCGGATACCATGCGTGACCGTCTGCTGGATCTGATCCGCCTTGCCGCCCCACAGCCAGTCATCGTCATTGAGGTTGGGGAAGCCCTTAGAGCCCTGGGCGCCGGAGCCATGACATTGCACGCAATTGACCTTGAACGCGGCGCCGCCAGCGGCGATCGCGAATTCGCGCAAACCATCGTCCGCCGCGATCTCCGAAACACTCTTCGATTCTATCGCCGCGACATATTTGCCCTTCGCCGCTTCAGCCGCCGATAGCTCGTTCTTGACTTCGTTGCGGCTCGAATAGCCGAGCACGCCCGTTGTTGCCGAATGCAGCAAAGGCCATGCCGGATAGGCGATGGTGTATCCGATTGCCCAGATAATGGTGGCGTAGAAGGTTACGACCCACCAGCGCGGAAGCGGGTTGTTCAGCTCCTGAATGCCATCCCATTCGTGGCCGGTGGTCGAAACGCCAGAGATTTCATCGATGTGCTCGTCGCTCATGATCACTCGTCCTTAAGGGGAATCCGGGCAGCTTCGTCGGCCAGCTTGCGGCTGCCGGGGCGCAGGGCGAAGGCAATTGCGCCGACAAAGAAAAGCGCCATGGCGACCAGGCCCCAGCTGTCGGCAAACTCTCGCATCAGATTGTAATCCATAAATAAAACTCCTCAGCGATAGCCGGCGGCTTCGTCGTAGTTCTTGAAGTCGACCAGTGTGCCGAGCATCTGCAGATAGGCGACGAGGGCATCCATCTCGGTGACCCGTTGCGGGTTGCCGTCGAAGTCGCCGATCTTGGCTTTGGGGTAGCGGGCCTCGAGGCCGGATGTGTCGGCGTTGGGATCAGCCTGCGCCATCAAGTCGGCGCTGGCGTGTGCGATCATGTCGTCGCCGTAGGGGACACCGACACGGCTGTTGGCGACCAGATGCGTCGAGAAATCCTTCACCTCGATCGGCGTGTCTTTCAGGAACGCATAGCTCGGCATGATTGATTCAGGCACCACCGAACGCGGATCCGTAAGGTGCTCGACATGCCATTGATTGGAATAGCGGTCGCCAACCCTGGCGAGGTCCGGTCCGGTGCGCTTCGATCCCCATTGGAAAGGATGATCGTACATCGACTCGGCCGCCAGACTGTAGTGACCATAGCGCTCGACCTCGTCGCGGAACGGTCTGATCATCTGGCTATGGCAGAGGTAGCAACCCTCGCGCACATAGATGTTGCGCCCGACAAGTTCGAGCGGCGAGTAAGGGCGCATGCCCTCGACCTTCTCGATCGTGTTGTCGAGATAGAAGAGCGGTGCGATCTCGACGATGCCGCCGACAGTCACCACAAGAAGAGAGCCGATGAGAAGAAGCGTGGCGTTCTTCTCAATGAGCGCGTGTTTGTCCATCAAGCTCATTTTTCTGGCTCCCTATTCGGCAGGCTGAAGGGCGGGAACAGAGCCGGGCATCGGCTCCTCCTCGCGCTGGTATCCGAGAATGGTCATGGCGATGTTCCAGGCCATGATCAGGGCGCCGGAGAGATACATGGCCCCGCCGATGGCGCGCATGACATAGTAGGGGTGCATGGCGGCCACGGTTTCGGCGAAGGAGTAGACCAGGAAGCCCTGCTCGTCGTATTCGCGCCACATCAGGCCCTGCATGATGCCGGACACCCACATCACCGCGGCGTAGACTACGATGCCGAGCGTCGCCAGCCAGAAGTGCCAGGTGACGAGCCGCAGCGAATAGAGACGTTGACGATTCCAGAGCCTCGGCACCATGTAGTAGATCGCGCCGAACGAGACCATGCCGACCCAGCCGAGTGCGCCCGAATGGACGTGCCCGATGGTCCAGTCGGTATAGTGCGATAGCGAATTGACCGCCTTGATCGACATCATCGGACCTTCAAAGGTCGACATGCCGTAGAAGGCGATGGCCATCACCATCATGCGGATGATCGGATCGGTGCGCAGCTTGTCCCAGGCGCCCGACAGCGTCATCAGGCCGTTGATCATGCCGCCCCATGACGGCATCCACAGCATGATCGAGAACACCATGCCGAGTGTCTGCGCCCAGTCGGGCAGGGCGGTGTAGTGCAGGTGATGGGGGCCGGCCCAGATGTATAGAAAAATGATCGCCCAAAAATGGACGATCGACAGGCGGTAGGAATAGACCGGCCGGTTCGCCTGCTTGGGCACGAAGTAATACATCATGCCGAGGAAGCCGGCGGTGAGGAAAAAGCCGACGGCGTTGTGGCCGTACCACCATTGCGTCAGGGCGTCCTGGACGCCGGAAAAGGCGGAGTAGCTCTTGGAACCCAGGAATGATGCCGGTATCGACAGGTTGTTGACCACATGCAGCATCGCGATGGTGACGATAAAGGACAGGTAAAACCAGTTGGCGACGTAAATATGCGGCTCCTTGCGCTTCAGGATCGTGCCGAGGAACAGGATGAGATAGGCGACCCAGACGATGGTCAGCCAGATGTCCACATACCATTCGGGTTCGGCGTATTCGCGGCTCTCGGTGATGCCGAGCAGGTAGCCGGTCGCGGCCATGACGATGAAGAGCTGGTAGCCCCAAAACACGAACCAACCGAGATCGCCGCCGAACAGCCGAGCGCGGCAGGTGCGCTGGACGACATACAGGGACGTGCAGAGCAGCGCATTGCCGCCGAAGGCGAAGACGACGCCGGACGTATGCAATGGCCGTAAACGGCCGAAGTTAAACCAGGGCTGAATGTTGAGATCGGGGTAGGCAAGCTGCAGCGCAATGACGACGCCGACCAGCATACCGACGACACCCCAGAACATGGTGGCGATGGCGCCATAGCGGATTGGCCCATCCATGTAGGCGGACGGGTCGATCGAAGCAGCCAGTTCGAAATTCGTGTTGCGGATGAGGATGGCGACAAAGCCGAGCAGCACAAAAAACAGCACCCACATATGCTGCCGGAAGGGCTCGTCCACACCGAACCCGGCTGCCACAAGGGCCGCAAATGTGAACAGGCCCAAGGCGAAGATTTGCGTGCCGAACTTCATGACCTGTCCCCGACCTCGGATTGGAATGCGCGGACACCGATCCGCTTGACACCAATTCAGCAGTCGCGTCGTCGCTGCCTTGATCCATGTCAAAGCCATTTGCTTTTGGATTGGGCAGCTTCGAACTCGCAAACGATCAGGAGGCTTTCATTGGACGGGGAGAACGAGCGGAAATCGTCGCTGTTTGAAGCCCGCCGCGAGATTTCCATGCCGGTCGGACGGTTCGATCGAGAGTTTCTCCCTGGCGCTGTGATGAAACGTGCCCATGGGGAAAAGCTGCGGCTCTGTGACGCCTTGGAAAAGATCGCCGATACGTTGCCGGCCGCAGATCGCCTGAACTGTATTGGCGTGGCCAACGCGATCGTTCCGCTGCTGCGCAACATTCATCAATACGAGGAGACGGTTATCTTTCCGGCCTACGAGGCTGCTTTGACTGGCAGCGATGCCAAACTTGCTTCAACTCGTCGATTGCGCGCAGAACACATCGAGGACGAATGCTTTGCCAGCGAGGTGACTGAAATCCTGCTGGCGATCGGCCATGGCGAGAAGGTCGACAATGCCGAGGCTGTCGGCTTCATGCTGCGCGGCTTATTCGAAAGCTTGCGCCGGCATATCGCCTTCGAACGCGAGCACGTCTTGCCGATGATCGGGGTCGTCGATGCCGGTTAGGCGCCGGAGCGTCGCTGCAGCCGGCTCATGTTCTCCACAGTCATGTGCCGGTTGTTGTCGATCCGGATTACGCTGTCTGTTCTCAGCCTGGTCAGTTGGCGGCTGACCGTCTCGATCGTCAAGCCGAGAAAATCGGCGATGTCGGCGCGCGTCAGCGGCAGGTCAAAGGTTGTCGACTGGGCCGCCGGGTCAAGCGTAGGATCGATATTCCTGGCGATCATCAGGAGAAAGCTCGCCACCTTTTCCGCAGCACTCTTGCGCCCCAGCGTCACCATCCAGTCTCGTGCTTCGTCTAGTTCATTGAGCGTCTGCTTGAAGAGACGATGCTCGAGCTGTGGTGATTCCTTCATCATGCGTTCGATGGCGGCTTTTGGAAACGAACACAGGGAAACGGTGGTTGCGGCTTCGGCGTTGATCGCGCTCTCCACCTTGAAGGGCCTGCCTAGAAAATCGGGGGCAAACTGGAGGCCGACAATCTGCTGGCGTCCGTCCGACAGGCTCTTGGTGAGCTTCACCACGCCGGAAAGCACGTTCGAATAACGGTCGACGGTCTCGGTGTCACCAATCAGTTCTGCGCCCGGTTCAACGGTATGCTTCGATGAGGTCTTGGCGAGGCCCACCAGTTGATCGGGATCGAGCGCGCCGCAGACGCCATGGTGGCGCGCTTCGCATGATCGGCAAAGCACTGGAATGCCGGTGCTGTGAATATCCTGACGCACTGTCATCATGATCGTCCGAGGACCCAAACTGCCGGCAAGATAGCATCGGCGGCAGGAAAATTCTTGCGGCAGTTTGTCCACAGCGGACTTTGACCGAAATCAAGGCTGCCGGCCAGTAATGTGGTCAAAGTCGGGCCATGCAAAGTGGAGCGGATAGAGGCGTGCGGCCAGAATTAGTTGCCAGGCTTGGTGAGAACGTGCCGCGCTATACGAGCTACCCGACAGCGCCGCATTTCAATGCAAGCGTCGATGCTGCCGTTTGTCGGGGCTGGCTGCAGGCGCTCGACGAGGGCCACGAGATATCGCTCTATCTGCACATCCCGTACTGCGACAAGCTTTGCTGGTTCTGTGCCTGCCATACCAAGCAGACACGCCACTACGAACCGGTGACCACATATCTTCGCTCACTGCATGCCGAGATCGCCACCGTCGCCGGTCTTGTCGCAGGCAAGGGTCGCGTGCGTGCCGTCCATTTCGGCGGCGGTTCGCCAACGATGCTCAAACCGGAGGATCTGGTGGCGCTGGCAATCGTCCTTCGCAACAGCTTCACCTTTCTTCCTGGCGCCAAGATCAGCGTCGAAATCGAACCCAATGATATGGACGATTCCCGCCTCGACGCACTCGCCGAAATCGGCATGACCCGGGCGAGCCTCGGCGTCCAGGATTTTGACCCGAAGGTGCAAAAGGCAATTAACCGCGAGCAGAGCTTTTTGCAGACCAAAGCGGTAGTCGACGGCGTTCGTTCGCGCGGCGTCGAATCGGTCAATCTGGACCTGCTCTACGGCTTGCCACACCAGACCAGGGAGAGCGTCTCCTCCACCGTCGCGCAGGCACTGACCCTGGAACCGGATCGGATAGCGCTTTTTGGCTACGCCCATGTGCCGTGGTTTAAGAAACATCAGACGATGATCGACGAGGCATGGCTGCCGGGTCCGGCAGAGCGGTTTGCTCAATCGCGACTTGCGGCGCGGGCGATCGTGGACCAGGGATACGAAGCAATCGGGCTCGACCATTTCGCCAAACCGGGCGATGCCCTCGCGCTTGCCGCCCGCGCCGGAACACTGCACCGGAACTTCCAGGGCTATACCGAGGATCGCTGCGAGACCTTGATCGGCCTTGGCCCGTCATCCATCAGCCAGTTTCGCCAGGGCTATGCACAGAACATTCCTTCGACCGCCGAATATGGACGCATGGTTGCAGAAGGAGGGCTGGCAGCGGTCCGAGGCATTGCGCTTTCCGAAGACGACCGCGTTCGCGGCTGGATCATCGAGCGATTGATGTGTGACTTCGCCTTCTCGGCGATTGAGCTGGTGGAGCGCTTTGGCGAAGCCGGCCAAAGACTTCTCCTCAAGGCGAGTTCCACGGCTCTTCATGGTCCTGCGCGGCTGCTTGAACTTGATGGTGACCGCTTCGTCGTGCCGGCGGAAAGCCGGCCCTTTGTCAGAAGCACCGCAGCGAAGTTCGACAAATATTTCGAAACCGGTACAGCCAGGCATTCCGTAGCGGTCTGAACGATCGCCCGTTCAGAAATGCTCGCCGGCCTTGAACGGGCCGATGCGGGTGCCTGCCGCAATCAGGTAGGCGGTCGACCAGCCGATGAGCAGAAACCGTTGACGCCTTCGAGCGCCGCCAGGACACGCCACGCGTGAGCGGGCACGATGTCGCCATAGCCGACGGTCGAAAAGGTAATGGTCGAAAAATAGAGCGCGGTTTCGAAGTCAGCGAAGATATCAAGCAACCGGTACAGGCCCGCCCAGAGCCAGACCTCCGTGGTCATGACGGCAAAGAGTCCCATCACCACGCTGATCATTGCGACGATACGGCTGCGGCGTCCGTGCATGCGAAACCGGGCGACCAGGTGTCCCATCGCGTGCGTGATGGCGATCAGACCGAAGGTATGGATCAAGACCGTCAAACTTATGACGACGGTGCCGATGAGCAGATTGAGGATCATCTTCGGAAGGTAGAGATTGCGGCGGCGCCTTCCTTGTTCGAAATCAAAACCGGCAGGTTTCACCTATACGGCACAGATTGTCGACCGCGTCAGGAACCGCTTCTCGCGCCCGTTGTCGAGCGAGAACATGCCGCCGCGACCAGGCACAACGTCGATGATGAGATCGGTATGCTTCCAGGCCTCGAATTGCGACGCTCCGATGTAGAACGGCGCGTCGCCGATATGGCCGAGCAGCACGTCGTGGTCGCCGACGATGAAGCCGGCACGCGGGTAGCAC
Source organism: Mesorhizobium sp. M0106 (assembly GCF_040322715.1). NCBI lineage: Bacteria > Pseudomonadati > Pseudomonadota > Alphaproteobacteria > Hyphomicrobiales > Phyllobacteriaceae > Mesorhizobium > Mesorhizobium sp. M0106. Next base: position 17,991 of record NZ_JAMYUA010000048.1, on the reverse strand, counting down.
ATGGGCGAAGAGCCGTCGCAGCAGCCGCCGGATTGATGAAACAGCACCGGACCGTGCTCGGCAACGATCTCGGCGAACAGTTCAAGGGCTGCCGGTGTCGCGGTAATCTTCGCTCGCATCATGTTTTCCGATTTCCAGCCTTTGGCGCGGCCCCTCGCGGAGCCGCGCCTGTGGGTCAAACCGGCGATCAGAAGAAGCCGAGCTTCTTCGGGCTGTAGCTGACCAGCATGTTTTTGGTCTGCTGGTAGTGGTCGAGCATCATCTTGTGCGTCTCGCGGCCGATGCCGGACTGCTTGTAGCCGCCGAAGGCCGCATGCGCGGGATAGGCGTGGTAGCAGTTGGTCCAGACGCGGCCCGCCTGGATCGCGCGGCCGAACCGGTAGGCGCGATTGCTGTCGCGTGTCCAGATACCGGCGCCGAGGCCGTAGAGCGTATCGTTGGCTATGCTGAGCGCTTCGTCGTCGTCCTTGAAGGTCGTGACCGAGACCACCGGTCCGAAGATCTCTTCCTGGAAGATGCGCATCTTGTTGTGGCCCTTGAACACCGTAGGCTTCATGTAGTAGCCGCCGGCGAGATCGCCGGGCAGGACGTTGCGGGCGCCACCGGTCAGCACCTCCGCGCCTTCCTGGCGGCCGATGTCGATATAGGACAGGATCTTCTCCAACTGCTCGGATGATGCCTGGGCACCGATCATCGTTGCCGGGTCGAGCGGATCGCCCTGCACGATCGCCTCGACGCGCTTGAGGGCGCGTTCCATGAACGTATCGTAGATCGATTCATGGATGAGCGCGCGGCTCGGGCAGGTACAGACCTCGCCCTGGTTTAGCGCAAACATGACGAAGCCTTCGATCGCCTTGTCGAAGAAATCGTCATCCTCGGCGACAACATCCTTGAAGAAGATGTTTGGCGATTTGCCGCCCAATTCCAGTGTTACGGGGATAAGGTTCTGGCTGGCATATTGCATGATCAGCCGGCCCGTCGTGGTCTCGCCGGTAAAGGCGATTTTGGCAATGCGCGGCGACGACGCGAGCGGCTTGCCGGCTTCGAGGCCGAAGCCGTTGACGATGTTGAGCACACCCGGCGGCAGCAGATCGCCGATAAGATCGGCCCACAGCAAGATGGCAGCCGGCGTCTGCTCGGCAGGCTTCAGCACGACGCAGTTTCCGGCGGCAAGCGCGGGAGCAAGCTTCCAGCAGGCCATCAGCAGCGGAAAGTTCCAGGGGATGATCTGGCCGACCACGCCGAGCGGCTCATGGAAATGATAGGCAACGGTATCGTCGTCGATCTGCGAAAGGCTGCCTTCCTGGCCACGCAAGGCACCGGCGAAATAGCGAAAATGGTCGATGGCTAGAGGCAGGTCGGCGGCGGTCGTTTCGCGGATCGGCTTGCCGTTGTCCCAGGTTTCGGCACATGCGAGGAGATCGAGGTTTTCCTCCATGCGGTCGGCGATGCGATTGAGGATGAGTGAGCGCTCGGCCACGCTCGTGCGCCCCCAGGCGTCCTTGGCGGCATGGGCAGCGTCTAAAGCCGCCTCGATGTCCTGGGCATCCGAGCGAGCCACCTCGCAGAGCAACTGACCATTCACCGGCGAGAAGTTTTCGAAATAACGGCCCGAACGCGGCTCGGCCCATTTGCTACCGATGAAATTGCCGTAGCGCTTATCGAAGGGCGCCTTGACCGGGCGTGAGAATTCTACCTTGTTCATGTGTCTTCCTCCCAAGGCTGACGCCGCGGAATGCGACGCTTCGGGAAGACACTTGCGATCTCCCACCGCTATTGCCAATACGCCGGGGACAGTGGGCGGGCGGGATGTGTCGCAGAATTGCGACAGTCATGCGACGTTTCAAAAGTCAGTGGGACCTGTGGACGTCCAGGCGGTTGAGCTTGCGGTGAAGCGTGGCGCGACTGATGCCGAGCGCATGGGCCGCGGCCGAGACATTTCCGTCTGCCCGCGCCAGCGCCCGCTGCAGGACGCCGCGCTCCGCCTCGGCGAGGACTTCGGGGCCGCTCTCGGCCCAACCGAGCAGATCGGCCGCAGGCATCGGCTTGTCGAGACACTGTTGCGTAATTCCAAGCGCCAGGCGAGCCGAACGGGTCGCGCCGACCACAAGGTCGTCCGCATCAACCGCGATCAACGCGCCGGAACCCTTGTCGGGCACCGGCGCCAGCAGAATGCGCGCCTTGGGGAATGCCATCTTGAAGTTCTCCGCCTCGATCCGACGCGCCGCGTCGACGACGGCCATAGAAATAAGGTTGGAGAAGACCTCGGTCAGATCAGCCCGGCAGGAAGACACGTCAAGCGCAGCCACAAGGTCTCCACGGTGATCATAGATCGGAGCCGTGGTGCAGCTCAGCCCGGTGTTGCGCGTGTGAAAATGCTGATCACGGTGGATCGTCAGGACGCGCTGTTCCACCAGGCAGGTGCCGATACCATTGGTGCCCTCGCTCTCCTCGTTCCAGACGGACCCTGTCCATAACCCCCAGGAACGAAACGTCTCGTCGTCCACAGGCGCGCCGCGCCGTTCGACCGGCACGCCGTCGCGATCGGCGAGCAGGACGCAGCATCCAACGCCGCCCACCGCAAGATAGAGCCGGTCCAGGCTTGATTGAGCAACCCGGACGAGCGGCCCGATGCGTTGCCGGGCCTGTCCCAATTCCGCCTCTGTCAGGTAGCGTGGGGGGCTGCAATCGGCCGGATCGAGCCGGTGCAGACTGGAAGACCGTCGCCAGGAAGCGACCAGCGCGGACTTCGCCGCCGCGTCCGAAGCGATCGCGGCCTGAACGCGGTCGGCGTGATGACCGGATAGATCCTCACCCATGCTTGTCCTCCCAAGCCCAGTTCTTCCTTTCGGCTACTAGACCACGGTTGCTTCAAGACAAGGCAACGCGGGTGTCGTATCAGATTTCGCTTTCTATCAACGCACTGTCAATTCGACAGAAGAACCAGACATCCTCTATGTTTTCCTGTCAGTCAGTGACGTTTGGCCAATGGATAGTCGTCCTCGCCTGTGCATTCTCTCTCTTCCAGGCAACCTTTCGGTTAATCCCCTAAAAGCCTATCGGCATGAACTGGGCATTCATTGATCTAGGGCAAAGACGACCGACCATAATCAGCCGCGGGACCGTGCGGAACAATACGGGAAGATTTCTGATTTTGGCCAACGAAAAAGCCAATAAAATCAACGGTCACGGGTACGTCTCCGGCAAAGACGAGTAGCGACGTGCGCATCGGAGGGGCGACGGACGGCGGAACGTTCCGCTGCAAATTTCGGGGGTTCGAGTCGCTAGAGGGATACCGCCAATACAGTGCTGTGACCGAGTTCGTTTGCTGACGGGGCTTCTTAGTCAGCGCAAATAGGTCCTACACCAGAATGATGCGCCTGGCCGGTGACAAATGAATCTCTGCTGGACCGCCGATGATATGGGAAGTCGCTCGCAAATCGCGCCCTACGCGCGGGTTGATCGGTTGATCAACATCAAAGCTTGAATATGAGAAATGCGCCAACTGTGACGGCGGTGGTCACCGTGGCTCGAGTGTCAGCAGATGTGGTAAGGTTGAATATCAGCGAGTGGCAGAGGTCCAGCAACAATGACTTTGAGACGAACCAGAGCATACGGCGCATCCGGCTTGGTTCTAGCGGTTTGCACTGTGTTTGCTTGGCAGAACGCCACTGCCGCTCAAAATTGCGACGCAGCCGCGACGCCTGGCGTCAATTGGCACGAGTGTGACAAGAAGCTTCTCATCCTAGAAGGACAGGACCTGAGCGGGGCGAACCTGTTCGGTGTTGATTTCACTTCGACCGACCTCAGGAACAGCAATCTCGTTGCCGCAAATCTTGAGAAGGCAACGCTTGTGCGTGCTTCCCTGGCCGACTCGACCGCCAAAGGCGCCCGGTTCGACAGAATCGAGGCCTACAGGACCGACTTCAGCCGTATGGACGCGCAGGGCGCTGTGTTTGCGAGCGCGGAAATGCAGCGCTCGAATTTCCAGGACGCCAATCTGACCAATGTTGATTTCACAAAGGCGGAATTGGGGCGTGCGCAGTTCCATGACGCCGATATCAGCGGCAGCCGCTTCTCGTTTGCCAATCTCGCACGGGCGGACTTCCGAGGAGCGACGTTCACCGCGCCGATAGACTTTGACCGCGCCTTTTTCTTTCTGACCCGTATCGAGGGCCTCGACCTTTCCAATTCGGTGGGTCTGTCCCAGTGGCAGCTCAACATGGCTTGCGGAGACGCCCGGACCGAGTTGCCTTCTGGCTTGACGAGGCCTGAAGATTGGCCCTGTCAATTCCAGCAGGAATAGTTGTCGCAAACGAACGACTGCGGCCAACCGAGCTTGCGCGGGACGACTTGAAAAAGGGCCAAACTTCGGATCGTGCGGTAACGGTGTGGGGCCATTGGCTGGATGCCCACAACTTGACCGAGCGGCTGTGCCGTGAGCAACGACGCTTGGAGCGGAAGCTCGCCGAAACTATTGGCTTTCCGAGCGCGACGATACTCTCGAATGGTGAGAGCGTGACACTGCATTCACTGAAGGAAATTCGTGAATTGTTGGGCGTCGACCCTATCGACTCAGCGGTTCGCGCGAAGGCTGAAGCCGACTTCGCGGCCCATCAGGCTCACTGGATGCTGCCGACAGGGAAATAGGTTATTCCGCAGCGATGCGCGCTGAGCACGAAGCGGCCAACCGAGCGGAGGCCCTGCTCGAAGAATTGTCTGAAACGGCTGCCACTACCCTTGCCGGCGTGGCAGCCAAGCTTGATGCAATCCTTAAGGAAGGTCAGTCGTCTGAGGACGATGCCGAGTTTCCCTGGCCCCAAATCCGCTCGGCCATCGAGGATATTGCCGGGATTAGCCGGCAGAGAGAACCGGGTTGAAGGCGTCCATGCGGGTTCGCGCAGGTCTGTAACTCCCAAGCATTCGGAATTTGCTGAGTTCCTGGCGGCACGCAGTGACTGACTCACATTCCAGGGGGTGACAGATGCAACAGCGAGAGGCCTTGTCGGAATCGAAACGGCTTCCTGCCGTCACGGCGTGGGCAAAGCCCAAACCTCAAACGAGCCCTCATCCCGCGGATCGCGGATCAGCATGTCGGCAGGCAGATCGCGATCGTTCGCATCCAGTCGGGCGTATCGCAGGCACAGCTTGCCCGATCGATAGGCATCAGCTCTCAGCAACTTCAGAAATACGAGAACGCGAGAAACCGTGTCAGCGCGTCCATGCTCTACGAGATCGCCCTGTCGTTAGGCGTCCTGTTAGCCGCTTCTTCGAAGGCTTGCCGGGCAACGAGACGCGCAAGGCTCCGCCTCTGCCGGTCGACGAGCGCATCAATTTTATTGCCAGCGGAAGGCCGGCGTCTGATTGAGGGGCTGATGCAGCTTCCTCCAAGGGTGCGTGGCCGCGTCGCGGCCTTGATCTCCGCATTGGGGTACGAACCGACCGCCATCGCCGTCGACCAGGACAGTCCGAAGGCCGGAGAATCCGAGCCGGCCGAACGCAAAACGCTGGAGCCGGCAGGATAGTCTCGCCGCGAATCTGCTGTCGCTCGACACAGACTGTGCCGTTCCAAACATAGCACTTAGCCCATGGTGCGATTTTGACGCTGGCTGCCGCCGGTCTGCCAAAACCGTCTGAAAAACCGGCTGAATTCCGAAAACAAGCCAGCGCCGTCGCGTTAGGCAGACCTAAAAGGCTAGTGATTTCAACTGGATGGAATGGCGCCCCAGCGTTGATGAAACTGAGAACTACGTCTTCGCTGGAGCGCTATGATCCCGCATCCAGCGAGAGCCCCATATTTCTAGTACCGCGACGAAGTTGGAAATTTCACTACGCCGCTGCGGATCGAGTCAGCAACCGTATTTGGAGGGAAGTGGACGATAATCGAACGGCGTGCTGGCTGGCCTTACCTTCCCTTATGACTTTGATCCAGCATCCGTCATTGTAGATGCAGATATTTGCCGCAGCCTAGCGGAAGCGGCTCTCTGGTTAGGCCAACCGTCCGTCCGAGCTGTGGCCGGCCCGCCGATTGCCGCACTGAAGTTTCGTGAGCCAGACGAGCGATGGCTGCGAACGCAACGATCGCTCCGCAGCCGAGCAAAGCTGAAACGGCCAAGGATACGCCTTACGTGTGATCCATCAGGTCGTCGACCGTTCTGGCCTTGATGTATCGAGCTGGGTTCCGTCCGGAGGCGAGCGCGCTGAAGTGCGCCTGCCCGCACGCGATCTTGCCGGCCTCGAGGTCTTAAAGTGCCTCCATACTAACGGCGCCGGCCGAGTCTCGAGGACGTTCGCCAGTAATGCCCCCGCCTGCAGATACTGCATGCTTTCCGCACCAAGCGGACACTACCCAGCAATCGGGCCCATTCTTTGGCCGTGCCTCCAGACATTCGACGAACCTAACTCCTGATGCCCACGATAGCCTTTATCCTGGGGCCCGACGGAAGCGCGCCTTTCCTGCCGTATTCGGAATGGATAGCACCAAAAGCTTCCCGTCGAGCGTTGCCTGACGTAGCTGCTCCAGCGGATTCGCAAAATCCAGCGGAAGCGAGACATAGTCTCCTTCGCAGTCTCGCTCGCCCTTTCGAATGAAGTCCGGCGTCAGAAGCGGTCCGCCAAAGTTATTACAGCCGTCAAAGCCTGTGATGTTGTCACCAACTACCTCGAAATACACAGGGACTGAGGACGATACTAAAACACCATTGACCGACTCAAGAACCCATCGGCCCTGAAGGTCAGACAACTCAACATTGCGTGGCCCTGCTGAGGGTATTCCGACGACTCCTGCCACGATAGCGATGGCCGTCGCGGCTGCTACCAAGCAGAATACAAACAGCCCTGCTCCAACGCGCACTGGCACCTCGATAATCCTCATACTACTACGCCCCAACAAGATTTACATTGACGAGCGCCCTTTTCCGATAGATATTCTTTTAACAATAAATACAGGGGGGTAGTGATGAGGGTTCTAGCGCGACTTGGGCTAGCTGCGGCAGGATATTGCCTTTTTCTCCAATCTGGTTCCATAGCATACTCCGATGAAAACGTCGTGGGCCAGCCATCAGACACCCACGGCGTCGCTCCGGCTGTCACAACCGACAGCGACTTCAATCGGGAGCTTAGCGTAGAGCAACTGTCGCCCAAAGTCCGCTCGATTTTAGGTCTGCCAGACAAATCTATAGGGGCAGAGGCCTTTGGCTCAGGGAGCCACCCGTTTACCACCGAGCGTGTGAGCGTCGAGAACGGCATCGAGCCAGTCAATAGCTATCCTTGGCGTGCCACTGGTAAGCTATCTATGACCTTCGGACCGCAACGTTTTGTCTGTTCTGCATCTGTAATTGGCAGATCACTTCTGGTGACCGCTGCGCATTGTGTGCATAACTTCGGCAAGGGTAAGGAGGGTTTTGCAAGCTCTGTCTCGTTTGAGCCAGCGCGGCATGACGATGCAAGGCCTTTCGGGACTTGGACCGCCAAGGCGTGGTTCATCCCTAAGACTTATTTTGACGGCAGTGATGTCTGTTCTAACGGGGCGCCAGGAGTTGTCTGTGAGAATGACATAGCAGTAGTCGTGCTAAACCAGAACGGGGACAAGGCTATCGCTGATGTTGTTGGCATGTACAATCTGCCCCCTGAACCAAACGAAGACGAGGTTCCGCCTCACGAATTCGGCTTCACTTTTTTCTTGGGGCAGAAATCTGCGCATTTTACTCAACTCGGATATCCGTCAATGGATTACGACGGAACAAAGATGATCCGCACTGATTCCCTCGGCTATCAAGATGACCCGAACAATGTGATTATCGGATCAAATCAAACTGGTGGATCTAGTGGCTGCCCTTGGCTTCAAAATTTCGGAACACCTACTTCGTACACTGGGACGCCTCCATTTGACAGTCAACTTAACACGGTGACGGCCGTAACCAGCTGGGGTTTCACAACCAGTCACATCAAAGTCCAAGGTGCATCGCGGTTTGCAAAGAACCACGCTTACACAAAGAAGACGAATATCCGGTCCCTTGTAGACGAGGCCTGTGGGGCGGATCCAGGCGCCTGTTGACCGCTAGGAGGCATACGCGGGAGCAATGTTGTCGACTTTTATGAGATCCTCGCATTGCTCGACGCGAGACCAAGTGCGGAAGTCTGCAAGGCGGCTGATGCAGATGTTGGCGTTGGCAGTTCTGCTTAGTGGGAGCCTGATTTTCCCGTGCCGCGCAATTGGTGAGGAGCAGGTTCGTATCATAAAGAGTGAGTCCGCTCTTTGGGCTGATCAGCTTGTCCTCACGGGCGAGCGTAAATGCAATTCGGATATCGAACGGCCAACCGGCACGTGGAGAGAGTTATTTTTTGGCCGGGGACGCAGCATGACGTGCACTGACATTGTGAACCAACTGGAAGACTGGGACGCCATTAGCAAATTCGGTTTCTTTGACCGCGTTGCGGAAAGCCCGATCGCACAGCATTTGACCAGCGAATATAGGGCACAGTGTCTCATTCGCTTTTCCGATATTACGGATCAAGGGGGTGGTTATAAGGGAAATCGAGCTTCGTCAGACCACCTGACGTGGATATCCTCAAAAGAGCAGGTTGAAACCTTGCGCGATAGCGTTGGGGCACTAAGCGGTTCTGGTGGAGATAAATATTGTTCCGCTACTCTTGTTAGCATTGGTGAAGGGCGGTCTGGCTTGCTAACTGCTGCGCACTGCTTGGGTCAGTATACGACAACGGGCGAGGATAATGTAGCGAAATTGACGTACGTGTTCTCGGATATGGTTTTCACTAGTATTTCTGGACAAACGCTACACCTTAGATTGGACGACGGTTTTTCGGGAAGAGTGTTTAATGTAAAGAACGGAGACGTAGTTTTCATCCCGTTACCCGATTTAGGCCCTTCTCGATATCTTCCATTGGCGAACTTCGCAGCCGAGATGTGGGAGCCGCTGATCATTGTTGGTGTCAATCCATACCTCTCAAGGGCAGTCCTTGCGGAAGATCAGGGTGTGCCAAATAATTTGGGCAGATTTGTATCAGTGTCGATGGAGCCATACTGCATGCTTCTTGCTCGCGATCAGGATGGTGAGATTCACCATTTGTGCCAAACCGATCGCGGGCAGTCAGGCAGCGCGATACTTGTACTGCGGGAGAGGCAGTTCTACATCGCGGGGATTCATTCTAAGGGCAATTTCCGCAAGAAGTATTGCTGCTCAAGCGGTGTGTTCGGTTCCGAGAAATGTGATGCTGTACAGACAGGTAATTCAGGCGTGGCGATACACGAGCCAGTCATCGGCCCTTGAAGAGTTATGTCTAATATGGGGGATCACGCCGGAACTGACCGATCGCTGCCGCCATTCGGGCTATAAACGAGCATGCAGTCGAGGGAGGATACAATGTCGTCTACCTACAGGTTGTTGTGTGGTTGGGGCTGTTGCCTTTTCATCATCGTTTGCGGCGCCGTTCAGGCTGGGGCACAACCGATCGCCTGCCTGATCACCAAGACCGAAACCAATCCCTTCTTCGTCAAGATGAAAGAGGGCGCCACGGCCAAGGCCAAGGAACTCGGCGTCGACCTCAAGACCTATGCCGGCAAGATCGATGGCGACAGCGAGAGTCAGGTCGCAGCGATTGAAAGCTGCATCGCCGACGGCGCCAAGGGCATACTGATCACCGCCTCCGACAACAAGGGCATTGTGCCGACGGTGAAGAAGGCGCGCGACGCCGGCGTTCTGGTGATCGCGCTCGACACGCCGCTGGAGCCGATCGATGCTGCCGATGCCACGTTCGCAACCGACAACTTCAAGGCCGGTCAGGCGATCGGCGCTTGGGCCAAGGCCACGCTAGGCGATGCCGCCAAGGATGCCAGGATCGGGTATATGGATCTGAACCCGCGCCAGCCGACGATGGATGTGTTACGTGACCAGGGTTTCATGACCGGCTTCGGCATCGACACCAGGGACATTAAGACGATCGGCGACGAGGATGATGCGCGCAACGTCTGCCGCGACGTCACGAACGGCAGCGAAGAGGGCGGCCGCAAGGCCATGGAGAACTGCCTGCAGAAGGATCCGGGTATCAACGTCGTTTACACGGTCAACGAGCCTTCGGCTGCGGGCGCCTACAAAGCGCTGACGGCAGTTGGCCGCGAGAAGGATGTGCTAATCGTCTCGGTCGATGGCGGCTGTCCGGGCGTCAAGAATGTCGCCGAGGGCGTCATTAGCGCCACCTCCCAGCAACATCCCTTGCTGATGGCATCGATGGGCATCGAGGCCATTAAGAAGTTCGCCGATTCCGGCGAGAAGCCCAAGCCGACCGAGGGCAAGTTGTTTTTCGACACGGGGGTTTCGCTAGTACCTTCGCCGGAACAGGAACCTGTCCCGGTTTGTGAGGTTGACCCGACACTGTGCCACACCAAGCCGATTGAAGAGGCTCTAAAGGCCTGCTGGTAAGCGGATCTTCTGCGTGCCACCGCCTAGTCCTCCCAGCTCCGCGCCAGGTTTTGGAGTGAACTTGCTCTGTCATGCGAGCCAACGGTATGATCTGCGCCCGCGACCTCTAGCGAAGGCGGCTCTCTGCTTCTTCCTCCACAGCGGGTTTTAAAGAGCAGACTCTCTCTCCACTACTGCCTTTACAGTAATCCTTGCACAACGGCCAACTTCCGGATTTACTGTTACCTTAGCTTGACTCTTGCTGACGCTGGTGAAACTGTCCTGCCACGTGGGCATCGCCAGATTTCGAGGGTGCTTGTGATGCTGCTTGGTATTTCCACGATCATGTTGGCTTTTCTGGTCTCTCTCGTAGGGTACCATGGTGCACTCTGCCAGCCGCTCCAGATTGTAACACTGGAGCCAGGGTGGAACCTAGTTAGCTTTCACACTCTCCCGTCGCACCGGTCTCCCAAAAATGTATTCTCTGCATTGAAGCAGGAAGGTACCGGCCAGCCGCTGGCCGATACAAGCGATGCAACACGCAGCCGGCTACGAGCTGCGTTTGACCTATCATCCGTGCACCAGACAAATGACTCATTTGAGTTTGGATGGCGCGAGTATCGCCTCGGGGCGGAAGTGACTGCAGGTGCACTTCTCCACCTCTAAGCATAAGCTCGGTCTTTCGTTCTGACGACTTGAAGGCAGTCAGTAGAATTGCGACGTGGGATGCTGTTGACGTTGCCCCCAGTTTCTATCCAGTTTTGAGTTCGTTTCCGGCATGGGTTGTGCCCTGCTGGGCGGGTGAAGCGACGGGCGCTGGCGCGGAGCCTTTGGCACAGCGCAGCGCGAGCGACCGTCGCAGATTGAAGGTGGTGGCGAACTCGGCCGGTGTCTGCCAGGCGATTTGGGAATGCGGCCGCGCGGTGTTGTAGTCGGCGCGCCACAGGGCGATGGCGACGCGTGCCTGAGCCAGCGAAGTAAACAGCGTCTCGTTGAGCAGTTTATCGCGCAGTCGGCCGTTGAAGCTCTCGATGAAGCCATTCTGCATCGGCTTGCCGGGCGCAATGTAATGCCATTCGACGCGGTTCTGATCCGCCCAGGAGAGGATGGCGTTCGAGGTGAACTCGCTTGTCGCTGACGATCATTTTCGGCCGGCCGCGCTCGGTGATGAGCCGGTCCAATTCTCGGGCAACCCGCATGCCCGAGAGAGACCTATCAACGATGAGTGCCAGGCACTCTCTCGTGCAGTCGTCGACGACGGCCAGGATGCGGAAGCGGCGCCCGTCGGTGAGCTGGTCCGATACGAAGTCGAGCGACCAGCGCTCGTCGGGCCTCAGCGGCACCAGCATCGGCGCCCTGGTCCCGATCGCCCGCTTGCGGCCGCCACGGCGGCGAACGGCGAGCTTCTCCTCCCGGTAGAGCCGGAACAGCTTCTTGTGGTTCACGACCAGGCCCTCCCGCCTCAGCATCACGAGAAGACGCCGGTAGCCGAACCGGCGACGCTCTTGCGCGATCGCCTTCATCCGCTCGCGAACCTCGGTCGTCCGGCCTGCTGGTCTCGTAGCGAACCGTCATGCGGCAACAGCCGATGACTTTACCGGATTAGATCAGAGGGGCAAGGTCACGGCATCGGAGACAATGCTGACGATCGCGGCGGATTCCAAGCACCTCGGGCCCGGATCGGCATCACCGCCGTGCTCCACACATGGGGATCGGTAATAGCGCATCATCCGCACCTGCAAATGATCCTGCCAAGCGGCGGCATCCCGCCGGACGGGTCACGCTGGATATCGTGACGGCCGGGCTTCCTTCTCCCGGTGCGCGCCGCATAAGGTAGTATGACGAGATGTCCAAAGTATGTTAAGTTCTGTAATTGACTCATCACTTATCTTGAATGTTGAAGCCGGTTGGAGGAATTCCATGGGTTCGATAATACGTGCTTTAAATACGAGCACCTCTGAATTGAATTTGTCATTCCAGGAGGATAGCGTAAGCGAGGATCTGCACGCGAATGGGACCGGATACAGGTATGCATGGGATCGTCGAGATGGAATTGAGAAAGGGCGTTTAGATCTCTCTCATCCCACCGAGATGGGACTCACGTTCCGCAGTGATGTAGCAATGCAAAAACCGGGATCCGCTAAAGAATTTCTGACTTTTGAACTTATTCGGGATGGCGCGACCATCCGCTGCCACGGCAAACTAGTTATCAACAACCCTCCACATAACCAAGATACGAATTTCGACACTTCTAACGTTCCATTTGAATCACCTTTCAGATATAGTATCGGCAATCTAGAGCTACTATGCGAGGCAGCAGCCGATGGACTATTAATATTTAGTACTATCTACGCTGGGCTTTCGTTTAAGATTCGAAGTATTTGGAAAAAAGATGGAGAGGTAGTGAGCCTCGAAATATCCCGACAAACTTAGTCTTGCCGGCTCATCGCTAGAATTGCGGAGACGTGTTCTTTTTCGGAAGCGCGAGCTTAGGTCGCTGAAGTGCTCGGGCGGCCGCTGGAGCGGTAAGAGAACTTGTCAGGCGGAAGGAACTGCATGGTCCCTGGCCCGCGTAAATTCAGAGGATATGGCGGGGCGCGACACCGCAATCTTCGCCCCTCATCGCCAGCGACGTGATCGCGCTGGGCACGGGATGGTCGAAGTGCCGTCGGGGAACAAAAGCTTGTCAGCTGAGGTCGCCTCCCCAATTGCCTGGTTCGCTGCGCCGAGACTAGCAAATCAAGCAATTGGCTGCACTTACACCTAACTCTTCAACAGCAGAAACTAGAAGCGCGCGAGGAAGTCAAAAGGTCATCCTTGCTGACATATTACTGCAGTTGGACAACAGGGTGATAAATCCCCCTTGACCCCTAATATTAGAAATGTAAGTTTTTAAAAGTGCGAGCTTCATAAAGTTGAGTATCGCAGGGGGATTTTAACTTGATCGAGATCTACGCTCATTCTGCGATTGCTAGGTTGCGCGTGACCTCGCCAATGACGTTCATCCGATACGCGGGTCTATCCGCGGTGTTCGTGGCGAGCCTTGGCTATGGCGCACAGGCGCAAGAGCCAACGCCGACAACGGTATACGCTGCGCTCCACGCCTCGATTCCCCTCGATCAAGGAAGCTTCGCCACGGTATTCCTCCGATCCGTCCCGCTCGATCTTCTAGCTGAGCATGGCACTGAGGCTGACAACTTCTACAATAGCATTGCCGACATCACGAACGGTGCGGTGGCGCCGAATTGGATATCCCAGCTTGAACCCGGCACAGCTGCCGAACTCTATACGCACTTGGTGTCCGAGGCGAGCTGGGGACGCGTGCCATTCACAACGGAGATGAAGGAATATGAGGAGCTTACGGCCGCTCTGTATGTCAAGAGCGGCAACGGTCAGTTCCTAGCTCGGCCTGCAGTAAAGAGATTGCTTGAGCTTCAGGCAAACTTAGCGGCCGTTACACAGGAATGGGTTGCCGCTAAGCCTGAGGAGCGCACCCCGGCCTTGAAGGCTCGTCTGGACGCCGCGAAGGCTGCGCTACAGAACGATACTGAAGCAAATAAACTCATACCGAAGTTGGCGCGCTTAAAGACGCTGGTAAATTACGATTATAGAACTCGCGGCTTGGAGGCGAAAGAGCGGTTAAATCGCAACATAGACGCGAAAACTGGCAAGCTGGCTACGAAGGCAACTCCTCAGATAAGTTTTTTTTCGCAGGCCTCTTCCTGGGAAGCGGTATCCGTAACATTGGATGTGTCTACACCTGCCCCACCGGGCAGCCTAACGCCGACACTTCCGCCCGTTTGGTGTTGCGACCTACCCGCCGCTGGTGCCGGCAACGAACTATCTCCCGTGTTCAAAATGGAATTTGAACGCATGGTAGTGAAGATCAGTCAACCTTGGCGCGATGACCAGATTCTGTCGGGTGCGGCAAGACAGATATGGAAATGGAAGGGCGACGAGGCCCCTCTCTCACGAGGCCAGGCTGGCTTAGCCGACCCGGGGGGGGGCGTTGATCTTACTCTGTTGCCTCGGCAACTAGTCCTAATTCGGAATGTTAAAATTAGCGGTGAGTTCGAAGAATCTCTCATGAGGGCAATCGCTGAGGCGGCAACGGGTAAACGCAGGGTCTATTTTGGACCTATAGCAGTAGCTGGCGATTTCGCATTCGGGAATGGCTTGATGAGAATTCAGCCGTTTGGCGTTGATCGCAAAGTGATAGCAGTGTCCGCCGTGCAGATTATAGGGTTAACGGGGGATATATTGCCCCCAGCGCCAGATCCGCGAGCTGATCTTGTGTGGGAAGACCCGCTACCGACATTTGAGGGTTTAGGAAACTGACACTAGAGGAGAACCGATCATGAGGCTATCACACGCAATCTGCGTTGCAACATTACTAGCGGGTGCAACAGACGCCTTTGCAGCCGGCGAGACAAATGCTGAGTTGATGCAGAAGCTGTATTCCGAGATTGCGGCGAATCTTCGCGTAGGCGACCAAAAGCTCAGTCCAAATACCAATATGCTGGTGCTTGCAGCGCCAGCAATATTAGTTGATCCAAATATAAGTATGGACAACGCGGACGACGCAGCTAACATTATAACAAACATGAGCGATCGAATAATATTGCCAAGCGCGTTCCTTGACTTTAAACCTGGTCGAATGAGCGATCTATACCAGGAAATTCTACGCAGTCACGTGGTCCCGCTGCCGATTCTCGAATCCGCAGAGAAAGCTCAACTGGAGGACGCCAATTCAAAGTTGTTTAATAGCAAAGGTGAGTCGCGCCGATTGTTGGAGGATTACTACAAGTATAGCAAGCTTCTCCAAACAGCCAACCAGAATGCTTCGCTTTGGCAGTCGCAGAACGTCGGAAAGGCACTTCCCCTAGAGCACATAAATGCGATAAAGTTCGCATTGACACAGTATATAGCTCATCAGGGGGACAAAGCTCAGGGGTACTTGCTTACGATTCAAAAATATGCTCAGCGTGATACGGAATTTTATTTTGAAAGACTCAGGGACCGGTTTACCGCCAACTGGTTCCAGGCTAACTGGTACGGAAGGACTCTATTTTATCCAACTTATCAAACATGGCTAAACAAGGACCTCAGTTGGCAGAACATTAAGATAACATCTCAAATGCTCGATGCCAGGACTCACGACGAGCATTCGGATATTGGAGGCGGGCTTTCAGGCAGCTGGGGGTTGTTCAGTGTAGGCGGGGACTATAGCGAGGATGAAACTAAACATACCGAACGAGCAGATGCTTCCAACTTGACCATCAGCTTCGATGTTCTCCGTGTTGGAATCACTTATGCGTGGATGGACGCTAATGTTTTTGAATCCCAGATGTGGGATTGGTCGAACGGTTCAATTTACGCTGGGCAAAAGATATCGTCCGGCGCCGACTACGCGAAGGGTGAAACGCCTACAGGGATCATGCCCGTCGTCCCTGTCGAGCTAATTGTCGCGCGCAACCTCTCGATGACCGCAGACTGGAGCATTGATATCAAGGAGTTTATTGAGAAGCATTCAGGAGGCGGCGCGTCATTCGGGTATGGTCCGTTCAAGCTCGGAGGACGTACAAACAAGAGCTCGAAGGACACGTATGTCCATGCCGAAGGGAACGGCAACACTGTCACCTTCGATAGCCCTCAGATAATTGGATACTTAGTACATGCACTCCCTGAATCACCTAAGCGTGCCCGGGAGATTAACGGGAAGCCAGTTGTATGGCCGGATGAGCCACGCACGGACAAAGCTATTGAAGCGCTTGCCACGGCAGAGAGTGCCGATCCATTGATTCAATCAGCTCAGGAGCTTCTCAATACGGCTAAAAGCAAATGAATTTTGTCAGCAATCGTGCGCGCACGATTTTTTGGGTGTCGCGTTGTGCACTTGTTGTCTTCGCGACACTCGCCGGGGTCGATAGGTCGACTGCTGCGGATTTACACGAGGTGCAGGCTAATATTCAAAGCGTATTGAGTAAAAGCGACTTATTATATTGGCGCTCGTCCTACAGAGTTTCGGTTTTCGCCAGTACGTCAAAAATACCGATCCCGCCAGATGGCAATTACGGTCCTTTGATAGAGGCCACTCTAAAGCCCAGAGAGATGTCAATAGCTGAGTCATATGAATACATACTGAGATATGCTGACGTTCCCGAAATTCGGGTCCTGGGGCGCCAGAGGCGCCTGCAAGATTCAAAACAAATCCTAGATCGGCCAAGCCGATGTCCCATAGAAAAACGAACCGTCAGATGTAGAGCGTTTGAAAGTTATTTGGCCTACCGGAGTCGGTGGGAAACCGCGCTGGCTGCTGAGCCGGCAGACAGCGCTCCTAGTTCCCAATTGACGAAGATTCAACAGGATTGGGATCATTTTGGGTTCCGACGGGAGGTGTCAATTGCGCTCTGGGTTACACATGACCTGGAAACGATTGATCCTTTGTTTCTTTTTGCTGACTTGACGAGTGATTTTGTGGCGTATGGTGGGTCTGCCTGGACTCGCAGCGGAGCCGGTCCCTTTACTCATGTGGAACTAACCTACCTCAGCCACCCTGAAAATTGGCGGGAGATAGGCGAAGGTGAACGAAAAAGATTTCTGACCGTTCTAAGAATTCAGCGGCCTTGGTTTGACCCGGCTATAGCGACGCAATATGCATGGCGCCTAAACCGGGCCGCACCAGGCGGAAGTGAAGCAAGTTTTTCGGACGGTGTCTCTTGCCGACTGCCGCTAGCATGTATCCCCCAATGGGTTGTTGTCACTCGTGTTGACCCCGCCGATCCTCAATATATTGAAGTGGTCGGCACAATAGACGTGCAATCTCCTCTTGTTCCGAAGGTGCTGGATGCCCGTAACCAAATTGGCAAGGAATCGATATCTCGCTCCAGTTCTTTTAACGATTTGCTGGATCGGCTTGACAACGTCAGCTTCTGAGTCTGCCGATTTGCCAGCATCAGTCTCTCCTCGACCACCCGTCAAAGCACGAGTGCCAAAGATACTCTGTCCCCCGATTGTCGAATACAGCCCCGCATTCCAATCCGAACTCGCGGAGGAAGTACGCAGGTTGAGTTTGGAGTCCCCACTGACGATTGCGATGAAGGATTACCTCCTCTTAAGAGACCACCTTCGAGAATGCCAGCTTAACATCTCTTCTGGACAGCAGCAGTGAGGTGCAACGGCACCTCGAACGCGATCCTCTCCTGGGCGGAATCAGAACCGCGTCGAATGACCTTACATTGCGCCCGGCAAGCCGATGCAGACGGATGTTGTAGAATAGCCCCTTCTGCTCATTCGGCGGCTTTTTCCATAGCCTTCTGCCTTTCCGGCCTCGTTCGCGTCGGGAAGTCTCTGCTGCATAGGCAGCTTCTGCCTTTTCGACTCGGGACCGTTCTTCGGCGCGCTTGGCCGGGATGTTGTAGTCGAAGGCGGTGCCGCGCCTGGCATGGCTCGTAGGTAAGCGCTATTTTCGCTGCACGTTGACGCGGTGGCTTTCGACGGATGGCCTTCGAATCGGGAACGGTATCTGGTCTGATCAGGCTGCTGTTACTTTGGCGAAGTTGAAGGGCAGCAG
>NZ_JAMYUA010000047.1:0-44732 GCF_040322715.1 Mesorhizobium sp. M0106 | reverse complement strand
TGGCATCCCGAACCCCCTCGCGCAAAAGCGCAAAACTGTTCGCGATGTCCTCGCACATCTGTTCGCGATGTCCCCAGTCCAAACACCCTTGTGGGAGAAGGTGGATCGGCGGGCAGCGCCGAGCCGGATGAGGGGTGCTGGAAGAAACTTGGCGTAAAATATTGAGGGATTTTAAGCGGTTATTTCTTCGCTGTAGCGATCCGTCCAACACCCTTCATCCGACCGAGCTTCGCTCGGCCACCTTCTCCCACAAGGGGAGAAGGGGCTTATTACCGCACCTCCATCCAGCGCTGTTCTGCGAACGAGCGCGCCATCGCGTGTACCGTGCGCTCGATCTCCAGGCCTTCGTCGAAATCGATGATCCGCGCCGGCTTGCCGGCAAGCCGCGTCAACAGTTCCCGGCATTCGATGATCTTGAGATCATTAAAGCCAAGGCCGTGACCGGGCGCCGGCAGGAAGGCGTCATAAGGCTTATGATGCGGCGCCACCAGGATGGTGCGGTAGCCTTGCTCGGTCGGCCGGTCGGCCGTCAGATAGAGCTGGAACTCATTCATCCGCTCCTGGTCGTACAGGATCGAGCCCTTCGAGCCAAAAATCTGGATGGCGATCCGGCCTTTGCGGCCCCAGGCCGAACGGTTGACCAGCAGCGTGCCGGCGATGCCGTTTTCGAGATGCATCAGGATGCTGGCGATGTCGTAGGTCTCGACCGCGCGGCGCCCGCCCGAGGCGACGCGGCGGTCGGCATAGGGTTTGGCCATGTCGCACATGACACGGGCAACGCGGCCGAACAGTACGGCGATGAGCGACAGCGGATGCACGGCGAAATCGTCGAGCGCGCCGTAACCGGACGCCGCCTCGTGCTTCCAGAAGAACAGCGCCTCCGGATCGGCCATGAAGTCCTCGTCCATCTCGATACGCAGATGGTTGACCTCGCCGATGATCTTCTCGTCGAGCAGCGCGCCGATATGGCGGATCGCTGGGTTCTGAATATAGTTATAGCCGAGCGCGGCGACCTTGCCGGACTTTTGGGCCGCCGCGGCCATTGCTTGCGCCTCGGCGAAGCTCGGCGCCATCGGTTTTTCACACCACAGATGCTTGCCGGCTTCGAGGATGGCGATGGCCATTTCCGGGTGGAACTGGTTCGGCGTGGTCAGCGAAACGACATCGACTTCCGGGTCGTCGACGACGGCGCGCCAATCGCCGGAGGCCTTGGCGAAGCCGAATTCGCTGGCACGGCGTTTGGCAAGATCCTCGTTGACCTCGCCCAGATGGACCAGCCTTGGCTTGGCCACATCGGGAAAGACGGTGCCGACCGCGTTCCAGGCAATGGCGTGGCACTTGCCCATGAAACCCGTGCCGATAAGACCTACCCCGACCATCCGCTTGCCTCCCTGTGTGCAAAATTTGTGTGGATGAATTAGTCCATTTTGTCTGGAGATGGAACGCTTGTCTCATTTTTTATGGTGTTCTTGCACAGGCCCGCTATGATGGGGCACAGAGGGAACCAGACGATGAGCCTGGGCGGAGCGACGATGGACGAACGGGTGCCGCGCGATTTCGAGACGCTGCGGGCGACGATCCTGGAGCGGCGCCACAGCTTGCCGAAACGTATCGCCCAGATCGCCGCCTATGCGCTCGACAACGCAGACGATATCGCCTTCGGCACCGCTGCCAGCATCGCCGCTTCCGCCGGTGTCCAGCCTTCGACCCTGATCCGCTTTGCCCAGCAGCTTGGTTTTGATGGTTTCACCAGCCTGCAGTTGGTGTTTCGCGAGCGCCTGCGCGAGCGCAACTCATCCTATGATGAAAGGCTGGCGGCATTGCGCGCCAAGGCCGAGGAAGGCGCCGGCCACCGCGCGATTTTCGACGGTTTTGTTGCCGCAGCCAGTACCTCGCTCAACGACATTTCGCGCACGCTGAATGAAGACCATTTCGAAGATGCAATCACCGTGTTGGCCAAGGCCGAAACCATTTACGTGCTGGCCAAGCGGCGCTCCTACCCGGTCGCCTCCTATATCGCCTATGCATTGGGCAAGCTCAAGATCCGCAACCAGCTGATCGAATCGGCCGCCGGCCTCAATGCAGAGATGATCGGCTTTGCCTCTCCAAGGGACGCCGTGATCGCCATCAGCTTTTCGCCCTATGCCCCGGCCACCATCGAGGAGGCGCGCGTCATTTCGGAGCAAGGCGTGCCGATCGTGGCGATTACCGACAGCTCCTTTTCGCCACTCGCCCAATTCGCCAGGGTCTGGTTCGAGGTCGCCGAGGCCGATTTCGCCGGCTTCCGCTCGCTGTCGGCGACGATGGCTTTGGCTATGGCGCTGACCGTCGCGGTCGGCGAGAAGCGGCGCGATACTGGCAAGAAGCGCAAGCCTTAGATCACCTCTATTGCCGTTTCGCCTTCTGCCGAAAGCCGCGCTGCGTCGCGGGCAGGCGGCGACCCGAACTGGCGGGCATACTCCCGGCTGAACTGGGAAGCACTCTCATAGCCGACGGCGAAGGCGACACGTGCGACGTTGCCCGGCTGGGCAATCAGCAGATGGCGGGCTTCCAGCAAGCGGATTTGCTTTTGATACTGGATTGGGCTCATGGCCGTCGCCGCCTTGAAGTGACGATAAAACGCAGCACTGCTCATACGGGCAATCTCGGCCAGATCGCCGACCCGGACCGGCTGATGGGGATGCGAACGGATCCAGGCGATCGCCCGGCCAATCCGGGACAGATGGCCATCGGCGCGCGCAAGTTCACGAAGCTTTCCGCCTTGGGGGCCTTGCAGGAGCCGAAACACCATCTCTCGCTCGATCATGGTCGCGAGCACGGGAATCTCCGCTGGCCGGTCAAGCAGCCGCATCATTCGACGCAACGCGTCGAGCAGATCGTCATCAGCGGGAGAGGTGGAGAAACTGTCGCCACTGAGGGCCGGCGCGTGCTCGACGAGGAGCGCGGCGACGGCCTGCAGGTCAAGGGTCAAGCCAATGGCCAGGTAAGGACGCGCCGCGCTCGCTTCGATTATCTGGCTGATGGTGGGCGTCTCGACAGTATAGATGAAATAGCTGGCCGGATTGTAACGAAGAGCCCGGTCGCCGATCAGAACCGTCTTCGCGCCCTGCAGTACGAATAAGATCCCCGACCCCCACACCCCTGACAATGGCGGCGTGGCGACTTCGCTGCGGCCGATCGAAACGCGGGGAACCGCCGTTCTTGTTCGTCGCCCGCGCGCATGGCGGCTGGCGATCTCGATCAACTCCTGCAGCGCTTCGCTCATTGCGCCAGCATCGCGCATTCGCACCGGCGGCGCAACAGCGTGAGAGGATTAGGCAAGAGCCGGAGAATTTCCGGCGCGCAACCCCTGCTGCCTCGCACCATTTGTGGGTCTTCCACAAGAAAAATGGAGACACCGATTATGAGAACATCGAAAAGCGCGCTGGTGACCGGCGCCAACAAGGGTATAGGCCGTGAAATCGCCCGGCGACTGGCGACCATGGGCTTCAAGGTCTGGCTCGGCGCCAGGAGCGCCGAACGCGGCATGGCGGCGGCGCAGGCATTGCGCGCCGAAGGCCTCGACGTGGAGTGGCTTGAGCTGGACGTCACGCGGGATGACAGTGTGAAGGCGGCAGCCGAGGCATTCAGGCAGGCCAGCCCCTGCCTCGACGTGCTGGTGAACAACGCCGGCGTCGCCATCAATTACGACCTGCCGCCGAGCCAGCAGCGGATCGCCGACATCCAGGCCACCTACGACGTCAATGTCTTCGGCCCGATCCGCGTGACCCAGGCATTCCTGCCGCTGCTGCTAGCAGCACCTGCTGCCCGGATCGTGATGGTGAGCAGCTCCACCGGGTCCATCGGCCGGGCGCTCGATCCCGCCACTGCGAACCACGCCGTTAACATGATGGGCTACGGCAGCTCCAAGACGGCCTTGAACGCCATCACCGTGGCCTTCGCCAGGGAGCTCGCGCCGCAAGACATCAAGGTCAACGCCGCGGCGCCCGGCTATACCGCCACCGATCTCAACGAGTATAGAGGTCACCGCACGGTGCAGCAGGCGGCCGAGATCGTCATTCACCTGGCGACCCTGGACGCCGATGGCCCGACCGCCGGGTTCTTCAACGATGATGGCCCGCTTCCTTGGTAAATCAGCTGGTTTCAGTGGTAGACACTTGACGTTCGTCTGACTTCAAAGTTTCTGAACGCGCGAGCCTTGCACAGCACTTTTCAGCCTTGGGAATGCTCGTTCCATATTGACTATGGATTGGAATTATTATTTCATATTGCCGGCGCCACGCTGCCGCTCGCGCGTGTTACCCAAGACAACAAAGCCGATGGGAGGTTCGAATGGGCGAAGCCGTGGAAGCGAGACATGCGCCGCTCGACATCATCACAATCGGCCGCGCTTCCGTCGATCTCTATGGTCAGCAGATCGGCTCGCGCCTCGAGGACATTACTTCCTTTGCCAAGTCGGTCGGCGGCTGTCCGGCCAATATCGCGGTCGGTACTGCCAGGCTCGGCCTGCGCTCGGCGCTGCTCACACGCGTCGGCAATGAGCAGATGGGCCGCTTCATCCGCGAGCAGCTGACCCGCGAGGGCGTTTCGGTCCAAGGCCTCAAGACCGATCCGGAGCGGCTGACCGCCCTGGTGCTGCTGTCGGTCGAGGATGAAGGCGTCTCGCCGATGATCTTCTATCGCAGCGATTGCGCCGACATGGCGCTTTCGAAAGACGATATCGATGAGGCGTTTATCGCTTCGGCACGCGCGGTCGTCGTCACCGGCACGCATTTTTCACGGCCCAACAGCGACGCCGCCCAGCGCAAGGCGATCCGTGTCATGAAAGCCAAGGGCGGCAAGGTGGTGTTCGACATCGACTACCGCCCCAACCTCTGGGGTCTCGCCGGCCACGCCGAAGGCTTCGAGCGCTATGTGAAATCCGACCGCGTCTCGGCGCAGTTGAAGACGGTGCTGCCCGATTGCGATCTCATCGTCGGCACCGAAGAGGAAATCATGATCGCCTCGGGCGCAGACGATTGCCTGAGCGCGCTGAAAACCATCCGCTCGCTGTCGGCGGCAACCATCGTGCTGAAACGCGGCGCCATGGGCTGCATCGTCTATGACGGGCCGATCAGCGACGACCTCGAGGACGGTATCGTCGGCAAGGGATTTCCAATCGAGGTCTACAATGTGCTCGGCGCCGGCGACGCCTTCATGTCGGGCTTCCTGCGCGGCTGGCTCGGCGAGGAAGGCCTGGCGACGGCGGCGACCTGGGCCAATGCCTGCGGCGCCTTTGCCGTGTCGCGGCTGCTCTGCGCACCGGAATACCCGACTTTCGAGGAATTGCAGTTCTTCCTGAAAAACGGCAGCAAGCATCTGGCGCTGCGCAAGGACGAGGCGATCAATCACATCCATTGGGCGACCACGCGCCGGCGCGACATCCCCTCGCTGATGGCGTTCGCCTGCGACCACCGCGTCCAGCTGGAGGATGTCGCGGCAAAAGCCGGCGCCGATCCGTCGCGAATCCCAGCTTTCAAGGTGCTGACGGTCAAGGCTGCGGCCAAGGTCGCGGCTGGCCGCGCCGGCTACGGCATGCTGCTCGACGAAAAATACGGACGCGAGGCGATGTTCGAATTCGCCCACCATTCCTTCGCCTGGCTCGGCCGGCCGGTCGAGTTGCCGGGTTCGCGGCCGCTTCGCTTCGAGTTCTCGCAAGACATAGGTTCGCAACTGACCGAATGGCCGGTCGACCACTGCATCAAGTGCCTGTGCTTCTATCATCCCGACGATCCCGCGGCGCTGAAGAGCGAACAGCAGCAGAAACTGCGCGCTTTGTTCGAGGCCGCGCGGAAAGTGGGCAGAGAACTTCTGGTCGAGATCATCGCCGGCAAGCACGGCAGGCTCGACGACATGACCATCCCGCGCGCGCTCGAGGAACTCTACGCACTCGGCATCAAGCCCGATTGGTGGAAGCTCGAACCACAGGCATCGGCCGGCGCATGGGCAAAGATCGAGGCGGTGATCCTGAAGAACGATCCGTGGTGCCGCGGGATTGTGCTGCTTGGCCTCGAAGCGCCGCAGGACGAATTGGAAGCGGCCTTTGCTGCCACCGCCAAGGCGTCTATCGTCAAGGGCTTTGCCGTCGGCCGCACCATCTTCATCAACGCGGCCGAACAATGGCTTGCCGGCAAGATGTCAGACGATGAAGCGGTTGCCGACATGGCATCTCGCTTCGAGAGACTGACCGAGGCATGGCTTGCGGCGCGCGGCCGCAAAGCAGCATAAGAAGGCGCGGCATAAGGACTGCGGAGGAACCGACATGACCAAGACAATCCGCCTGACGATGGCGCAGGCGCTGACCCGCTTTCTTGCTCGACAGATGACCGAGATGGACGGGAAGAGAGTGCCGATCTTCGGCGGCGTCTGGGCGATCTTCGGCCACGGCAATGTCGCCGGCGTCGGCGAGGCGCTCTACCAGGTTCGCGACGAACTGCCGACCTTCCGTGCCCATAACGAGCAGGCAATGGCGCATGCGGCGATCGCCTACGCCAAGGCCAATTTCCGCCGTCGCTTCATGGCCGCGACCAGTTCGATCGGCCCCGGCGCGCTCAACATGGTGACGGCGGCCGCACTTGCGCACGTAAACAGGTTGCCCGTCCTGTTTCTTCCCGGCGACGTCTTCGCCAACCGCATTCCCGATCCGGTATTGCAGCAGGCCGAGGATTTCTCCGACGGCACGGCGACGGTCAATGACTGCCTCCGCCCGGTGTCGCGCTATTTCGACCGCATCACGCGGCCGGAGCAGATCATGCCGGCGCTCAACCGCGCCATGCAGGTGCTGACCGATCCCGCCGAATGCGGCCCGGTGACGCTGGCGCTGTGCCAGGACGTGCAGGCCGAGGCCTATGACTACCCCGAGAGTTTCTTTGCCGAGCGACTCTGGACGCCGCGACGGCAGCGCCCGGACCGCAACGAACTGGCGGCCGCAGTCGCGGTACTCAAAGCGGCGAAAAAGCCGCTGGTGATCGCGGGCGGCGGCGTACTCTATTCGCAGGCATCCGAGGAGTTGGCAAAACTGGTGCAAGGCGCCGGCGTTCCAGTTTGTGAGACGCAAGGCGGCAAATCCTCGCTCCCGGACGATCATCCGTTGAACATGGGCGCGGTCGGCGTTACCGGCACTTCGGCGGCCAACAGGCTGGCCGAAGAGGCCGACGTCGTGCTTGCCGTCGGCACCAGACTGCAGGATTTCACCACCGGCTCCTGGGCATTGTTCAAGCATACCGGCAGGACCATCATCGGGCTCAACGTGCAGCCTTTTGACGCCGGAAAGCACCAGGCGCTGCCGCTGGTCGCCGATGCGGCGGAAGGGCTCGCCGAACTCGCTGCGGCGCTGAAAGGCTGGAAAGCCCCTTCAGGCTGGACCGACAATGCGATCACCGGCAAGAAAAACTGGCAAGCGGATGCCGACAAGGTGACGGCGTCGACCAATGCCGCCTATCCGTCCGACGCGCAAGTGATTGGCGCAGTACAGCGCACCATGGGCTCCAGCGTGGTACTGCTTCATGCCGCCGGCGGCTTGCCCGGCGAATTGCACAAGCTATGGCAGGCGGGCGCGCCCGGCTCCTATCACGCAGAATACGGCTTCTCGACAATGGGCTATGAAATCGCCGGCGGGCTTGGCGTCAAGATGGCCAAGCCGGACGAAGAGGTCGTGGTGATGATCGGCGACGGCTCTTACCTGATGCTCAATTCCGAGATCGCGACCTCGGTGATGCTCGGCCTCAAGCTGACCATCGTGCTGCTCGACAACCGCGGCTATGGCTGCATCAACCGGTTGCAGATTGCGACCGGCGGGGCCAGCTTCAACAATCTGCTGAAGGACACCCGTCACGAAACCTTGCCCGAGATCGACTTCGCCGCGCATGCTGCGAGCATGGGTGCGATTGCCGAAAAAGTGCCATCGATCGCCGGGCTGGAAACGGCGCTGGCGCAAGCGAAGAAGAACACGCGAACGACCGTGCTGGTCATCGACACCGACCCGCTGGTTTCGACCGAGGCCGGTGGAAGCTGGTGGGATGTCGCAGTGCCGGAAGTCTCGGCACGGCCGCAAGTGAATGCGGCGCGCAAGAAATATGAGGAAGCGCTGAGCGGGCGGGTTCTTTAGCCATCCGCGAACGCGCCTCGAATGTCTGAAACTGGAGTGACGACTTGAAAGCCAAACTGGGCATGTCCCCCATTGCATGGTGGAACGACGATCTTGCCGAACTCAGCGATGATGTGTCGCTGGAGGAGTGCCTGCGCCAGTCGCGCTCGGCTGGCTTTACCGGAATGGAAATGGGCCGCCGCTTTCCCAACGATCCGCAAATCATGCTGCCGATCCTGAAAGAGGCCGACGTGACGCTTTGCGGCGGCTGGTTCTCGGGGACGCTGGTCGACGAAGACATGGCGAAGAACAAGGATCGTATCCAGCCGATGATCGACCTGTTCAAGGCGGTGAACGCGCCATGCATCGTCTATGGTGAAGTCGGCCGCTCCATCCAGGGCGACCGCTCGAAGCCGCTCGCCAGCAAGCCCAGGCTTTCGGACGAGGAAATGAAAGCCTACGCCCGGCGGCTCACGCAGTTCGGCGAATGGTGTGCAGAGCAAGGCATGCCGCTCTCCTACCATCATCATATGGCGGCAGTAGTTGAGACCGAGCCAGAGCTAGATGCCTTCATGCGTTACTCGGGAGAAGGCATTCCATTGCTGCTCGACGCGGGTCACCTGGCCTTTGCCGGCGGCGATGTGCTGCGCGCTATTGATAACCACCACCCGCGCATCAACCATGTGCATGTGAAAGATGTGCGCATGGAGGTGATCGCGGGACTGGATCGCGAGAAGCAATCGTTCCTCGACGCGGTGGCACTTGGCGCCTTCACCGTGCCGGGAGATGGCTCGCTGGATTTTGGCGCCATCGTCCAGAGGCTCGCCGACCATGGCTATGAGGGCTGGTTCGTGGTCGAGGCCGAGCAGGATCCGAAGAAGAACCCGCCGCTCAAGATGGCGCAGGTCGGCTACAAGGAATTGATGCGGGCTATGACGGCGGCCGGCTATACGGTGGAGACACAGGGCTTTCCCAATGCTTGAGAGTTCGCGAGGAAAGGTGTTGATCCGATGAAAGACTCCGAGCACCCGTTTTTCCGGCCGCTGTGGCGGCGCGTTGCCGTTGTCGCGGTCTGCCTGGTCTGGTCGGTGATCGAATTCGCCACCGGCACGCCGTTCTGGGGCGTGATCGCGCTCGGCTTCGCCGGCTATGCCGTCTGGCAATTCTTCTATCTCTACAAGCCGGCTGACGAGGACAAGTCATCGGCGGACGCCGAACCGAAGGAATGACCATGTCGAAGCTGCTCGTCAAAGCCAATAAGGGCCACGGCCGCATCGCTCATGTGACGCCGCAAAACGCCGGCTGGACCTATGTCGGCTTCGATCTGCATCGGCTCAGGCCCGGCGAGAGCGCTTCCGGGCAAACCGCGGATCGTGAGGTCTGCCTGGTGTTCGTCACCGGCAAGGGCAAGGCCAAAGCCGGCGGCAAGGATCTCGGCCTGCTCGGCGAACGCATGTCGCCGTTCGAAGGCAAGCCTTGGTCGGTCTATGTGCCGCAGGGGTCGGAGTGGTCGGTGAGCGCCGATACCGATCTCGAACTTGCCGTCTGTTCGGCGCCAGGACTGGGCGGCGGTCTGCCGATCCGTGTCATCGGACCCGACGATCTCGGCCAGGAGGTTCGCGGCAAAGGCACCAACACGCGCTACGTCACCAACATCCTGCCGGAAGGCAAGCCGGCCGATTCCTTGCTGGTGGTTGAGGTCATCACACCCGGCGGCCACACATCGAGCTATCCGCCGCACAAGCACGACCAGGACAATCTGCCGGCTGAATCCTATCTCGAGGAGACCTATTACCACCGTCTCAACCCGCCGCAGGGCTTTGCTTTCCAGCGCGTCTACACCGATGCCGACGAGAACGGTGCTCGTTCGCTAGACGAGGCGATGGCGATCGAGGACGGCGACGTCGTGCTGGTTCCCAAGGGTTATCACCCCTGCGCAGCCTGCCACGGCTATGATCTCTATTATCTCAACGTCATGGCCGGACCGAAGCGGACGTGGAAATTCCACAACGCGCCCGAGCACGAATGGCTGATGAAGGCCTAACCACTTCCCCTTCGCCCCAACCGCTGGTCCAAGCGAAAAATCGTCGGCTAACGACCCGGCTGTGTGGTTTTGTTACCGAAAACGCCGCAAAGCTTCGTCAATTCGTCATGGAAATCACCTATGGCAGCGGGGCTGACGAGGACTTTCGATGCGCTACGCGATCTATTTCACCCCCCGACAGGACGAACCGCTGGCACGGATCGCCGCCGACTGGCTCGGCCGCGACCCATTCGGTGCCGCCACAAAGCCGGTCGAGGCTGCGGGCGAGTTGTCGGCGGCAGAAGTTGCCTTCCATACCGCCTCGGCGCGCCGCTATGGCTTTCATGCGACACTGAAGGCGCCCTTCAGACTGGCCTCCAACGAGACGGAAACGTCGCTTCGTGCAGCACTCGACGATTTTGCCGAGGCGACGCCGGTGGTTACGATCCCGCGCCTCGTCGTCAGCCAGATCGACGGCTTCTTCGCGCTGTTGCCGGAAGCACCGCTGCCGGCGCTCAACCGCTTCGCCGACGACGTGGTGCGCGACTTCGACCGCTTTCGCGCGCCGTTGACGGAAGCCGAGATCGAACGGCGCAGCCCCGATTCGCTGAAGCCCGACGAGTTCCGCAATCTCTGCCAGTGGGGCTATCCCTATGTCTTCGAGACGTTTCGCTTCCATATGACGCTGTCCGGCCGGGTGTCGTCACAGGAAAGCCCTCGTCTTCGCCTAGCAATCGACAGCCTGTTTGCGGACGTGCTGCAACGGCCGGTGGCGGTGGACGCGCTGACGCTGTTTGTGGAAACTGAACCGGGCGCACCGTTCATGGTGCTGTCCCATCACGCGCTCGGGCGCCGCCCGGCCAGAAGAACTGCCTAAATGGCTATTTGCTTTAACCGCATGGTGCGAAGCCAATTCATTTTCAATTGGCTGCAAAATGCTGCAAGGACTGCCTGAAATGACTGCCGAGACCGTTCTTGACAATGCCCGTATTGTGCTGGCCGACCAGATCGTCGAAGGGTCGATCGTGCTGCGCGACGGCATGATCGCCGCCATCGATGCCGGACCCGGCCGCAGCGGCGAGGACATGGGCGGCGACTTCATCATCCCTGGCCTGGTCGAGCTCCACACCGATCATCTCGAAGGCCATTACGCGCCACGGCCGAAAGTGCGCTGGAACCCGATCGCCGCGGTGCTCGCCCATGACGCGCAGGTGGCGACCGCCGGCATCACCACCGTGCTCGACGCCTTGCGTGTCGGCATGGACGAGGATGCCGACCTGACGGCCGCCGACATACGCAAGCTGGCCGACGCGATCGAGGACAGCGTGCAGCAGGACCGGCTCAGGGCCGACCATTTCCTCCATCTGCGTTGCGAGGTTTCGGCGCCGGACTGCCTCACAGCCTTCGCCAATTTCGACGGCGACGAGCGGGTCAGGCTGGCGTCGCTGATGGACCATGCGCCCGGACAGCGCCAGTTCGTCAATTTGGAAACCTACGCCTATTACTACCAGCGCAAGCTGAAGCTGACCGATCGCGATTTCCAGAAATTCTGCGAAAAGCGGATGGCGGAATCGGCGAGGAATTCGAGCCCGAACCGCAGCTTCATCGCCGCTGCCTGCCAAGAGCGCGGCATCGTGCTCGCCAGCCATGACGACGCAACCGTCGGCCATGTCGACGAAGCGATCGAGCAAGGTGTGCGCGTCGCCGAGTTCCCGACCACCGAGGAGGCGGCGCGGGCTTCAAAAGAGGCAGGGCTCGGCGTATTGATGGGCGCGCCGAACGTCATGCGCGGCGCGTCGCATTCGGGCAATGTCTCGGCCCGCACGCTGGCCGGCGATGGCCTGCTCGATATCCTGTCGTCGGACTACATTCCCTTCAGTCTGATCCAGTCAGCCTTCTTCCTCGGCGACGTGGTCGAGGGCATTTCCTTGCCACAGGCGGTGGCGATGGTCTCGAAGAACCCGGCCGAGGCGGTCGGCCTCACCGATCGCGGTGTCATCGAGCCCGGCCGGCGCGCCGATCTGGTTCGCGTGCGCGTCGACGACCATGTCCCGGTCGTCCGCACGGTCTGGCGGCAGGGACGCCGAGTCGCATGATGGTGTCGGCATCGGTCGAGCGTGAATTGTCCGCTACGGGATTTCCGATCCGCGACGGTGTCTTCGTCGCCGTCGTCGGGCCGAGCGGTGCCGGCAAGGACACGGTGATCGGCTATGCGCGCGCCGTGTTTGCCGACGAGAGCCGGCTGGAGTTCGTGCGCCGGGTGATCACCCGGCCGAGCGATGCGGCCACCGAGGATCACGACACGCTCGCCGACGTTGCCTTCGTCGAGGCCGAAGCGGATGGCGCCTTCGCGATTTCCTGGGAGGCGCATGGCCTGCGCTATGGCATCCCGGCCGAAGTCGATTGGTCGGTCTCAAACGGCCGTGTCGCGATCGCCAACGTCTCGCGCGCGATCATCCCGGCGCTGCGGGAGCGCTACGCCAATCTGGCTGTCGTCGAGATCACGGCTACACCGGATATCCTGGCCGAGCGGCTGGCATTGCGCGGTCGCGAATCGCGCGGCGAAGTGCTGGCACGGCTGGCGCGCAGTGCCAATGTCGCGCTGTCCGGACCGGGTGTCACCTCGATCGACAATAGCGGCCCTCGTGAAGCCGCCGGCGAGCGCTCCGCCGAGGTGCTGCGCAAGGCCATGGCCTTCTCCGACATGTCGGGCCTTATCTAAAGTAGCGCCCATCCGATGCATTCGGTATGGGCGCTACTTGTCTAACCGATATCTTTTTGGAAACCGGTATCCACTTTTCGGGATTATGGCCTCATGCGGCGTGCCGGTCCCGACCAGCGTGACGAGTATCCGTGGCAGTGGTTGTCGAAGGCTTCGCTGGCGCATCCGCTGGTGTGTCCAGAACTGCAACGTGGTGCCGATACACCATCTCCCAGCCCTTCCAGCCGGTGAACAGCAGTATGCAGACCACTATGAACGACAAGAGCACACCCCATGGGCGGACCGCGGCTTCGGCGCCTTGCGCATAGCGAAGGTAGAAATTGATCAGTGCCACAACGACCGCGGTCAAGTTGCCTAGCATGTGGTACCAGGCGTCGGACAAGGCGCGAATGCGCGGCTCGTTGAGGAAGTCGATAAATCCGGCTGTCGCAGCGAGAAGGGCCATTACTATGGCTGCCCCGATCAGCCACATCGATGCCCGTGCCCAGAAGGCATCGGCAGTCCCCCAGAAAACCAGGTCGGTGACAAACGCACCGACAAGAAACGCGACAGGAAACGGTATCAGCATCGGGTGGAGGGGGTGAGTTCCTACTTTGGCGGTACTAACTGGATTCGTGGGCATGGAACGCCTCCGCGTAGCAAAGCTTAAATAAACGCTCAGATACGGGTTTCGTTCCAAATAGAGACCGACCTGAACTGCTGTCGCGAAGCTCCGGCTGACTCTTTCACGCCACCTGCTATGGCCGTCGGCGTATTTCATCCAGCTATTTTTGCGTCACTCGGCGGCAGCACCCGCCACGCCCTTGCGTGTGGCTTCCAGCATCCGCCGCCGCGCCCTGAACACGCCCCATTGCTGGTCGACCAGCACGCCGATGAGGATCACCCCGCCCATGACGGCGAAGTTGAGCGAGGACGGGATGCCGAGCAGGTTGACGAGGTTCTGCAGCTCCTGCAGCAGCACGGTGCCGAGCAGGACGCCGATCAGCGAGCCTTCGCCGCCACGCAGCGAGAAGCCGCCGAGCACCGCGGCCGCGATGGCATAGAGCTCGTAGAACTGACCGTGGCTCGCCGGCGAGATCGAGCGTGTGTACATGGCGAAATAGATAGCTGACAGCGCCGTCAGCACGCCGCAGATAACATAGGCGGCCATGACGATGCGGCCGGTGCGGATGCCGGAATATTTCGCCGCTTCCTCGTTCTTGCCGATGGCATAGAGATAGCGCCCGAACACCGACCGGTGCAGCACCACCCACATGACGACGGCGATGACGATCAGCGCGATGAAGCTGTTCGGCACGCCCCAGGACCGCCCCGCCGTCAGGAACTCGAGTTCCGGGAAATTCTGTCCGAAGGCAAAGCCGGCGGTGCCGTCGGCGGTATAGAAGCGCGCCACGCCGCGATAGATCAACAGGCCGCACAAAGTCACCACGAAAGGCTGCAATTTGAGCCGGGTGATCAGCCAGCCATGCGCCAGCCCGATGATGCCGCCGAGCACCAGGATCAGCGGCAGGGCGACCGGCCAGGCCATGCCGCGCGTGGCGATGAAGTCGATGAACAGCACGCCGAGCAGCGCAACCACCGAGCCGACCGACAATTCGATGCCACCGGTGATGATGACGAAGGCTTGGCCAATCGACAGGATGCCGAACAACCCGATCAGGTTCGAGGTGTTGGCGAGATTGATCGGCAGCAGGAAGCGTGGGTTGATGATTGCCACCACCGCGCCGACCACCAGGATCAGGATCAGCAGGCCGAGATCTTTCTTGCTCATCGTCTTCTCCAATGCCTGCGAACTACTTCGGCTGCTTGCCGACCGCCAGCAGCAGCACGTTTTCCTGGCTGAACCGGTCCTTGTCGAGAATGCCGGAGATCTGGCCTTCATGCATGACGGCAATGCGGTCGGAAACGCCGATCACCTCCTCCATGTCGCTGGAGATCATCAGCACGGCGACGCCGGCATCGGCCAACGCCCGCATCAGCCCGTAGATCTCGGCCTTGGCGCCGATGTCGATGCCGCGGGTCGGCTCGTCGAGGATCATCACCTTCGGCTTCATCGCCAGCCATTTGGCCAGCACGACCTTTTGCTGGTTGCCGCCCGACAGCGTGCCGGTGCGCGTCTGGACGGAGGGCGCCCTGATGCCGAGATTGGTCTTCTGCTTCTCGGCGGTGGCGGATTCCGCGCCGGCCGAGACCAGCGAGCGCCGCGAATGCGCCGGCAGATTGGGCAGCGAGATGTTCTGGGCGATCGAAAGGTCGAGCAGGATGCCGGTCAGCTTGCGATCCTCGGGGACGAGGAAAATACCGTTGGCCACTGCGTCCGCGGCCGAACCAAGAACCAGATCTTTTCCGTCAAGCTGGAACGAGCCGCCAAAGCTCTTGTCGATGCCGAACAGGACGCGCGCCAGCTCCGTCCGGCCGGAGCCGACGAGTCCGGCGAGGCCGAGGATCTCGCCATGCCTGACATCGAGGTCGACGGGCCGGTCGGGATAGGCAGCGGTGCGAATGGCCTTGACCGACAGCGCGACAGAGCCCGGGGGGCGCGCCGATTCCGCGGCCTTCTCGCGCTCCTTCAGCATGCGGCCGATCATCAGCTTGACCATCTGGTCGTGATTGATGGCGCTCTTCGGCAAGGTTCCGGCGAGCATGCCGTCCCTGAGCACGACGACGCGGTCGGCGACGCGCTCGACCTCGTGCAGGCGGTGCGAGATGAAAATGACGCTGATGCCGTCTGCCTTCAGCGCCTTGATGACACCGAGCAGCTTGTCGGTTTCGGCGATCGGCAGGCTCGAGGTCGGTTCGTCTAGGATAACCAGCCTTGCCTCGATCGACAGCGCCTTGGCGATCTCGACCATTTGCTGCTGCGCCAGCGACAGCGCCGACACCGGCGTATCGGCCGAGAAATTGGCGCCCACGCGTTTGAGCAGCGGCGCCGCCAGCGCTCGCAGCCTGGCGCGGTCGACCAGCCTGAACGGGCCGGCGCGCAGCGGTTCGCGGCCGAAGAAGATATTGGCGGCGACGTCGAGGTTCTCGAACAGGTTGAGTTCCTGGTGGACGAAGGCGATGCCCGAACCGATGCTGGCCTCGACGGTCAGACTGTCATGGGCGACGCCATCGACGGTGATGGTGCCGGTGTCCGGCCGGGTCACGCCGCCGAGGATCTTCATCAGCGTGGATTTGCCGGCGCCGTTTTCGCCGACCAGGCCGATGACCTCGCCGGGCCTTACGTCCATCGAGAATCCGTCCAGCGCGACGACGCCGGGATAGGTCTTGCGCACACCGTCGAGGCTCAGGAACGGAGCGTCCGTGGATGCAACGATGGATGGGTCGGAATAATTCATCACGCTGACAGCAGCCGGTGAGCCGTTTGGTCTCAGACTGACGGGCCTCGCGAAGCCCGTCAATAGAATCGCCGGCTCAAGGCGAACCTTGAGCCGGCGCAACCTAATTCGCTCAGTTTCCAGACATCGCCTTGAGGCTGGCGGCGTAGGCGTCAACATCGTCCTTGCCGATGATCTTGGTCGGGATGATGATCAGTCCATCGGCGGGAATGCCCGACTTGTCGCCCTCGAGATAGGCAGCCATCAGCTTCATGCCCTGATAGGCCCATTCGAAGGGTTGCTGCACGACGGTAGCGGCGACGGTGCCTTCCTTGACGCCGCCCAGCGTGATCGGATCGTCGTCGAAGCCGACGACGGTGATCTGGCCGAGCTTGCCGGCATCGCGCAGCGCTTCATAGATGCGCGGCGTGTTGTAGGAATAGAAGCCGACCATGCAGGTGACGTCGGGGCTGGCGACCAGCGCGTCCTCGACGTTCTTCTTGGCGCGAGCCTGATCGATGTCGTCGCCACGCACGTCGACCAATTCGATCTTGGTGCCCGCGAGGCCGTCCTTCATGCCCTGGATACGTTCTTTAGCATTGTCGGCGCCGAGCAGGCCAACGAAGCCGAGGCACTTGCCGCCGTCAGGCATTGCCTTCTTGGCGATCTCTGCCGCCTGCTTGCCGGCATCGACATTGGAAGAGCCGATATAGGCGACACGCTTGGTCTGCGGTGCGTCGCTGTCGGTGGTGAACAACGCCGTTTCCGAGGCGATCTTGTTCAGCCCGTCGGTCGACGTCTTGGGATCGACGGCCGAGACCATGATCGCCTTCACGCCGGCCGTCACCAGATCGTCCATCAGGCGCTGCTGGATGGCGACCGAGGACTGCTCCGGATATTTGAGCTCCAGATTGTATTTGGGCAGTTCGCCTTGAGCCTTCTTGACGCCGGCTTCGGCCGCCTTCCAGAAATCGGAAGCGCCGTTGACGACGAAGGCCAGAGTCGGCTTGTCGTCGGCCCGCGCAATTGCGCTGGCGGAAAGGCCGAGCAGCAGGGCCGCAGCGGCGACGGACGCATTTCGTATCGCAGATTTCATATTCAACCTCCCATTTGACTCAGTAATTTTCGCTGATGATGAACGTGCCGGCGCGGCTTGGACGCCCTCCTCCTCAAGGGTTTCCGGCAGCGAAGAACGACGCCATTCCAGCCGCTATCGTCGACTTTAGAGACTCATTCGCCGTTCGTAAATAGTCCGATTTGTCTGACATTTCCCGGAGCGGCAGGCAAGCTTCGACTGACGGGAACCGTCCGATACCAGGCTGACTTGCGTTCCGAACATGCGCGGTCCGACGTCGTCCGGGCATGATGGATTGACGTTATAGGGATGCTAGATATTAGTAAAGAGTATTAGTTTGGTCGGGATTCTCGCCCACAAACAAGTGAGGCCTCCCCAGTCGCAACCGTTTTGGATCGGGGACTAAATCGCCTAAGAGAGTCGATTATATCTATTAGTATCGCTTCGCCCTATAAATGCGAGATTCGCGGGACCAATGACATGAACGAACCACTGCGTGATCCCGTCCTTGAGGGTACCAGGCGGCGCAAGCTGTCCGGGAAAAACCCCAAGGGCCGCGTTACCATGACCGACATCGCAAGGGCGGCAGGCTGTTCGCAGGCGACGGTTTCGTTCGTGCTCAACAACACGCCGGGCATCAGGCTGTCGCAGCAAACCCGCGAGCGGGTGATCGAGACGGCGCGAACGCTGGGCTATTCGCCGCCCGTGTTTTCTGCCTTGCGAGCCCCGGTTGCCGCATTCGACGGGCTGGATGGCGTGATCGGCTTCGTCGTCGACCAGTTGGCGACCAGCCCGGAGGCGGTCGTCGCCATTGAAGGGGCGCGGCAAGCCTCGTGGAACGCCGGCAATGTGCTTTTGGTGGCGCAGACCATGGGCGACGAGGTGATGGAGCCCCGTGCCATCGCGGCTCTGACCAAGCGGGGCATTTCGGCGCTGATCTACATGACCATTTTCACCCGCGAGATCGTCGCGCCGGACTATCTCTACGGCCTCGACATTCCGGTCATCCTGCTCAACTGCTACACCGCCGACTATGCCTTCCCCTCCGTGGTGCCGAGCGAGATCGCCGGCGGCCAGAGCTCCACCCGCCACTTGATCGGCCATGGCCACCGGCGCATCGCCACCATCACCGGCGAGCCCTGGATGCAGGCGGCGCAGGACCGGCTGAAGGGCTACCGCCGGGCGCTGGCGACGGCCGACATTCCGTTCGACCCGGCGCTGGTCGTCGAAGGCGACTGGTCGGCGAGCGCCGGCTATGCCGCGACCGTCAAGCTCTTGGCGCTGAAGGACCGGCCGACCGCGATCTTCTGCCAGAACGACCGCACCGCAATCGGCTGCTACGAGGCGCTGAAGGAGGCCGGGCTGCACATTCCCCGGGATATTTCGGTGATCGGTTATGACGACGAGGAGATCGCGCGGCATCTGTTCCCGCCGCTGACGACGTCGATCCTGCCGCATATGGCGATGGGACAATGGGCGATCGAGCAACTCGAAGTCCCCGCTGCTCCCGGTCGTGGCCGCTATCCCATCACCAAGCTCGAATGCCCGCTGGTGGAGCGGGAATCGGTTGGCGCTCTGGCGGGCTGAGGCGAGAGCGCCGGCGATCGACAATGGCACAGGCTTGACATCGGGCCCGGCATATACCCGATTGATTTCATGAGATTGCAAAGCTGCTACAATTTTCAGGACTTCCGCCGGCTGGCAAAACAGCGCCTGCCAGGTCCGATCTTCAATTATATCGATGGCGGCGCGGACGACGAGACGACGCTGCGGCGCAACACGGCGGCGTTCGAGGACTGCGATCTCGTCCCCAATGTCCTTGCCGGCGTCGGACAGGTCGACATGTCGGTCACCGTCATGGGCCAGAAGCTGGCGATGCCGGTCTATTGTTCGCCGACGGCTCTCCAGCGACTGTTTCACCATAGCGGCGAGCGCGCCGTCGCCGCGGCGGCGGAGAAGTTCGGCACGATGTTCGGCGTCTCGTCGCTCGGCACGGTCAGCCTGGAGGAAGTCCGCAAGCACAGGACGCCGCAGGTCTATCAGTTCTATTTCCACAGGGATCGCGGCCTGAACCGCGCCATGATGGAGCGCGCCAAGACGTCCGGCGTCGAGGTGATGATGCTGACGGTCGACAGCGTCACCGGCGGAAACCGCGAGCGTGACCTG
The DNA here is from genome assembly GCF_040322715.1 of Mesorhizobium sp. M0106. Lineage (NCBI taxonomy): Bacteria > Pseudomonadati > Pseudomonadota > Alphaproteobacteria > Hyphomicrobiales > Phyllobacteriaceae > Mesorhizobium > Mesorhizobium sp. M0106. The sequence continues at coordinate 25,304 of NZ_JAMYUA010000047.1, read as the reverse complement.
CGGACCGGCTTTTCCATCCCCTTTCGGCTTACGCTCGGCGGCATGATGCAGTTCGCGATCAAGCCGAGATGGGCTATCGACTATTTGACGCACGAAAAGTTCAGCCTGCCGCAGTTGGACGGCCATATCGATCTCGGCGGCGGAGCGCTTTCCATCAGCCGCTATTTCACCGAGATCCTCGACCCGTCGCTGGATTGGAAGGACGTCGAAGACATGGTCCGCTTCTGGAACGGCCAGTTTTGCCTGAAGGGGATCATGAGCGTCGCCGATGCCAGAAAGGCCGTCGACATCGGCTGCACCGGCATCGTTCTGTCAAATCATGGCGGCAGGCAGTTGGACGGTTCGCGCAGCCCCTTCGACCATCTGTCGGAGATCGTCGACGCGGTGGGCGACAAGATAGACGTGATCATCGACAGCGGCGTCCAGCGCGGAACGCATGTGCTGAAGGCCCTGTCGTTGGGCGCCAAGGCCGTCGGCGTCGGGCGCTACTATCTCTTCCCGCTGGCCGCCGCCGGACAGGCCGGCGTCGAACGGGCGCTCGGCCTGATGCGAACCGAGATCGAACGCGACATGCGGCTGATGGGATGCCGGTCGGTGGCAGAGCTTTCCAGGGGGAATGTGCGGTTTAGGTGATAGAGCCGGGAAGTGGCGCACGGCATAAGCTTTTCGAAGTGCGAAGCTATACCGACCTGCCGCTGCTCCTGCCGTCCGTCTCGAAGACAGCCTCGCCGGAAACAGCATCCGTATATCCGCCCTCAAGCTGCTGCAACGCATGCCGGAACCGATCAAGATTGCCCAGCATTTTGGGCCGGGCATCGACCATGTGCTGAAAAGTGTCCCACTCTCCAATCGAGAAGAAGGCGCCATCTCCCGATTTGATGAGAGCCATTTTTCGCAATCCCTCGAAATTGCGCGGAGCGCTGCTGAACAGTTCGACGAATTCGTCTTCACTACCCGGCTTGACCCGGAAGCGGACGCTGTTGAATGCCGTCATGTACGTTCCCCCGTGAAAGAACTGAAAACCTCGAGTATGCGAGGCCCCAACGCACCTCGAACCCTTCGAACAGGTGTACAGGAAAATCGGAAGGTTAGCTTCAGTCACCTCTGGCCGAAAGCCCCGTTTCTGGCGCTATTTTGCCAGGAAGAGGACGACGCTCGATCTCAATCGGTACGCCCTTCCGACCGGCAATGAAACGCGCTGTTAACGCCGTTCGCGGGTGACAGGATGTTGGCCGCAGTTCGAAGGTATAATCTGCGTCTCGCTGTCAGTTGCGGAGGCGAAAATGAATTTGCTTCGGATTGCGCTCTTGTGCACGGCCATGATCGACCTTGGAATGCCGGCCGTTCGCGCTGAGGATCGGCCTGTGCCGCAGAACAATAAAGCCGCAACAGCGCAGCCGCCCGTTCATTGTGAAGGCCAAAATTGTCTCCCGCCGGCGAAAGATCCCGTGCAGGAATGCACTGGCCAGGATTGCACGCCGGGCCCGCCGACTGAACCGGGCCCGGAGATTAAGCAGGCCGACTGAGCAGCGTTAGCTGACGATCCCCTTTTTGGCATGGATGGCGCTCAGCCCTCGCGACTTTCCGGCCACCGGTGGTAGATTCTGTTACTTATGTTCCCGGGGTAGGCATGAGTTTAATGGCGCGCCCGAAGAGATTCGAACTCCTGACCCCCAGATTCGTAGTCTGGTGCTCTATCCAGCTGAGCTACGGGCGCGCAACAGGCCATGCTTTGCATAGCCCCGCGATCCGATCCTGGCGACCGGCCGCGAATGTGAGCTGTTCCCTAGCGACTGAATTTGCGAAAAGCAAGCCGATCCTGGCCAAAAGTTTTGCCGTCATGTTTTGCCGTCATGCGCCGGCCGGCGAAGGCAAGATCGCGTCACGCGGCGGCCGAGCCGATAGGTCGTCGTCTTGGATCAGTCATTTGCTAATCGGAACGGCCCGTAACGGAACACGCCGTTGCACGGCGGCCGAGCCGATGGCTCGTAGTCTCGGACCAACCATTTGCGAATTGAAACGGTCCGTAACGAAACGGTTCGTTACGCCGGGCGGCGCAGACCGTTGCGGGCCTGGTCGAGCCGGACCGGCTGGTCGGGAATGGTGACGGCGAATGTGGTGCGACCGCCGATCGATTCGACCAGCTCCACCGTGCCGCCATGGGCGCGGATCAATTCATGGGCGATCGCCAGGCCAAGGCCGGTGCCGCCACTGCGGGCCGAGCCGCGAAATGCCGCGAACAGGTTTTCTCGCGCCTTTGGCGGCAGGCCGGGGCCGGTGTCGGTGACGACGATGCGGCTGACGCTGCCGATGCGCTCGGCCGATATGGTCAGGCGGCGCACCACGGCGCTCTCGGTGTCGGCCGCCATCGCCTGCACGGCGTTGCGGCTAAGATTGGTGAGCACGCGGAACAGTTGGTCGGAATCGGCGTCGACCTCGAGCACCGGATCGACGGCGTTGACGAATTCGATGCCGCATTCGATGTCGAGCAGGCCCTGGACGTCCTCGACCAGCTGGCGCAGCCGCAGCCTGCGGCGCGACGGTGGCGGCTCCTGGGTGCGGCCATAGGCCAGCACGCCCTCCGAGTAGGACACCGCACGGTCGAGCGCGCGCAGCAGTTTTGGTGCGAAGGCCTGCACGGTCGGGTCCTTGACCTGGCGCAGGCGGTCCGACATCAGTTGCGCCGAGGCGAGGATGTTGCGCATGTCGTGGTTGATCTTCGACACGGCCAGGCCGAGATCGGCCAGGTGCTTCTGCTCGGACAGCATCTTCTGCAGCCGCTCCTGCATCTGCGACAGCTCGCGTTCGGCGACGCCGATCTCGTCGGCCCGGGCGGCGGGGTGAATGATGCGACCGGGATCGTCGGGCGCCTCGGAAAAGGACAGCATCGAGCGTGTCATCGTCCTGATCGGGCCGATCATGATCAGGTCTATCGCGGCGTAGACCAGCATGGCGGTGAACAGCGAGATCAGCAGCGAGACGAAGGCGACGTTGCGCGAATAGATCAGCATGGCATTGCGCAGGCGGTGGTCGGGCATGATCAGCTCGAATTCCTTGTCGCTGTCGCCGACCGGCCCGAAAACGCGCAGCATCCGCTTGCCGCCGAAAAACAGCGTGTCCAGCGCGCCGGTCATACCCTCGATCATGCCGACATTGGCGATATCGATATGCTCGTCGACCTGCGGCGGCATTTCGGCCACGACCAGAAGCCGCGAGACGCCGCCGTCGCGCACGGCGATCGCCTTGGCGCCGATCGCCATCAGTACGTCGTTCTGGGCGGCACGCGACAGCGAGGCAGGTTCGCCCTGCACCAGGACGATGGAAACCGCGGCGGCGGTGCTCAGCCTCTCCTTCAGCCAACTCAGCCTGTAGCTGGCGATCCAGGGCACGAAGATGAGGATTTCGGCCAAGAGCACGAAGACGATGGTGAGCAGCAGCAACTTGGTCGACAGGCCGCGCGCCAGCGGCACCCTGCGGGTGGACGCCTTCGCCTGGGCGATGCTTTCGTCGGTTGCTGGGACTTCACTCATGCTCGTCGTCACGGCTGCCTGTCATCACGGCTGCTTGTCTTAGGGACTGCTCGTCTTCACGATCGCTTGATCGGGTGAGATTAGGCGATTGCGGCTTTTTTGCCAAATTCATCCTTGGCCGAAGCCGGACAAAGGGCCGCAAGACTTCGATGCCGGTCCGACAATGCCGGCCCGACACGCTGGATTGACTTCCAAAACCCTTCTTTCTATAAGCCCGCTCACGCTCGGGCCATTCGTCCCGGCGCGGTTTCGATCGCGCCTAAACCGGCCCGGCAAAGCTCCTGTTACAAAGTGACAGAATCAAGAAGGGCCGCACCCCGCGGTATTTAAACAAATGAAGCGTACTTACCAGCCGTCCAAACTCGTCCGCAAACGCAGGCACGGTTTCCGCGCCCGCATGGCCACCAAAGGTGGCCGCGGCGTCGTCGCAGCCCGCCGCAACCGCGGTCGCAAGCGTCTCAGCGCCTGAGCACCAAGCGAGAGACAAGATCGTTGCCCGCAACCGGCAAGCCAACGGGTGCCCATCCCAAGCGGCTTCTGAAGCGCGCGGAATTCCTGGCTGTCCGCCGCGGCGAAAAGCGCCGCGGGCGGCTTTTCCTCGTCGAGGTCCTGGGCCGCGGCGACGGCGAGGCGCCGCGCGTCGGCTACACCGTCACCAGGAAGGTCGGCAACGCCGTCGTTCGCAATCGCATCCGGCGGCGGCTCAGAGAGGCCGTGCGCACGCATGCCGCGGATGACATGGCGCCGGGCAATGATTATGTCATCGTCGGGCGCGAAGACGTGCTTACCACTCCGTTCGGCCAGTTGAAGGCCGAACTCTCCCGCAGATTGCGTGGAACACGATAGGCCAAGGGCTTCGATGGAAAACAACCGCAACTTCTTCATCACCATCGCACTGTCGGTGCTGATCCTGGCGCTTTGGCAATATTTCTATGTGATGCCGCGCAGCGAGATGCAGCGCGAAGCCGCCCGCATCGAAGAGCAGCGCGTGGCGGAGCAGAAGAAGGCCGCCCAAAGCACCAGTCCGGGCGCCAGCGAAACACCGGTGCAGCCCGGCGCCATTCCGAGCGCGCCTGGCGGCGAAGCCGTCACCGCGGCTAGCCGCGACCAGGCGATCGCCTCGACCAAGCGCGTCAAGATCGACACGCCGAGCCTCGAAGGCTCGATCAACCTCACCGGCGCACGTCTCGACGATCTCAAGCTCAAGCATTACAGGGAGACGGTCGACAAGACCTCGCCCGAGATCGCGTTGCTCAACCCGGCGTCCCTGCCGAACGGCTATTTCGCCGAGATTGGTTTTTCCGGCACGCCGGATGTGGGCAGGCTGCCGGGTCCCGACACCGTCTGGCAGACCGACGGCAATGCGACGCTGACACCGGCGACGCCGGTGACACTGACCTTCACCAACGACAAGGGCCTGACCTTCAAACGCACCTTCTCGGTCGACGCCCAGTATATGTTCACCGTGTCCGACACGGTCCAGAACGGCGGCTCGGCGCCCGCGACGCTGTCGAACTATGGCCGCGTCACCCGTTTCGACAAGCCGGCTATCGCCAGTACCTATGTGCTGCACGAAGGCCTGATCGGCGTTACCGGAAGCGAGGGCCTGCAGGAGTACAAATACTCCAGCGTCGAATCGGAAAGGGAATACAAGCCAGGCAAGTCGACCGACGGCTGGCTAGGCATCACCGATAAATACTGGGCGGTGACCCTGGTGCCGCCTGGCGGCCGCGAATTTCAGCCCAAATTCTCTTATTTCGAGTTCAAAAGCGGGCCCCATCCGCACAGCTACCAGTCCGATTTCCTGTCCGATCCGGTCACAATCGCTCCCGGGCAATCGACGACCGTGGAGTCGGAGATATTCGCCGGCGCCAAGGAAGTTTCAACGATCAACGCCTATGAAAAGGACCGTCATATCCGTCAGTTCGACCTCCTGATCGACTGGGGCTGGTTCTATTTCATCACCAAGCCGATGTTCTGGCTGATCGACACGCTTTACAAATTCTTCGGCAATTTCGGTCTGGCGATCCTCGCCACCACCGTCATTGTCAAGGCGCTGTTCTTCCCGCTCGCCAACAAGTCCTATGCGTCGATGGCGAACATGAAGAAGGTGCAGCCCAAGATGCTCGAGATCCGCGAGAAATACGCGGACGACAAGATGAAGCAGCAGCAGGCGATGATGGAGCTCTACAAGACCGAGAAGATCAATCCGCTCGCCGGCTGCTGGCCGGTGGCATTGCAGATCCCGGTGTTCTTTTCGCTCTACAAGGTGCTCTACATCACCATCGAGATGCGGCACGCGCCGTTCTTCGGCTGGATCCAGGATCTGGCGGCGCCGGACCCGACGTCGATTTTCAACCTGTTCGGGCTGATCCCCGTTACCTTGCCGCACATGCTGATGATCGGCGTCTGGCCGCTGATCATGGGCGTGACGATGTTCCTGCAGATGCGCATGAACCCGACGCCGCCGGACCCGACGCAGGCGGCGATCTTCACCTGGATGCCCGTGATCTTCACCTTCATGATGGCGGGTTTTCCGGCCGGCCTCGTCATCTACTGGGCCTGGAACAACACGCTGTCGATCCTGCAGCAGGGCGTGATCATGAAGCGGCAGGGCGCCAAGATCGAATTGTGGGACAATCTGGTCGCGCTGTTCCGCAAGAAACCGTCGCCGGCGGAATAGCCGGCGCTCCGATAGTGCGAAACCAGAAAGCCCCGGTTCGTCCGGGGCTTTTTGCACAGGCTGCCGGTCTGGATTAAGCGATTGGTACTGCCGGACGGATCGCGCTATTTTGACCTGGCTGGCAGTTGCTCGACGGAGCTCGATATGACCGGACCCAATCCATCGATCAAGCATCCGATCCCGTTGCACACACGCGTCGGCTTTCTGAAACCGCTGGTGACGGCGCCGAATATCGAGATCGGCGACTTCACCTATTATGACGACCCTGACGGACCCGACAAATTCGCCGAAAAATGCGTGCTGCATCATTATCCGTTCATCGGCGACAGGCTAGTCATCGGCAAGTTCTGCGCCATTGCCGAGGGTGCGCGCTTTATCATGAACGGCGCCAATCACGCCATGTCCGGCTTTTCGACCTATCCGTTCAACATCTTTGGTCACGGCTGGGAGGAAGGTTTCGACCCGGCGACATGGTCGAAGGAGGTGCGTGGCGACACAATCGTCGGCAACGACGTCTGGATCGGCATGGAAGCGGTGATGCTGCCGGGCGTGAAAATCGGCGACGGCGCTATCGTCGCGGCAAAGTCGGTGGTGACGCACGATGTGCCAGCCTATGCAATTGTCGCCGGTAATCCGGCCAAAGTGGTGAAGATGCGCTTCGATGACAGGACCATCCGGCGGCTGCTGGCGCTAGCGTGGTGGCACTGGCCGGTGGAAAAGATCAGCCGCAATCTCGATGCCATTCGTGGCAGCAACATTTTTCTTCTGGAGGCAGCGGTTTGAACGCGTTGAACAAGACCACGATCGGTATCGAATTGTTCACGCGAGCCTGGATCTTCATCCGCGGCGTGCCGGCGATGAAATTCCTGCCGCCGGAGGGACCGCCCGAGATCGCCTTTGCCGGCCGCTCCAATGTCGGCAAATCGTCGCTGATCAACGCGCTGGTCAACCAAAAGGGGCTGGCGCGCACCTCCAACACGCCGGGCCGCACGCAAGAGCTCAACTATTTCGTGCCTGGCGGATTTTCGGGAGAAGGCGCCGATCTGCCGCCGATGGCGCTGGTCGACATGCCAGGCTATGGCTACGCCACGGCACCGAAGGAAAAGGTCGACGAGTGGACGAAGCTCGTGTTCGACTATCTCAAGGGCCGGGTGACGCTGAAGCGCGTCTACGTGCTGATCGATGCCCGCCATGGCATCAAGGCCAAGGACGACGAGGTGCTGTCGCTGCTCGACAAGGCGGCGGTGTCGTATCAGATCGTGCTGACCAAGACCGACAAGATCAAAGCGGCGGGGGTACCGCGGCTGATCGAGGAAACGCTCCAGAAGATCAAGAAACGCCCGGCGGCATTTCCCTTCGTGCTCGCCACGTCGTCGGAAAAGAGCGAGGGCCTCGAGGAATTGCGTGCGGCGATCGTGCTCGCCGCCAATGGCGGATAGGCCACCGACCCTGGCAGCCTGTCAGGCGGGGCTGGAGGCCCGTTCCTGCTCTGCCAGCTGTTCGGTGCCGTAGGCCTTCAGGAACACGTCGACGCCCGACCTGACGATGTGTTCGATCTCGGCCGCACTTGGCGCCTTGGTGCGATAGGCGAATATGCACTGGCGGAAAAGACCGGCCAGACACAGCTCGGTGAACTGATAGGCGGCAAGTTCGACGTCGTCGATCTTCAGCAGGCCGCGTTCGATAGCCATGTTGAGGAAAACGACGACCCTGTCATGGCCACGCTTCGGGCCGCGTTCGTAGAACCGGGCACCAAGCTCCGGAATGCGTTCCGACGCGCCGATCACCGTCCGCTGCGCCAGGATGACCCTCGCCGAAGTGATCTTCATGGACAGCACGACGCCGAACTTCACCAGCGTCTGGCGAAGGTCGCCAATCTGGTCGAGCACTTCATACATGTTCTTGAAAATCGTGCCGCGCTCTTCCTCGATCAGCGCTTCGAACAGCTCTTCCTTATTGGCGAAGTAGACATAGATGGTGCCCTTGGACACGCCGGCCTCGCGCGTAATGTCGTTCATCGACGCGGCTTCGAAGCCCTTGTCGATGAAGACACGGCGCGCACCCTCGATGATCTGGCTGCGCTTGACCGGGTCTTGCCCCGCGGCCGGGCGGCCGCGCGGCAGACTGTCCAGCAGATCGCACTGGTCCTTGCCGGCGCTGGGCAATGGGCCTGAATCAGGCAAAGGAGCGGCCTTGGGGGCTTCGGCCATAATGTCACACCTCGTAAAATAATTCGAACCATCCGGTTCGATTGCTCTTGATATGGGCCTCTTTAAGCGCTAAGTCAACGTCGAGATCGAACCGAACGGTTCAGTCTGACGAAATTCAGCGCCAGTTAATTTAGAGAGATATCATGTCCTCGAACGCGCCCACCAGTGCCGAAGTCCGCCCGTTCCCCAGTGCCAAGGTCCAGCCTGCGATCGAAGCGCCGGAAGCCCCTCTCAAGCCCGCCGACGTCACCCCGCTGGCTCCCGCCAAGAAGAAGCGCTCGATGCGCTCGATGTTGCTGCCCATCATCGGCCTGGCCCTGCTGGGCGCCGGCGCCTGGTATGGCTATGATTACTGGACCGACGGGCGCTTCATGATCACGACCGACGACGCCTATGTCCAGGCCGACACGGCGTTCATCTCGCCAAAAATCTCGGGTTATGTCGATCAGGTCAAAGTGACCGAGAACCAGCAGGTGAAGGCCGGCGACCCGCTGCTGATCGTCGATGACGGCGACTACAAGATAGCCGTTGCCCAGGCCGAGGCGCAGATCGCCACGTTGAGCAAGACGCTCGACCGCATCGATGCCCAGACCGAGGCGGCGCGCGCCTCGCTCAAGCAGGCGCAGGCGCAGAAGACCGCCGACCAGGCCGCGGCCGATAATGCGAAGCGAGCTCAGGTTCGTGCCGCCCAGTTGCTCAAGACCCGCGTCGGTACTCAGGCCCAGTTGGACGATGCCCAGACGGCGGTCGAGCAAGCCAATGCCGCACTAGCCGGCGCCGACGCGCAGATCGCGGCGGCTCAGGCGAATATCGGCGTGCTCCAGGCGCAGCGGGCGGAATCGGCAAGCACGCTGGCCTCGCTGCAGCTTGCCCACGACAAGGCGGTGCGGGATCTGTCCTTCACCGTGCTGCGCGCACCCTATGACGGCGTGGTCGGCAACCGCTCGGTCGAGCAGGGCGACCTGATCAGCCCCGGACAGAAGCTCGCCGTCATCGTGCCAATGGACAAGCTCTACATCGTCGCCAACTTCAAGGAGACCCAGCTTGCCCGGCTGGTGCCTGGTGAAAAGGTCAGAGTGTCGGTCGACGCGATCGACGGTCAGGACATCGAGGGTACCGTGTCGTCGCTGGCCCCGGCTTCGGGAGCAGTGTTCTCGCTGCTGCCGCCGGAAAACGCCACAGGCAATTTCACCAAGGTGGTGCAGCGCGTTCCGGTTCGCATCGACGTGCCTGCCGATGTGCTGAAGACGGGCAAGCTGCGCGCCGGCCTGAGCGTCGTCGTCGCCGTCGACAGCCGCACCGCGCCTGCGGCATCGAAGTAAAGCGGAACCGGGAGCAAGGGTCATGGCGACCGCAACCCTAACTGCAGGATCGGCGCCGGCGCCAGCCATGCCGGTGCCGGTTGACCACATCTCGACACGCCGCGTCATCGCCTTCCTGGCAATGGTGTTCGGCATGTTCATGGCGATCCTGGACATCCAGATCGTCTCGGCCTCGCTGGCCGAGATCCAGGCGGGCCTGAGCGCCAGTTCGGACGAAATTCCGTGGGTGCAGACGGCGTATCTGATTGCCGAGGTGGTGATGATCCCGCTGTCGGGCTTCCTCAGCCGGATGCTGTCGACGCGGGTGCTGTTCACAATCTCGGCGGCAGGTTTCACCGCGGCCAGCGCGCTGGCGGCGACCGCAACCAATATCGACCAGATGATCGTCTACCGCGCCGTGCAGGGCTTCATCGGCGGCGGCATGATCCCGAGCGTCTTTGCAGCCGCCTTCACCATCTTCCCGCCGTCGCGTCGCGCCATCGTCTCGCCGATGATCGGCCTGGTAGCGACGCTGGCGCCAACCATCGGCCCGACCGTCGGCGGCTATATCAGCCATGCCATGTCCTGGCACTGGCTGTTCCTGGTCAACGTCGTGCCCGGCATTCTGGTGACGACGGCCGCCTGGTCGCTGATCGACTTCGACAAACCCAATCTCAAGCTGTTCAGCAAGTTCGACTGGTGGGGGCTTGCCGGCATGGCCGCCTTCCTGGGCTGCATGGAATATGTGCTGGAGGAAGGTCCCAACAACGACTGGCTGCAGGATCAGGCGGTGTTCATCTGCGCCGTCATCATGACCTTCGGCGCGGTGCTGTTCTTCTGGCGCGTGTTCACCGCCGAGGAGCCGATTGTCGATCTGAGGGCTTTCAGCAATATCAATTTTGCCTTCGGCTCGCTGTTCTCCTTCGTCGTCGGCATCGGCCTCTACGGTCTGACCTATCTTTATCCGGTGTTCCTGGGGCGGATCCGGGGCTACGATTCGATGATGATCGGCGAGGCGCTGTTCGTCAGCGGCCTAGCCATGTTCTTCACTGCGCCGATCTCCGGCATCCTGTCGAACAAGATGGACCCGCGCATCATGATGATGATCGGCTTCTTCGGCTTCGCCACGGGGACCTGGTGGATGACGCATCTCACCGCCGACTGGGATTTCTATGAACTGCTGATCCCGCAGATCCTGCGCGGCTGCTCGATGATGCTTTGCATGGTGCCGATCAACAACATTGCGCTCGGAACCTTGCCGCCGGAGCGGCTGAAGAATGCGTCTGGCCTGTTCAACCTGACCCGCAATCTCGGCGGCGCCGTCGGCCTGGCAGTCATCAACACCGTGCTGATCGACCGCAATGCCTTCCACTACGCCAGGCTCTCCGAGCACGTGCAATGGGGAAGTGCCGCTGCACAGCAGAAGCTGCAGAACATGACGCTCAACTTCGAGCAGACCGCCGGGCTCGACGCCTCCAAGGCGGCCATCTCCAAACTGTCAGGCATGGTCCAGCAGCAGGCGTCGCTGCTGTCGTTCATGGACGTATTCTTCATGCTGACGGTTTTGTTCGCGACGCTTGGGCTCTTCACCCTGGTGATCCGCAAGCCAGCCGCTCAGGGCGGCGGTGGCGTAGGCCATTGAGGCGCGCTGGATCCCCCGCCTGGCGCCCTCGCGCATGACCCCGAAAAGCGATTTTCGGGGTCATGCGCAAAATCAACCATTACGAACTCCTCTCGCGCTCCGACAAAGTCAGGGTCGCAGCCGTCCTCACGCCGTCGCCGGCTTGAAGGTCAAGGCAACGCCATTGATGCAGTGTCGCAACCCGGTCGGCGGCGGACCGTCATCGAACACGTGGCCGAGATGGCCGCCGCAGCGGCGACAATGGACCTCCGTGCGGGTCATGCCCAAAGACCTGTCCACGGTCTTGCCGACGGAATTCGGGATTTCCTGCCAGAAGCTCGGCCAGCCTGTGCCGGAATCGAACTTGGTCTCTGACGAATAGACCGGCAGGCCGCAGCCGGCGCAAGCGAAGATGCCTTTGCGGTGCTCGTTGAGCAGCGGACTGGTGCCCGGGTATTCCGTGCCCTCCTTGCGCAGCACATTGAAGGCCGCGTCGGACAGGATGGCGCGCCACTCGGCTTCGGTCTTGGTAACCTCGAAAGTCTCAGCCGCGCGTGCATCCTGGGCTCCGCCCATGCGCAGCGCGGTGGCGCCTGCGACAACGCCAATGGCTGCCGCACCACTCAAAAGAAGCTCGCGACGGTTCATGGCCATTCCTCCTGTCATTGCTTGTGCCAAATTCGACCGCCACACGGAAATCAAAAGCCGGTGACGATCGCTGTCCTCAAAGCGGGACTCCGCGCCTATCCACATCTTGCGTGAACGGCGCGGAGTGTGCGCAGGGAGGCCCTTAGTGATATCTTCGCCGGCAGCGTGCGTTTGTTACATCTTCGGCAGGAGAACCTTGTCGACGACGTGGATGACGCCGTTGGACTGCTCGACATCGGCGATGGTCACATTGGCGACGTTGCCGTTCTCGTCGGTCACGGTGACCTTGCCGCCGTCGGCCTTGAGCGACAGTTCGCAACCACCGACCGTCTTGACCTTGTGGGTGCCGCCGTCGTTCTTGACCATCTTGGCGACGTCGGCGGCCATCGCTTTGGCGCCGAGGACATGGCAAGTCAGGATCTTGACGAGCTTGTCCTTGTTTTCAGGCCTGAGCAGCGTCTCCACCGTGCCGGCTGGAAGTGCCGCAAAGGCCTCGTTGGTCGGCGCGAACACAGTGAAGGGGCCAGCGCTTTGCAGCATATCGACCAGGCCGCCTGCCTTGACGGCAGCGACCAGCGTCGTGTGGTCCTTCGAGTTGACAGCATTTTCGACGATGTTTTTCTGGGCATACATGGCGGCGCCGCCGACCTTCGGATTTTGAGCATAGGCAATGGTGGCGAGCGCGGAAATGGCGACCGTGCCGGCAAGCAAAAGGGTGGCGAATTTACGCATGATTTCAATCTCCTCTGGTTATCGTTCCCCTCATTTGGGAACGCAAGGAGATACGCGATAGAAATGCTGGAGTTTCGCCCTCTCCGCAAAAAAAATATTTGTCGCTGCAATTTGCCCGGCGCGGATCGACAGCCGCTAACAAGCTTTGCAGGCGTTTAAATCACGGGAGATAGATTTCAGGTCTGCTTCCGGAGATGAGAAGCGGTCAGATGCTCTTCAGATCGCCCGCTGCGACCACCGGTCCAGTCGGCTGGCCGGTCGGTGAACCGCCGGCAGGCTCAACGCTGACCGCAAGCACGGCGCCTTGCGCCAATTTCTCCTGGACGGCGGGCGGGATGGGCAAATGCGCGGTCGCACCGGCCGGGATGACGCCCATCGACACCGGCGCCTTCTTGCCTTCGATCATCCACAGCTCGAAGTCCTTGCCGGCGGCCCGCTCGCCGGAAACGTGGGAAAGACCGACCTCGTGACGGGCGGCATCGTAGACGACGAGATATTTGACGTCGCTGCCTTCGGCCGCCAGCGAGGCGACAAGCCGCGCCTGCGGCGGTTCGGTGGACGGGCGGAAGTAAGGCACGGCGATGTAGATCGCCAGCGCCGCAATGGCGGCGGCGGCAAGACCGCGCCAGAAGCCAAGGCTCGACCACAGGCCGGCGCGCGGCTCTGCAGCGAACAGCCGGCGGTCCAATGCTTCCTTGACCCTGATCGGAGGCTCTGTCTCCGGATAGGCGGCGGCCATCGGCGAAAGATGCGCCTCCCAGGCATCGACAAGGCGCGCGAAGGCGGCGTCCGCATCGATGCGGCGCGACGCGATCTCGCGTTCATCGGCGGCCAGAACGCCAAGAACGTATTCGGCGGCGAACAGGTCGTCGCTCCCACGTTCCGGTCCATTGTCGTCAGCCAGCGTCATCTTTCCAGGCATTCTCTCAGTTTCAACAGGCTGCGCCGCAGCCAGGTCCGCATCGTGTTCAGCGGTACGCCATAGCGCTCCGCCAGTTCGGCATAGCTTTTGCCATCCAGATAGGCGCCCCGGACGGCCGCCGCCCGGTCCTTCTCCAATTCCTTGAGACAATGGTAGATGCGTTCGGACTCACCGCCCGCCACGGCCATGGCCTCCGGCCCCGGCGCCGGATCGGCCACGTCGAGCGCGGCATCGATATAGGCGGCAGGCTCTCGCCGCGCCCTGATCCGATCGATCGCATGATTGCGCGCAATGGCCACCAGCCAGGAGATCGGGCTCAGATCCGAAACGGCGAAACGGTCCGCCTTCGTCCATATCTTGACGAAGACCTCTTGAAGCGCCTCTTCTGCATCTCCCCGATCCTTCAATACACGAAGGCAGACGCCGAAAAGTTTCGCGCTGGTCTGCCGGTAGAGCAGATCGAACGCAGCCCGGTCCTTCATCGAAGTCCGGACAATCAGGTTGCTGATGTCCTGCGGCGTCATCCGCCGCCAAATTAGGCGATTGCAATGTATTTGCAACGACTGAAATGGTCTTGCGCACCGGCAGCGCCAGCGTCGATTGCCAATGAAATCGCAGCCCGCTAGCTTGCAATGAGCGGGAGGGCGACCATGTCGATCGAGCGGGTTCTGTGGGAGCATGACGCAACCGGCCAGGCCGCACTCGTGCACAAGGGAGAGATCACACCGCAAGATCTCGTCGATGCGGCGATCGCCCGGGCCGAGGCCACCCACCCGGAGATCAACGCCATCGCCGAACCGCTCTATGAGGCGGCGCGGGCGCGGGCGAAAACCGTCGACCACAAGCTGCCGTTTGCCGGAGTGCCCTTTGCGCTGAAGGACCTCGGCGTCGCCATGAAGGGCGTGCCGACGCATGGCGGCAGCCGCATCCCGGCCTTCACCCCCGATTTCAGCTCGGTGATGACGGAACGCTATCTGGCCGCCGGCCTGATTCCGATCGCCACCAGCACCGCACCCGAACACGGGCTGAGGCTGGTGACCGAATCGGCGGCTTTCGGCATCACCCGCAACCCATGGGACACCGCGCATACGACCGGCGGTTCCTCGGGCGGTGCGGCTGCGCTGGTCGCGGCCGGCGTCGTGCCGGTGGCGCATGCCTCGGATGGCGGCGGCTCGATCAGGGTGCCTGCCGCTTGTACCGGGCTGATCGGGCTGAAAACCTCGCGAGGCCGCGTACCCTTGACGCCGCTCGTCACCGAAAGCTGGTACGGCTTCGTCGTCGACCATGCGTTGGCCCGCTCGGTGCGCGATACGGCCCTGCTGCTCGACCTGACCCACGGGCCCGACCCGCTGTCGCCCTACGCGGCACCCTCGCCGAACGGCAGTTTCACTGCGGCCGCCGGGCGCGATCCGGGCAAGCTCAAGCTCGCCTTCTATCGAAAATCGCCGCTCGGCCTGCCGATATCGGAAGAGACGTTGAAAGCTCTGGATGCGGCGATCGGGCTGGCGCGCGAAGGCGGACACAGCGTCGAGGAGATCGACCTGCCCTATATCGATCGCGATTTCATCGCCGATTTCGCCAGAACCGTCGCTGCGGCGGTGGCCGGCACGATGCGTGGCGAGGCCTTGCGCGTCGGCCGCTCCATCTCAGGCGACATCGAACGCGCCACGCGCGTGATGAGCCGGTTCGGTGAAATTCTCTCGGCCGGCGAAATCTATGCCGGCCTGCAGCGGCTGCACGCAACCTCGCGCCGGCTTATCGCCGAAACCGCGCATTATGATGCAGTGCTGATGCCAGTCATCGCGCACCCGCCGCTCGCCTGCGGCACCATGGACCCGAAAGGCGCCGACGAATTCATCGAGAATGTCCTGGACAGACTGCGCCTCGCCCGTCTGCTGAAGTTCAAGCCGCTATTCGGCCAGCTGATGGACAAGAGCCTGTGGTTCACCCACTGGCCGGCGATCCAGAACGTCAGCGGGCAACCGTCGATCACGCTTCCGGTTTACGTCACCGATGCCGGCCTGCCGCTCGGCGTCCAGGCCGCCGGCCGCCCCGGCGACGAGGAAACGCTTTTGTCGTTCGCCGCGCAGATGGAAAGGATCTCGGGCTGGCTGGGCCGACGGGCGCCGCTGCAGCGGCCGGCATAGGCGGTGATTTGATCGATCGTGACAGCAAAGCCGTTTGCCCCCTCGTCCAATTCCCGCTAAGACGCCGCCGTTCATGCCAAGCTGGGAACCACGCCGATGACGGATGTCGCCGCCACCGCCGAAATGCAGGCCGCGCTGCTTTCAAGGGCGCTGCCCTATATGCAGCGCTACGAGAACAAGACGGTCGTGGTGAAATATGGCGGCCACGCGATGGGCGACATCGCGCTCGGCAAGGCTTTCGCCCGCGACATCGCACTTTTGAAACAATCCGGCGTCAACCCGATTGTCGTGCATGGCGGCGGGCCGCAGATCGGCGCCATGCTCAGCAAGATGGGCATCGAATCCAAATTCGAGGGCGGCTTGCGCGTCACCGACCAGAAGACCGTCGAGATTGTCGAGATGGTGCTGGCCGGGTCGATCAACAAGGAGATCGTCGCGCTGATCAATGCCGAGGGCGAGTGGGCGATCGGCCTGTGCGGCAAGGACGGCAACATGGTGTTTGCCGAAAAGGCGCGCAAGACCATGATCGATCCGGATTCCAACATCGAGCGGGTGCTCGACCTGGGCTTCGTTGGTGAGCCTGTCGAGGTCGACCGCACATTGCTCGACCTCCTGGCGCGGTCCGAAATGATCCCGGTGCTGGCGCCGGTGGCGCCCGGCCGCGACGGCCATACCTACAACATCAACGCCGACACTTTTGCCGGCGCCATCGCCGGCGCCTGCCAGGCGACGCGCCTGCTGTTTCTTACCGACGTGCCCGGCGTGCTCGACAAGGACAAGAAGCTGATCGACGAGTTGACCGTGGCCGAGGCCAAGGCCCTGATCAAGGACGGCACTGTCTCGGGCGGTATGATCCCCAAAGTCGAGACCTGCATCGAGGCAATCGAGCGCGGCGTCGCAGGCGTCGTCATCCTCAACGGCAAGACGCCGCATGCGGTGCTGCTCGAGCTGTTCACCGAACACGGCGCCGGCACGCTGATCGTGCCGTGAGGCCGGGTGTCTGAGGGGCTCAAGCGTTTGGCGAAATAGCGGTCACGGACTGACGCGGCAGGCGTTCGACAACCATCGATTCTTCTTCCTCGTCTTGCGGCGCGCCCCAGAATTCGGCGAGCGTCGGGCCATTTTTCAGGCGGCGGTCGCGGACCAGAAAGCCCCAGACTTCGCGGAACCAGACGCGGCGGCCCATTTTGGTGTACCAGCGCATCGAATGCCGTTGCTCCGGATCCTTGTGGAACAGGATGCGCGCCAGCGCCTTGGGCCGCGACTGCACGGCCAGTTCGATCAGCTTGACGGCGAAGAACAGCATCCACGGCTTGAGGCGGGTCATCTGCAGGACCTGATGCTTGTAGTCCCACAGGCGGGCGTCCAGCTGGATCACCTTGCGGTCCCTGGCAATCCTGAAGAACGGCGTCCAGCGGTGGGGCGTTACATAGAGCGCCTGGATCTGGTCGGGGTCATAAGCGATCAGCTGGCGGAAGCCGCGCCAGAGGTCGCGCAAACTTTCGTCCTCGAAACCGGCCACCCAGGTCGCCATCGACAAGATGCCATTGAGTCGCAGCAGCCGTATCGCCTCGCGGTCGGATGAGGTGCTGCCGCCCTTGCGGATCAATGCAAGCGTCTGCTCGTCGGTATTTTCCATGCCAAGCAGCCAGCGGATGACGCCGGCCTGGCGATAAAGATGCAGGCTGTCGGCGTCGCGGACGATGTCGTCGGCGCGGGTGGAGCCGACGATCAGCACCGGCACATTCTCGGCGATCATCGCATCGAGAAAGGCGCGCCAGGCTTTTTTGGACGACGTCGGGTTCTCGTCGGCAAGGTTGATCAGCTCGACGCCATGCTTGCGGTATAGCCAGGCAATCTCCCGCGCGAACTTCACGGGGTCGCGGTGCCGCCAGCGCGTCCAGAAGCCGCGCTGGCCGCAATAGTTGCACAGATGCGGACAGCCTCGCGAGAACTGCATGACTACTGCGCGCTTGCCGCCCCAATAGCTGTAGCGACTGAAGTCGATCAGTTCCCAGCCGATGCGGTAATCGTCGAAATTGGCGATCGTCCTTGCCGGCCGGGTGGCAAAAGGACGGCGCACATCGTCAGCAAAAGCGATCCCCGCCACAGCCGAGAGCGGCTTGCGTTTCTCCAGCGCTTCGGCCAGCGCGACGATGGTCGCCTCGCCCTCGCCACGAACGATGACGTCGAAGGCATCCGTTTCGGCCAGTATGTCGCGCCAGTGATAGGTCGGAAACACGCCGCCATAAATCAGGATTGTCGCCGGATCGATGTGCTTGACCATGCCGGCGATCAGCAGGGCTGTCGGATGCGCAGAGGTCGAGCCGGAATGGCCGATCAGAATGCAGTCGGGATGATCGCTCAAGGCGTCCCGGACCAGCGTGGCAAGCGGCATCGGCCCGAATTCGGCATCGACGAGCCGCACCTCGTGTCCCGCGTCGATCAGCGGACCGCCCAGTGCCAGCAAACCGAGCGGCGGCAGATGGTCGTCCGGCACACGGCTGCCGATGGCGGTATGCGGCGGGTTGATCAGGACGATTTTCATGGCGGGCCTTATGCAATGGCGGTCCGCATGTCGTAGTCGGCGATCTAGTTCCGGAGATTGGCTCGCTTCAGCAGTTTGTGTGCAGCTTTTCCGCAGAAATGCCTATCGTCTGAGATGTGCAAGCGGGACATGGCCGGGCCCCTTGATGTTCTGCAGCACAAGCTGTGTGTGTACGTCGCGCACGCCTTCGAGCCGCATCAGCCGGTGCATGACGAAGGCATTGAGCTCGTCGACCGACGGCACCATGACATGCAGCAGGAAATCGTAGTCTCCAGTCATCGTCCAGCACGACGACACCTCGTCCATGCGCTGCACGGCGGCGATAAAGGTTTCGGGTGAGCCGTCGCTGTGGGTTACGAGGCGCACCTGGATGAACACTTCGACCATCAGCCCGACGGCGCGGCGGCTGAGCACCGCAGCAAAGCCCTTTATGATGCCCGCCTGCTGAAGGGCCTCGAAGCGCCGCGCGCAAGGTGTCGTCGACAGCCCAATCTCCTGCGCCAATTCGGAGACCGGCTTGCGCCCGTCGCGCTGCAGGATGTCGAGCATCTTGATCTCGAATTCATCAAACTGAGGCATTTTCACTCTCCCAAAGCTCGATCGTGGAGTCTTTTACCTCCAACCCCGCATTTGAGCCACCATCAAAGCTGATTTGCCTCGCGCCATCCCGCTAGAATTTCCGGCAATCCGCTGATCATGATTTCCAGGGAGAGCAAGCCATGACAATGAACGTTGCCGACTATGCCCGCGAATGCGCGGCGCGAGGCCTTCGCGGCGATTATTCGGTCTGCCGTGCCGATTTCACCGTGGCGCAAGGCTACAATTATAGCGACGAAGAACAGGCGGTGTGGCGTACGCTGTGCGACCGCCAGACGAAGCTGACCAGGAAGCTCGCCCACCACTCCTACCTCGACGGCGTCGCGGCACTCGGTCTTCTCGATAAGATCCCGGATTTCGGTGCGGTCAGCGAGAAGCTGCGCAAGTTCACCGGCTGGGAGATCGTCGCCGTGCCGGGGCTCATTCCCGCCGCGCCGTTCTTCGACCACCTCGCCAACCGCCGGTTCCCAGTCACCAACTGGCTGCGAACCCAAAAGGAGCTCGACTACATTGTCGAGCCCGACATGTTCCACGATTTCTTCGGTCACGTGCCGATCCTGACGCAGCCGGTCTTTGCCGATTTCATGCAGATGTATGGCAAGAAGGCCGACAGCGTGATTGCGCTCGGCGGCGACGAGATGATCACCAGGCTTTACTGGTACACCGTCGAATACGGGCTGATACGCGAGCCGGGCCAGCCGCTGAAGGCTTTCGGCGCCGGGCTTATGTCATCCTTCACGGAGCTTCAGTTCGCGGTCGAAGGCGGTGAGGCGCACCATGTCCCCTTCGACCTGGAAACCGTGATGCGCACCGGCTACGAGATCGACAAGTTCCAGCGTGCCTATTTCGTGCTGCCGTCGTTCGCCGCCCTGCGTGATGCTTTCGAGACCGCCGATCTTGCGGCGATCGTGGCGCGCCGCAAAGGCGAGCCAGCGCTCGACCCGGCGAGCCTATAGGCTGTCGGCTGTTTCCAAAGCCTCGGCCTTCAGCCGGGCCAGCTGGTCGCGCTGAAGGTCGAGTGACGCCGTGACGAAGCGCAGGATCGTGGCGAGTTCAGTGTCGCTGAATGTGGCGATCACCTTTTCCCCCTCCTGCGCGATCGCGCCATAATAGCGCGCCGATAGTTCTCGCGTGAGTTCCGTCGCCTCTATGACCACCTTGCGCCTGTCCTCGAGGCTGCGCGTTCGTGTCAGCAGGCCGCGTGCCTCCAGCCGGTCGATCAGCGCGGTGACCGCGGCCGGCGTCAACCCTGTTGCGGCAGCGACCTCGCCAGCCGATCGCGGGCCGCCATAGAGCAGCGCCAGGCAATGGCGTTCCGCCATACTCAGCCCAAGCCTATCGCCCACTGCCTCGTCATAAGCCTGCGTCGCGTCCTGCCAGCCCATAATGGCAAGGCTGATGGCGGTCTTCATGTCGGCCCGATTCATGCTTGACGAATTTATTTCGACCATCTAACTATCAATCTGCCTAACATTACGGCCATTATAGTAATATGCTGCATCAGGCGCAAGGCAAGGCCTATCGCAGCCTGCAAGGAGTGAAACATGAATCAGACCCCAACGCGCGGCCTACTCACACCGGCCGAGGAGTTCAAATATGCCAAGCTGGCGATGGAGTGGTATGGCTGGGGCTCTCCCATTGGCCTTGGCATCGCTCAGGTCGCGCTGGCGGCGGCCGCCCTGCTGTTCCGCATCGCCATCTTCGGATTTTGACAGTCTGGGCAGCGGCGCGGTTGAATGCAGCAGAAGGCTTAAGGCCGAGCTCAGGCGGCTTCGGAAATATCGCGGTCGATGATCGACAGATTGCGGCCGCGATGCTTGGCCTCGTAGAGCCGCTGGTCGGCGGCGCGCATTAGCTCCGACACTGCGGCGTCTCTGCCGCAGGTGATGCCGCCAATACTGACTGTCAGCGGAACCGTTCGTTCGTCGACGGGCCGGAAACGGATACGCTCGACTTCACGCCGGATGCGCTCGCCTGGCCTCGTGTTCGGTGGCACCAATCAGAAGGGCGCAGAATTCCTCGCCGCCGATGCGGCCAAGCACGTCGCCGCTGCGCACGCCATGCTCTATCGCATTTGCGATCAGGAGCAGGGCATCGTCGCCGATCAGATGGCCGTAGCTGTCGTTGATGGTCTTGAAATGGTCGGCATCGACAATCAGCAATGCCCCGCGATCGGATTTGCGCCGGGAGCCGTCGAGAGCGGCAAAGAAACTTTCGCGGTTGAGCATGCCGGTCATGTCGTCGCGGCTCGCCTTTTCCGCCAAGCGCCTGTGCGCGGCGGCGAGTTGGGCATGGGCGCGGGCGAGCTCGCGATGCGCGGTCTGCAACCTTTCGCCCTGCCAGAACGTATAGGCGCCGACGCTCCAGGCAAGCGCGAGCGGGCACACGGTGGATGTCAGCCAGATGGTGCGGTTGATCGGAAACCCCATTGCCGGCACGACGATCAGCGTCAGCAAAAGCGAGACCGCGACGGAGGCGAAAGCGATGGCGGCAGACTTTAGAAATATGCGATTCATCGCTTGCTCCCACTGGTCCGTCTTGGTTCCAGCAAAGCGCTGAATGTCACCTTTCGGCGATGCTTAAGATTTTAATCATGGCGCCATTTTTACCACCCAGGGCGCGCATAGGTTGTGGATAAACCTCCTGTTAGAAAGATCGTTTCGTGCCATAAGGACGTATGACCACGCTTCCCGACCCCGCCCGCTTTGCCCATGTCACCGACTGGGTGTTCGATCTCGACAACACGCTTTATCCGCATCATTCGAATCTGTTCTCGCAGATCGATGTGAAGATGACCGCCTACGTCGGAGAATTGCTGACGCTGCCGCGCGAGGAAGCACGCAAGCTGCAAAAGGAGCTCTACCGCGAATACGGCACGACGCTGAACGGATTGATGACGCGCCACGGCATCGACCCCGACGATTTTCTCGAGAAAGTGCACGACATCGATTATTCCTGGCTGGTGCCCGATCCCGTCCTCGGCACCGCCATTCGCCAGCTTCCCGGCCGTAAATTCATCTTCACCAATGGCGATCGCCGGCATGCCGAACGCACCGCGCGGCAGCTGGGCATTCTCGAGCATTTCGACGATATTTTCGATATTGTCGCAGCCGGACTGAACCCCAAGCCGGCGCGGCAATCCTATGAGAAATTTGCCGAACTCCACGCCGTTACCGGGCAAAATGCGGTGATGTTCGAAGATCTTGCCCGCAACCTGTCGGTGCCGAAATCGCTGGGCATGACCACGGTGCTGGTGGTGCCACGCAATTTCGAGCCGACCTTCTCGGAAATCTGGGAACGCGACCCGGCCAACGAGGACGATGTGGACTTCGTCACCGACGACCTCGCCGGCTTTCTCACGGCGATCGTGGAAGTCCCTGCTTGAGGCAGCCGGCGCGCTTCAAGTCCTTGCTTGCATTTCAAAGTTTATAGAAGCGGCTGACGATCCCCCAGGCCTCGTCGGCGGTGTCGACGAAATCGATGATATCCTGGTCGCCGGGCGTGATCGTGCCTTGCTCGGCGAGGAAATCGAGGTCGATCGCCCTTGCCCAGAAAGCCTTGCCGAACAGAATGACCGGCACACGTTCCATGCGGCCGGTCTGGATCAGGGTCAGCGTTTCGAAGAACTCGTCCATCGTGCCGAAGCCGCCGGGAAATACCGCAACGGCCTTGGCACGCATGACGAAATGCATCTTGCGGACCGCGAAATAGTGGAAGTTGAAGCAGAGTTCCGGCGTCACGTAGGCGTTTGGCGCCTGCTCGTGTGGCAGCACGATGTTGAGACCGATCGAAGGCGCGCCAACATCGTCGGCGCCACGATTGCCGGCCTCCATGACACCCGGCCCGCCGCCGGTCACCACGACGAATTCGCGATAGTACGAGGTGGCCGACTGCTGTGAGCAGAGGCGGGCGAATTTGCGCGCCTCCTCGTAATATTTGCTGTTTTGCTCGAGGTTCTTCTTCTGCGTCTCGTTCTTGGCCGCCCAGGCTTCGCCGCCGGGCTCGGGAATGCGGGCGCCGCCGAACAGGATGACGGTCGATTGAATGCCGCGCTCGGCCAGGATCATCTCCGGCTTCAGCAGTTCGAGTTGCAGCCTGACCGCGCGCAACTCGCGCCGCGTCATGAAATCGGGGTCGTTCCAGGCCAGCCGATATGTCTCCGCGCGCGTTTGCGGCGTGTCCGGCACGCTTTTCGACCGCTCCAGATCCTCGTCCGAATGCGGCAGCGGCGTCCATCCCGCCTTTTCCATGGGAGTCATATTTGCTTTACCCGTCCAATCATTCACTTGCGCCGTCCCGTGACGCTGCCGCGATTGACCCTCCCCAAGCCTTCACATAGGGTCCGCGCGACTTTCAAACAGGTTAAGGCGCCGGCCCTTAACAGCTTGGTAATGGAGCGAATTCATGTCGAAGCCCGATCTCGCGAGCCTCGAGGAGATTATCGAGAACGCCTTCGAGGAACGCGACACGATTTCGACCGCAACCCGCGGCGAGACGCGCGAGGCCATCCAATCGGCGCTCGACCTGCTCGACCGGGGCGTCGCCCGCGTCGCCGAGCGGCAGGCCGACGGCAAATGGCACGTCAACCAGTGGCTGAAGAAAGCGGTGCTGCTGTCGTTCCGGCTCACCCCGATGGAGATCATAAAGGGTGGTCCCGGTCAGGCGGTATGGTGGGACAAGGTGCCCTCGAAATTCGACGGCTGGAGCGCCGTCGATTTCGAGAAGGCGGGCTTCCGCGCCGTGCCGTCGTCGATCGTGCGCCGCTCCGCCTATGTCGCGCCCGGCGCCGTGCTGATGCCGTCCTTCGTCAATGTCGGCGCCTATGTCGACAGCGGCACCATGGTCGACACCTGGGCTTCGGTCGGCTCCTGTGCCCAGATCGGGAAGAATGTGCATCTGTCGGGCGGTGTCGGCATCGGCGGTGTGCTGGAGCCGATGCAGGCGGGTCCAACCATCATCGAGGACAATTGCTTCATCGGCGCCCGTTCCGAAGTGGTCGAAGGGTGCATCGTTCGCGAAGGCTCGGTGCTCGGCATGGGCGTCTTCATCGGCCAGTCGACCAAGATCGTCGACCGCGCCACCGGCGAGATCTTCTACGGCGAGGTGCCGCCTAATTCCGTCGTCGTCGCCGGCTCGCTGCCGGGCAAGCCTTTTCCAAACAACGAGCCGGGCCCCAGCCTCTACTGCGCCGTCATCGTCAAGCGGGTCGACGCCAGAACCCGTTCCAAGACATCGATCAACGAATTGCTGCGCGATTGATCTTTCCCCACGAATACGGACGGAATTCGCTTGCCTGACAGATCAGACCTCATCTGGCTTTTCTTCAGAACTTCGGGCCGCGTCAGCCGCGCGGCCTATTTTCTGGGAGGACTGCTGGTGGCCATCATACAGGCCCTCCCACTCTACCGTTTCACGCTGGTTCCGGAAGGCACTACCGAGAGCAACATGTGGTCGTTCATTTTCTTCATCGCCTTCATTGCCTCGCTTTGGTCGAACGTGGTGCTGGCGGTGAAGCGGTTGCATGACCTCGACAAGCCGGGTGTTGCGGCGCTGGTGCTGTTCGTGCCGGTTGTCTCGATTATCGCTTTCCTCGTGCTTTGCCTATTTCCCGGGCAGCCGGGACCCAACCGCTACGGCAAGCGCACCAACGCACCGGCCGAACCCTGAGCGCCGATCGGATATTTCGTCATGCGCTACCGCTCGCTTGATTCGAAACTGATCCTCGAAACCGCCGAACGGCTGGAAGAGCGCGTCGCCGAGCGTTTTCCCGATGCCGGCTTGCGCGGCGTCGCCGCCGAGCTCGTGTCGCTGTCGCGCGATCTGGCAAAGGCAGCCAAGGCGCTGGAGGCGCCGATCTGGTGGCTGCGCGGCCTCATCATCGCCGCCTTCGTCGTCGGAGCGCTGATGTTCCTGTTCGTCGGCACAATCCTGCCGCTCGGCCGCATCTCGGGAAACCACGATGCCTTCCAGTCGATGCAAGGCATCGAAGCCTCCCTCAACATGATCATCCTCGCGGTGCTGGGCTTTCTGGCCCTGATTCGCTCCGAGGAGCGGATCAAGCGCAAGCGGGTGTTTCGCCAGCTCCACGGGCTGCGTTCGCTGATCCACGTCATCGACATGCACCAGCTGACCAAGGATCCGGCAACGCTTTCAGCCAGTTTCAAGCCGACTGCGCATTCGCCAGCCCGCATCACCAACGCCGCCGACCTTGCCCGCTATCTCGACTACTGCTCCGAAATGCTGTCGATCACCGGCAAGATCGCCGCGCTGTTCGCGCAATCTGACCGTTTGACGGGTCGAGCTAGAGTCGGATCGCCCTCGTCTTTCCCTTGAGGCCTGAACGGATACCCGGAGTTCGGCTCCGA
>NZ_JAMYUA010000046.1:0-46044 GCF_040322715.1 Mesorhizobium sp. M0106 | reverse complement strand
TGGAGGTGGAGGCCGCTAGGCCGAGGCGCTGGAGGTGGAGGCCGCTAGGCCGAGGCGCTGGAGGTGGAGGCCGCTAGGCCGAGGCGCTGGAGGTGGAGGCCGCTAGGCCGAGGCCCCCAGGGGGGAAGTCCGCCCGCTGTCACGTAAATTGGAGCCCTCGCGTGATCGACCCTGGGAGCGATCCGGGGGTTGGTGTCTCATGGCTCATCATCGCGCGTGCTTCGGGTTGGTTGAAACTGCTTAGAAATGCTGCTAAGAGATTGCGAGCGGCCTATTTACGAAGGCTAACGATATCAGTACGTTAAGGGGACTTGCGGAGGCTGAGGGGCGTTTTCGAATCTCTCCACTCCGACCATTCATCAAGCAAATCTCGTCGGCAGGGCAAGCGGATCACGCTCGAGTGTGTCTCCCGTCGCCGGTCATGTTTAAGCGACGGACGGACAGCACGAGCCCGGGCTGCCCGTCCGATATGCAAGCCGTCAGCCCTGGATGAAGGCCAGCAGATCCGGATTGATGATCTCCGGATGGGTGGTGCACATGCCGTGCGGAAGGCCCTTGTAGACCTTGAGCGTGCCGTGCTTCACCAGCTTGGCCGCAAGCAGCGCGGAATCGGCGATCGGCACGATCTGGTCGTCGTCCCCGTGCATGATCAGGACGGGAACCTCAATCTTCTTGAGATCGTCGGTGAAGTCGGTCTCGGAAAAGGCCTCGATGCAGTCGTAATGAGCCTTGGCGCCGCCCATCATGCCCTGGCGCCACCAGTTGTCGACGGCGCCTGGCGAGACCTTGGCGCCCTCGCGGTTGAAGCCATAGAACGGGCCGGCCGGCACGTCCCTGTAGAACTGGGCGCGGTTGGCGACCAAAGCGGCGCGAAAGCCGTCGAAGACCTCGATCGGCAGGCCACCCGGATTGCTGTCGGTCTTGACCATAATCGGCGGCACGGCGCCGATCAGCACCGCCTTGGCAACACGGCCGCCGCCGCCATAAAGCGCGACGTAACGCGCCACCTCGCCGCCACCGGTCGAGTGGCCGATGTGGATCGCATCCCTGAGATCGAGATGCTCCGCCAGCGCCGCAACATCGGCGGCGTAGGTGTCCATCTCGTTGCCGGTCGCGGTCTGCGACGAGCGGCCGTGGCCGCGGCGGTCATGGGCGATGACGCGGTAGCCCTTTTCGAGGAAGAACAGCATCTGGTTGTCCCAATCGTCTGAGCTCAGCGGCCAGCCGTGATGGAACACGATCGGCTGGCCCTTGCCCCAATCCTTGTAGAAAATCTCGGCGCCGTCATGGGTGGTGAATGTGCTCATCGTCCTACTCCTTGATGGAAAAGTCGGGGGGTAACAGGGAAGCTTTTAGCCCCCTTCAGCTAGGCAAATTATAACAGTGCGGCCAGGGTGAGCATTGGCAAAACGGACAATCAACGTGGCAAAACTGACAAATGACGGCTGCGCGTGATCTGATCGAAATCGGCCTTGTCTTGTATCCCGGCGTGCAGGAAGCGGCCGTGCTCGGCCTGACCGATCTTTTCATGCTGGCAAACCGGCTGGCTGTCGAGCGGTCGCCCGAGGCGGCGAGGCTTCGCGTCAGTCATTGGCAATTGGAGGACGCGGGCCACACCGTAGTCCGCACCTTCGACAGCGACCCCGGCGCCGACAATGAACCAGCCATGGTTATCCTCCCGCCGACCTTGGGAGATCCGATCGCTCGGGAAGCAGCCGCGCCCTATGCCGGCTGGCTCAGGGATCGCCACACGGCAGGCGCGACGCTCGGTTCGGTCTGTGCCGGCGCTTTCGTGCTTGCCGAAACCGGCCTGTTGTCCGGCCGTGCGGCGACGACGCACTGGGCTTATCGCGACGCGCTGGCGCTGCGCTTTCCAGACATCCTGCTCGACGCCGACAGGCTGGTCATCGACGATGCCGATATCATCACCGCCGGCGGCTACATGGCCTGGACCGACCTCGGCCTCAAGCTCGTGGACAGGGTGCTCGGGCCGACCGTGATGATGGACACGGCGCGTTTCATGCTGGTCGACCCGCCGGGCCGCGAGCAACGTTTTTACAGTCCGTTTGCGCCGCGACTGACCCATGGCGATGAAGCGATTCTCAAGGTGCAGCACTGGCTGCAGGCGAACGGCGCCCGCGACGTGACGCTTGGCGCTATGGCAGAGCATGCCGGGCTGGAGGAGCGGACTTTTCTGCGGCGCTTCCGCAGCGCCACCGGCCTCAAGCCGACCGAATATTGTCAGCACCTGCGCGTCGGCAAGGCGCGCGAGATGCTGGAAACTACGATGCGGTCGATCGACCAGATCGCCTGGGAGATCGGCTATGACGATCCCGGCTCGTTCCGCAAAGTATTCGCCAGGATAACCGGCCTGGTACCCGGCGACTATCGCAAGCGCTTTGGCACGGAACGAGCGGTGATTGCAGGCGGAGAGAGCTGAGGCCAGCCGCGCAATGGCGCTATCGATTCGATGCTGCCAAAGGCAAGCTCGCCGGGCGAGAACCCCAACCACCCATCTCCCGGCGAGCCTACTACCTGATTTGATACGCAATCAGGACCGGGATTAGCCGGCAAGCTCTTTGTTGCAAGACAGGTGCCAGTCTTTTTTCTCGAAATGGGACACAGACGGAAGTGAGGTCCCTGATGTTCACGCCGAGGCTTTTTGCCTGATGTGCCGGATCAGCCGAATTCCTGAAATCAGCAGTAATGCGCCTCCGACTTCCACGACCAGGATCACGGCCGAGCCCCAGGGAATAGCTGGCCAAAACTCCGAAAAGGCTTGCCTGAGCCAGGTGATATGAGCAGGCTCCTCGCCGTAAGCCCTGAGCATCAAGTCCGCGTAATCGAACATCTCTTTGACCACGATCGCCGACCAGAACAGCGATGAGACAAGCCATATCAGTGCGATTCGTCTGACGATCGGGCTCATTCCAATACCTACTGTCAAAAAGATCGACTTGATTAGCACACCCGCCAAACGAGATCATCCCGCTATATCTCGAACTCGCCCTGCCCTTCGTCCATGGCGCTGACGGTCTCGGCGGCGAGCGCGCGGGTGATCGGCGTCTTGCGCTCCAGCGCGGTGCGGTCGAGCCGTTCGACGACCCGCATGGCAGTGGCCAGCGAGCGCTCGATGCGGCGCACCAGATATTGCACGACATGCGGCTCGACCTCGACCTGGCGGTCGGCGAACAGCTTTGTGATGACGCCGGCCAGCAAGAGGTCGTCGGGTTCGTGGATCTCGACGGTAGCCGCCGCCTTGAGCCGCGACGCCAGGTCGGGCAGCCTGACGCCCCAAGCGGACGGGAAGCGCCGCGCCGTCAACAGCAAGCTCGAGCCGGCGCCGCGCACCGCGTTGATCAGGTGGAAGAGGCCGTGCTCATCGATCGGTTCGGCATCGATATCGTCGATCAGGGCCGGATGCGGACCGAGGTTTTCGATGCAGCCGCCGATGCGGCCGGCCTCCACTTTCACGGCGTCGGCGCGGGTCCGCCAAATCGAGGCCAGATGGGTTTTCCCCGAGCCGGCCGGCCCGGCCAGCACAACGACCGGCGACGGCCAGTCCGGCCAGCGGTCGACAAGCGCCGCCGCCTGGCTGTTGGTGCTGGAGACGACGAGCTCGTCGCGCGAATAGCCGGTGCCGTGGCCTAGATCGAGCGGCAATTGACGCGGCGGATCGATCTTGTCCGGCATCTGGCTCAACCGCGCGCGCCCCCGCGGCGCCGCACCTGCAGCGGCGGCACCGGCTCGTCGGCATGGCCCTTGTAGAGCGGCGATTCCAGATAGCGGGCGATGGCGAAACGCACCAGAACGGCAACGGCGGCGGAGGCCGGCACGGCAATCAGCAGGCCGACGAAGCCGAACAGCGCGCCGAAGGCAAACAGCGCAAACATCAGCCATACCGGATGCAGGCCAACGCTTTTGCCGACCAGCCTGGGCTGCAGGATGTTGCCCTCGATGAACTGGCCGACGAAGAACACACCGGCCACCGCTGCGACCATGGTCCAGTCCGGCCAGAACTGGACGAAGGCGACGCCGACGGCCAGCACCAGGCCGGTCAGCGAGCCGACATAGGGGATGAAGGAGATCAGCCCGGCGAACAGACCGATGAGGATGCCGAAATTCAGGCCCGTCAACGTCAGGCCGGTGGCGTACATGGCGCCGAGCACCAGGCACAGCGTGCCCTGGCCGCGCACGAAGCCGGCGGTCGCCGTGTTGATGTCCTTGGCGATCGTCCTGACGGTCTTGACGTAATCGCGCGGCACCCAGCTGTCGACGATTGCCACCATGCGGTCCCAGTCGAGCAGCATGTAGAAGGCGACGACCGGCGTTACCACGAACAGGCTGACGACCGAGACCAGCGCCACGCCGGAGCTCCAGATCGAGGTGAAGACGGTGGTCAGGAGGCCGAAGCCGGAGGTCAGCAGCGAGTTCAGGCCTTCGCGCAGGCCGTTGGCGTCGACGCCGAATTTCTCTTCCAGCCATTTCGGGTCGAAGCTGGTGATCAGGCCCTGCAGCCGGGTCAGATAGTCCGGCAGCTTCCTGGCGAAATCAGCCATCTGCGAGGCGAGCACCGGAACCAGGATGACGACGGCCAGCACCAGGACGACGATGAAGGCGATGAGGATGACCACCGTCGCCATCAGCCTGGAGAGGCCGAGCCGCTCCAGCCGGTCGGCGACAGGATCGAGGAAATAGGCGAGCACCATGCCGGCGACGAACGGCAGAAGGATGCCGCTGAACACATAGAGGAAGACGGCGAGGATGATGGCGCTGATCAGCCAGAAGCGGATCTGGCGGCGAAACGAT
This sequence comes from Mesorhizobium sp. M0106, assembly GCF_040322715.1. Taxonomy (NCBI): domain Bacteria; kingdom Pseudomonadati; phylum Pseudomonadota; class Alphaproteobacteria; order Hyphomicrobiales; family Phyllobacteriaceae; genus Mesorhizobium; species Mesorhizobium sp. M0106. The sequence continues at coordinate 41,235 of NZ_JAMYUA010000046.1, read as the reverse complement.
GCCGATGCCGCAGCCTCAGCTGCCGCAGCCTCAGCTTCAGCGTCGATGGACCGTTCGTCAGGTGCCCGGTGGTCAGGTGCCCCGTGTTCAGGTGCCGGGTGTGGAGCCTTCGCCATAGCCGCTCATATGCCTCAGCCAAGCCACGAGATAGGCCGCGGCCGAAGCCACGGTCAAGACCCCGGACAGCAATATGAGGGCCGGCCTCAGCGGATCGAGACGGATGTCGAAGGCGAGTTCGCCCAACACCACTGCCGCCAGCACGATCTGGATCGCGGTGTTGGCCTTCGACACCAGGAGCGGCTTCATCTCGACCGGATGCGCCATGACGGTGGATAAAAGCACGGCGCAGACGATCAGTGCGTCGCGCGACACCATGGTAACGACCAGCCACAGCGGCAGTTCGCCGCTGAAGCCCAGGACCACGAAAACCGAGACCAGCAGCAGCTTGTCGGCCATCGGATCGAGATAGGCGCCGAGCCTGGAAAACTGGTTGAAATGACGGGCGATGAAGCCGTCGACGCCGTCGGAAATGCCGGCAATGAGGAAGCCGGCAAAGGCCCAGTCCCAGCGTTCCTGCAGCATGGCCAGCACCACGGCCGGCACCAGCACGAAGCGCATGATCGTGATCATGTTGGGGATGGTCAAACGCATATCCCGTCGCTCTTGTTTGTCGATACATGATGGAGATGGAGGGTTACGGCAAGTGAGAAGCGACACAGAAGCTGCCAATCTCCCCACGAGGGCGCCAGCAATGAAATAGGTCAAGACCGATGTCGATTTCGGGGAGGCTCATTCGTCTCACGATAGGAAGCCGAGGAAATTTGCCCAGCAAGGAAACGGACGCGATGACAATCACTATCACAGCATTTGAACGATCGCCCGATGGCGGCAAGGGACTGGCGCGCGATACGCGCGTTCGCTGGGCGCTCGAAGAAGTGGGGCAGCCGTATGAGGTTCGTCTTGTTTCCTTCGCAGAAATGAAGGCGCCTGGCCATCTGGCCATCCATCCCTTCGGCCAGATCCCCACCTATGAGGAAGGTTCTCTCTCGCTGTTCGAAACCGGCTCGATCGTCTTTCACCTTGCTGAGCAGCATGCGGGATTGCTGCCGAAGGATCGCAATGCCCGCGCGCGTGCGATCACGTGGATGTTTGCCGCACTTAACACCGTCGAGCCGCCGATCCTCGAATTAACGACGGCAAGAATATTCGAACGTGACAAGCCTTGGAGCGAGGAGCGCTTGCCGTTGGTAAAGGACCGTGTTCGCGCTCGGCTGGACAAACTCTCGGCCCACTTGGGCGTCGCCGACTGGCTCGATGATACGTTCAGCGCAGGCGATTTATTGATGGTATCGGTGCTGCTGCGACTAAGAATGTCAGGCATTTTGGACGAATATCAAAACTTGGCTGCCTATGTAGCGCGCGGGGAAGCTCGGCCGGCTTATATCCGGGCTTTCGCCGCGCAATTTGCAATCAACGCAGAGGTGCGTGAAGAATAGCCAGCGTTGAACTAACCAAATGGAAGCGAGCCCGAAGCGCGCTATCCTTTGGCCGTTAGGAAACAAGGCGCGCTGTGGATGGACTAATAGGCCGCTAGCAAGGCACGATGCGCAACAGAGAGGGAGTGGAACCTTGTCTTTGGCCGTTGGCGAAGCGCGTAAGTATCTCGATACGTTCATGACGGGACATGGCTTTCGCCGCATCCGGAAAGGCGTCTTCGAAGTCGACCGGAGCGACGATATCAGCCTGATTCTCGAAGAGGCCTTTACTGCAAGCCATGGCGATGTTCATTTGAACATGCTCGTTTACCTGGACTTTCTTACCGTCAGGCCGTTGCTTGAAAGGCTGTACGGCAAAAAATGGATCTGGCCCGGACTGTCGCAGTTTCATCCTGAAACGATATTTAACAATGAGCTGAAAGCTTATGCTCGTTACTTCGAGCACCTTGACCAGACGAGCATAGACAGGTTGCTGGGGAAATATGTCGAGCTGGCGCGACGGATCAGGGCTCAGAACCCGGACCTCGCCAGTTACGTCGCCGGACATAGCGAGTTGCTCGACAAACCTTACGAATTCACACAGCCCTTCGCAGTTCGAATCCTCGCGCTGATTGCCTGCGAAATCGAGCTTGGGCACTACGAGCGGGTGAAGCAGGCTGTGCACTGGATTCGAACGAACAATGGCGGAATAGCGCTGAGCGGCTACGCCAAGGCACAACTCGACCGCGTCGACATGGTTCTGGCGGAACGAGAGAGGCGTCCATAAGGGGGGGCAGCTTGGGCGACTGTCCACTCCTTTGTCGAGCCAAGACCGTCTGATCCCGCCGTCATCCTTGCGAGGTGCGGCCGTTCAAGCGAAGAGCCCGCGAAGCGACAGCCTATTTCCCCACTGCTGAATGACGATGGCGCAGAGAATCACAATCGCTTGGCAAGTAACGCTTTGCTATCTGGCCGGACTGACAGAAAGTCTGCTGGCTTTCGCATCTTTCGGAGCCCCGCACCGCAACATAGCGACGCAAGATCTTCTGTGGGCCTTCGCTCTTGAGCTGGCCGTGGGCGTGGTCGTCTTTTGGCCCCTCTGGCTGACGGCTGCGGTCGTGGCGTTCCTGTTCGCGCGGTCGGTCGTTGTAAATCCAGGTCTGTGGGCTGCCGCGGCGGCTTTGCTCGCCGCCGGCTTCTCGTATGGAACTCAGCCCTTCGACGGTGAGATCAGGTCTCTTGCCACCGTCGGTGGCCTCGCCGCAATTCTGGCAGGGATTTCTTTTTATTGTTGGAGTGTATCACGCCCGGTTCCCGCGGCATCCAACTGAAAACACCATTAATCGCGCGCTTGCCTTGCGGGGCAAAACCGTTCATGCGAAGAGCCCGCACGCGAGTGAAAACAGCGACAGGCAAGCGCAACAGATGAGCAGGCGCCGGAAATGAGCAAGCGCAAGAACGGGCTCACCTATGCCGAAGCGGGCGTCGACATCGATGCCGGCAACCTCATGGTCGAGAAGATCAAGCCGCTGGTGCGCGCCACCCGCCGGCCGGGCGCCGATGGCGAGATCGGCGGCTTCGGCGGCCTGTTCGACCTCAAGGCAGCCGGCTTCACCGATCCGGTGCTGGTCGCCGCCAATGACGGCGTCGGCACCAAGCTGAAGATCGCCATCGACGCCGGCAAGCATGACACGATTGGCATCGACCTGGTCGCCATGTGCGTCAACGACATCGTCGTGCAGGGCGCCGAGCCGCTGTTCTTCCTCGACTATTTCGCCACCGGCAAGCTCGATCCCGACCAGGGTGCTTCGATCGTCGGCGGCATCGCCGAGGGCTGCCGGCAGGCCGGTTGCGCGCTGATCGGCGGCGAGACGGCGGAAATGCCCGGCATGTATCACGACAAGGATTATGACCTTGCCGGCTTTGCCGTCGGTGCCGCCGAACGCGGCCAGCTGCTGCCGACCGACGACATCGTCGAAGGCGACGTGCTGCTCGGCCTTGCCTCCTCGGGCCTGCATTCGAACGGCTTTTCGCTGGTCCGCCGCATCGTCGCGGTAAGCGGCCTTGGCTGGGGCGATCCGGCGCCGTTCAATGACGAGGCGACGCTGGCCGAGGCGCTGCTCGAGCCGACGCGCATCTACGTCAAGTCGATCCTCAAGGCGATCCGCAACACGCACGGCATCAAGGCGCTGGCCCATATCACCGGCGGCGGCTTTCCCGAAAATATCCCGCGCGTTCTGCCCAAGGATTTTTCGGCCGAGCTCGATCTCGGCGCCATCGAGGTACCGCCGGTGTTCTCATGGCTGGCCAAGACCGGCGGCGTCGCGCCGGAAGAGATGATGCGGACCTTCAATTGCGGCATCGGCATGATCCTGGTCGTCGCCTCCGGCCAGGCGGCGCAGGTCGCTGCCGTTCTGCAGGAGGCCGGCGAGACGGTGACGCCGATCGGCCAGATCGTGCCGCGCCGCGATGCCGGCGTCATCTATCGGGGCTCGATTGGCCTATGACCAGGAAACGGACGGTCGTACTGATCTCGGGGCGCGGCTCCAACATGACGGCGCTGGTTGCGGCGGCGAGCAACCCGGCCTATCCGGCCGAGATCGTCGGCGTCATCTCCGACCGCGCCAATGCCGCCGGCCTTGGCATCGCCGCGGCGCGCGGCATCGCCACCAGAGTGATTTCGCGCTCCGACTATGCCAGCAAGGAAGCCCATGACGAGGCGATCGATGCGGCCCTCTTGTCGTTCGGCGCCGAGATCGTCGCGCTGGCCGGCTATATGCGCATCCTCGGCGCGCGCTTCGTGGAGAAGCGGCAGGGCCGCATGATCAATATCCACCCTGCCCTGCTGCCTGCCTTCAAGGGGCTGGATACGCATGCGCGGGCCCTCCGCGCAGGCATGCGCATCCATGGCTGCACGGTGCATTTCGTCACGCTCGACATGGATGACGGGCCGATCATCGCCCAGGCCGCCGTGCCGGTGATGGTCGGCGACAATGAGGACACGCTGGCCGCGCGCGTGCTCAAGGCCGAGCACCAGCTTTATCCGCTGGCGTTGGGCCTTGTCGCCGAAGGCAAGGCGCGGATGGAAGGCGGCCGCACGGTGTTTTCGCGCTTCGCCGACGATGCCGACAACGCCACGTCGGTGGTGATCGCGCCCGACCCGCTGCGCGAAGAGACCGATCTCGAGCACCTGGCGCGGATCACGCCGTGAGGGTCAGTTCTTGAATTTGGTAGCAAATTTTGCTACCGTCTTCGTGAGGAGACGGTTTGATGGCGACAGTCGAAAAAGTCAGCGTAGCGCTTTCCCCGGAACTGCTGGACATGGTCAAAGGCGCGGTGGCCAGCGGGCAGTACGGTTCGGCAAGTGAAGTGATCCGCGAGGCACTGCGCGAATGGCGGCTTCGCCAGCCCTTGCGCGAGGCCGAAGCGGAGCGGTTGCGGAAAGCCTGGACGGAAGGGCTGGAGAGCGGTCCGTTTGCGCCGTTCGACATCGAGGACATAAAACGGAAAGCCCGCAGCCGGTTGGGCAACACCAGCAAAAACCGGCGGAATGGCTGACATCCGCATTGTCCGCAGTCCGGCGGCAGAAGACGACCTGATCGATATTTGGTTTGGCATTGCAAGGGACAACCCGCTTGCCGCGGACCGCTTTTTGGATGCTATTGCCGAGCGCATCGTGCAATTGGGCACATTCCCGGAATCCGGTCCCAAGAGGCCCGACATCGCTGCCGATGTGCGAGCGTTGACGATCGGCAATTATCTCGTGCTTTATCGCCTGGCCGAACAGCGGGTCGAAATCGTCCGCGTCGTGCATGGCGCACGCGATGTCTCGGCATTGTTTTGATAGATTGCGGACAAGCAAATGGACGTTTTCGACAGCGCGATCCGGACAAAGCGTGATCTCGCCGGCGTCTTCGAGTACGACGAGGCGGACGATCCGAAAAGTGCCACGGCATATTTTTATCTCTGTCGGATCGAGGACGGACGAGTAGGTCCCGTCGTCGGTGCAATTCACGTTCGATCGGGCGATTGGGCCATCACTGAAGCAGACATTTTGGTCAGATGGGATAAAGATGAACGGCGTGTAGGCCTGTTCATCTTTGGTGCACTTTGGGCGAGTTTTGATACCGTCACAGGTGCAAGACATGGCGGCGGATATGGGAAAGACTTTCAGCCCGACATCCCTTGGACTTGAGTTGAATCCATGAAGCAACTGCTGCTCCTGCGTCACGCCAAGTCGAGTTGGGACGATCCCGACCTCATCGACGTCGACCGGCCGCTGTCCGCGCGCGGGCTGAAGGTAGCACCACTGGTCGGGCGCGAACTGGCCCGGCGCGGCTGGCTGCCGGAGCTGGCGCTGGTGTCGCCGGCGCTGCGCACCCGCGACACGTGGCGGCTCGTCTCGGCGGAATTGCCGGCGAAGGTGCAGGCCAAATTTTCCCAGGCGCTCTACGAGGCAGCGGCGGCGGACATCCTCGCCAAGGTGCGGCAAGTAAAGGCGGGGACTGGAACGCTGCTGGTGCTTGGCCACAATCCCGGGCTGGAGGAGTTCGCGCGCGGGCTTGCCGGGGCTGGATCGGACCAAGCGGCGCTGAAGAAGCTGGCGGAAAAATACCCCACCGCGGCCCTGGCTCGGTTCGACGTCGACGGCGATTGGACCGGTCTCACCTTCGGCAGCGCCCGACTGACGCACTGCATTTGGCCGAAGGATCTTCGCTAGGGACTGCCTGACAGGCCGGGGGATCGCCGACCTTTCGGCCAAACCCGGCTTCGCACAAACAAGAGCGGCGGGCCAAGCCCGCCGCTCTTCGTGCTCCGGGGTTTGAGGAACTATCGGCCCCAGTTGCCCCGGCCAGATTGGGGCACTACGGGTTGATCCGTGCCGAACCGGGTCGTCGCCTCGGTGTCGACGGCGTTGTGCTCGGCCGTCAGCGGCTTGCGGATGGAACCGGTAAACCCGCTGTCGATGGTGCCGACAGGCGCGTTGCCAACAGGCGCGGCCGGCTGGTTGACGCCGTCCGAACCATAGTGATCACTGCCTGCAAAGGCGCTGCCCGTGGCGACGAGGACGATGGTGGCGACGGTAAGAGCAATCTTGGTCATTTCAGGTACTCCAGTGTACTGGTCATTCGTGAGTTGTCGTTGCTTTCGACGCATTCGAGATGAGAGCGCTGTCCGCGCCGACGAATACGCACCCGGCTTTTTCCGATGTGCACGTTGCTGGACGATTTCAGCAACCGAGATTGTGGCTACAGATGAAACCTGCAGATCAACGTATTCGATTGGCGCAGGATGCTATTCGGCGCACACGCCCGTTGATACGCGAAAGCAAGAGTAGCGGGCCAAGCCCGCCGCTCTTTGTGTTGCGGGCCGTGATAATCAGCGGCCCCAGATGCCTTGGCCGGATTCAGGCGCCACCGACTCGGAGGTTATCTTGGCACCGGTACGCTCGGAAGTAACTGGCTTGCGGATCGAACCGGTGAAGGTGTTGTCGACGTTGGCAGCAGCAGCAGCGGCCGGCTGGTTGACGTTGTCCGAGCCATAATGGTCGCTGCCGGCAAAAGCAGTGCCGGTGGCAACGAGGATGGCGGCGGCGGTAAGAGCGAGCTTGGTCATTTCGGTACTCCGGTAGTTCTTTGGTCTGTCCGTCAAGTGGCGTGCCTCGGGAGGAATTCGCGTCGCTCGGACCACCCCGAGATGGGTCGGCAAGCCTGTCGTTTCCAATCACGAAAATTTTGTACGGGTGCGCCAAATTGGCCGCTTGAAATTCGACATGCAGCTCCTTGCGCCACAATGTTCTTCTTTCTTTTCAGTTTGTTATGCGGTCAATGGTGATTTTCAGCGTGGACATTTTGTGAGCCGGCGTCCACCGCTTCCTATACACTCCGTTAACAGAACCGAACCGTTCGGTTCGCTTTGTATTGTTCCTGTTCCTTTCGCAATGCTGATCGCGCGGCGAGTAAGAGAGGCCGGCATTGCCGCCACTTGCCGGAGTGCCGACAGCGCGATGCCGAGCCTCGCCGCGCGACACCGAAGGGAGAGAATTTTCTGCCACTTGCGCAATATCGCGCCCTGAAAGACCATGTATTTAGCGCTTGAGGGGGAATCAGAGTGGACGCGATTACTTATAACGACGTCAGATCGATTCTGAAGATGAACAGCTACGACCCTGGTGGCCAAAATTCGCGCGAGGCAACTTCTCTTTACGCGCAGCAGCAGACTGAGATCTATAAGGGAATTGCCCAGGCTTTTGCGGAAAGGATGATCCGCCTGAGAAATAATGAGACCGATGTCTATAGCAGCCTTAAGGATTTCACGGATGGCTTGATCAACCACGCCACAACCACTGCGCCTGCCACAGTGCTTGAAGTTGAAGGCCGAAGCGTTCTGTTTTCTGAAATCCCGATTGTTACCAATGACTCGCTCGACGAAGCTGTGAAGATAGGCAAATCTCGAGCACAAAGCCCCGAAGACATCGCTGCAGCTTTCGCTGCCGGCCTCATCTACGAGATGGGGCGATTTGTGAAACCGAATATCACAAACACGCCATTTGCCGTCATCCGGGAGTTGGGTAGTTATTCCGCCTGGAGAGTTGTGGAAGATGCCCCGCTCGACGGAACAGGCATTGTTGCTGAGAGGTTGGAAGAGATCACATCCAAATCTAACACCCTCATTGACGACTTAAGAAGCCAAGCTGCGCTGACTTCTAATACCCTTCGAGAAACCACTGAAAGTTTGACCGAGCGCGCAAACGGTGCACTGGAGGCAGCAGAAAATGCCGCGAAGCAGGCAGGGGCCTTTGAGAATCGGGCCAAGGATCTGAGCGGGCAGATCGAAGCGTTCCAAGCAGTCATCGACGCCAGTACGCAAGATGCGGACGATAAGCTCTCCAGCTTCCTCGATGCGACAAAAGCGAGATCTGCCTATCAAGGCGTAAGGATTTATTGGACCGATCGCGCGAGCGGATCCTGGTGGGCACTTGTGACTTCTGGCTTTGTCCTATTCATTCTTTTGGTAGTACTGCCGGCATGGGCCATTTACGACAATGATGCAGTCATCGTGCTACTAAAGCATCTAACCGAGGCAGCTGGCATTGAAAACAGCGACGTAACGAATCCCGTTGTCTTGACTGTCGCCACTGTTAGCCGATTGGTGGTGGTCACAATACCGCTGGCGCTTTATTTTTGGCTGATTAGACTCGTGGTCCGGTTCAATATGCGATCTATGCTGTTGATGGACGATGCGCGTCAGCGAGCCACGATCATTGAAACGTACTACAAGATGATCGAGCAGCAAGCGGCAACGAAGGAGGATCGCGCGTTGATCCTGCAAGCTCTGTGCAGGCCGCCGCCAGGACATGGCAGCGATAGTATCGAACCGCCGAACTTTACTGAGGTCATTGACAAGGCGATAGGGAAATGACGCCGCCTCGATACTGGAGCACATCGAACTGCGAGCTAGCTTGCAGCGCCTGTTGCCGAAGGCTGGCCGCACGGTAGGATCAGGCGGGAGATTTCCGAAATGGAAAGACACGAAGCATGGTTTGTGGCCATTACCTCGGCAGTCATAGGTTTCATCGTGGGAATGGCTTGGTCCGACCTCAACCATCAAGCCAGATGGCTTTACGATTATCAGACGCTTTTCGCGGGCGCTTTGGCAGTCGCTGCAGCGTTCATAACGGTCAATGCCATGAACAAGACCGAAGAGCGCCAGCAGAAACGACATGACGAGTTAATTAAACTCAATTTGCGAAGCGATAGGCTTACAGCAGAACGCGCGGGCTATCTGGCGAACTATTTTCTTGGAATTGCCAATGACGCAGAAAGCGCGGCGGGAAACTACAAAAAGTTCGAAGTCAAATCTCCTCCCCGCCCGACGAGTGAAGAGATTAACAAGCTGAAGATCTTTTGCGATCGTATCGAAATTGGACTTGAGATGAAAGCGATCGAGTCCGGCCTTCGTCTCTTTGGGCCGGAGATGACCTCGAATCTTGAAGTTATGACGCTTATGGTGAAGAATTTCAGGCCGAGATGGGTTCATATCAAGGAACTGATGGGTAAAAAAACGACCGAGGCGGGACTCTCGCTTGCCCATGAACTCAAAACGATCGCCATAGACGCCGTGATAATTCAGAAGCAGGTGCGAAATTTTGCCGAAGGACTGGGAAATCTGGCGAAAATTTACGAATAGCCTCGCCGCTTATCCTTCCCATGTCCATGCCATGGTCGCCCTGCGACTGCCATTCGGTGCGAATGCCGATGCCGCGATAGAAAGGCTCGCCGTTTGATCGACTTCTGGAATTGCTTCATCTGACCGTCAGGACCTTCGAAGCTGCGCTCGGCCGATTTGGCGAAGCGCTTTAAGACGTCGAGCGATTGAAGGCGAACACGCCTCCCGGCGAACTTTTCAAAGGCGTGATACAGGTCAATCAGCTTTCCTTGTCGTCGGCTGCCGGTCACATGGCGGGGTCGCGTCGCTTCCTGCCCAGGCAAAGACCGCGTGGATCTCGGCGCTAGCTAGCGCAGCAGTTCCCGGTCGATCGGGTCGCCGATCTGGATCGTCAGGGCACCAGCAAGAGCCGGCGCCAGATGCCGTTTGAATCGTCGTCGATTTGCGGCTTGTGGTTTCCGGACAGGACGATCTGTTCTCGATTGGCTGATGCGCCGTGAAATTCACGCTGCCAGCTCGGCGCCAGCAGCGTCGTGCTTGGGCCGCGCGCTGGCCAGAAGCACGACGGGGCAGTTGCAGGCGGCTAAAACAGCGCCGGCGGTTTCACCGAAGAACAGGTCCTCACCCGGACGTTGGGTGACGCCCATTACGACGATCGCCGCGCCTTTGGCCGCCTCCCGGGTGATCGCCTTGTCGGGTGTGACGCGAGTATGGAACGCGGTGTCGATATGCAGGCCATAGCGGCTGGCCAGGTCGGCGATGTCTTTCAGGACGGCCTCTTCGCGGCTATGCGACACCGATGTCGACCTGCGGCCCTTGGCTGCCTTTTGCGAGACGTAGAGAACCTTGATCCGCGCCCGGTTTGGACGGGCCAGCGCCAGCGCCAAGTCGGCGGCGCGACGCGCCACTTGAGTACCGTTGACGGGGACGAGAATGCTGGTGCCGGCCTTCAGCGTCGGCATCTTTTCGCCAGCATTGCCGCCGTTCAGGACCAGGCAAAGCGGGCCGTCAAATCCTCCGGCAATGTCGTTGAGGGCCGGCGCGAAGGCGCCATCGGCGGTCAGCACATTGTCAAGCCCGACCAGCAGCAGGCCGTATCCCTTGCGGGCCTCCTCGGCGATCGTCTCACCGGTGGCTTCCAATTCGGTGCGGGCCGTCAGGTGGACTTTGCCGACAAGCGTATCTTCAATCCGTTTCACCGCCCGGGCGCTTTTTTTTGCACCCTTCTTGATTTCCTTCAGGGTGCGCTCCTGTCCTTTGCTGTCGGTTGGCCTGTCAATTCGGCCGTCCTTCGGCTGAAGCAAGGTGGTGGGCATGCCGCTGCCTCCGCCGACCAGTCCGGCGAGATATGCAGTGAACTTGCCGATCCTGCTGTCGTCGACCAGCACCAGCAGCCGCTCCAGCCTGGAAATGAAGCCGTATTCATCCAACGCCTCGCGCTCGACCCGCTGCTGCTCGTCGTGCCCAACCGGCAGCCGGCCGAGCGCCCAGCGCAGCATGGGCGGCATGGCCAGCGTGGTGATCACGGCCATAGTGACGATCATGGTGAAGAGATTGTGCGACAGGATGTTCATCGACAGGCCGATGCTGGCGACGATGACCTCGGTCGAGCCGCGCGCGTTCATGGCACTGCCGACGGCGATTGCTTCCTTGAACGACATGGCGGCGAGCCTGGCGCCGATGAAGGCGCCGCCAAACTTGCCGATGCTGGCGATGACCACGAGAGCGCCCGTCAGCATGGCAAGCGTCGGATCGGCAAGCACGGTGAGATCGGCGGAAAGCCCCGCCATGCCGAAGAAGATCGGCATGAACAGCGCGGTGATGACGCCGCGAAGTTGGCCTTCGATATGGCTGGAGAGGATGGGCGATTCCCCGACAAGGATACCGGCGACGAACGCCCCCAGCACGGTATGGACGCCTATCATGTTGGTGATCAGCGCCATCACGCCCATGATGATGAGGATCATGGTGATCACCGCAAACTCGCTGCGGAATTGATCGTTGGTCCAGCGGATCAAGGTGAAGACAAGACGGCGGCCGATGGTGAAGGAGAACACCATGAACAGTGCCACTGCGGCGATGGTGGTCACCAGCGGCGCGAACTGCAGCCTGCCATTGGTGGCGATGCCGAAGGTTACGGCGATGATAAGCCAGCCGATCGTGTCCTCGATAATCGCCGAGGAAATAATCACCTGTCCGAGGTTGCGGCGCATGAAGTTCATCTCGCGCACCACCATGGCGACGATCTTGACCGACGAGATCGACAGCGCGGTGCCCAGGAACAGCCCGGCGACGGTGCGTTGCGTCGCGTCGGCCAGCAGTGCGTCCGGCAGGAATTGCGCCAGCGCGAAACCGCAGATGAAGGGCACCACAATGCCGGTCGCCGAAATGGAAAAACAGGCCGCGCCAACCCGGCGCACCAGCCGCAGGTCCGTCTCCATGCCGGTCAGCAAAAGCAGCATCAGGATGCCGAGCTGCGAGACGGCGTCGATCATGCCCTTTTGCGCAGGATCGCTGGGAAAGATCAGGTGCTGGGCCGACGGCCACAGCCAGCCGAACAGCGAAGGACCGAGCAGGATGCCGCCGATCAGTTGGCCCATGATTGCCGGCTGGCCATAACGCTGCAGCACTTCGCCCAGGCCGCGCCCAACAAGCAGCAGAAGCACGATCTCGGCGACGAAAGCGCCTTCGCCCGAACCACCCATGCCGGAGGCCCGGGTACCGGCAACGAGCGTCTCCGCTGCCCAGGCCGCGCCCGCGGGGACGAAAGCGCAAACCAGCAGTGTCAGGCTGGAACGTGTCGGAGCCTGCCAAGCCATGAAACCCCCATCGCCCAATGCACGTGTCCAACAACGCGCGACAGGGCGTTGCGTTGCTAGACGTGGACGTCACCGAAGGAGAGTTCGCCGTCGTCGCTCTCTGTCAGAAAGGCTGTCACCAGCAGGCCTGCATAGAGGACGGCGACCAGCACGACGATGGCGCCACCAGGAACGGGACCCAGCGCAGCACTGGCGACGGCCTCACGCATCGACCCGACGAAGCCGATGCGGACGCCTTCGGTCAGAAGACTGGGGGTCGACAGTTTGAGGATCCAGGCCAGCAGCAGAATCAGCAGCATGTAAATGTAATTGCGACGCAGGCGGCGCGCCAAAGCCACGCGTTGCGAAATCAGGAATTTCGGCGCGCGCAGGCTCTCGCCGACGATCAACAGCCAATCGGACGCGAAGTCCGGCTGCGGCGAGAATATCTGCGCGAAATAGTGCCGTTCGAACTGGCGCACGCGAGCCCGATAGAAGTCGAAGAAGCGATATCGGCGGGCCTCTATCCACAGCAGCAGCAGGACAAGCAGCATGGCAAACAGCAGCACGCCATGGTGAGCGCTGGCTGTCGAAAGCGAAACGGAGAGCATCGCCGCGACAACGGTTATCGCCCAGTTGCTCGTCCGGTCCAGGCGGTCACGCCACCCAGCCATGCGCGCAATCTCGGCGCGATGAAAGTGGGACATCGTGGTTACGAGTTCGCCGGACGACAGTGTCCTTCCGATGGGATCCGGCGCCGGCAACACTTCTGCCATGACAATGCCTCCACCCGCCACGCGAAAACGGCCGGATGGAGATATCGTTCCGACGCTCAATCCGCCGGGCGCAGCCAGACCTTGTTGTCGTGGAAGGCGGCGCCGCCATAGGGCGCTGGCGCATCGGCGCCGGTCAGCACGTTGATGCCCTCGCCGCGCTCATGGGCGCTGTTCGGCCAGATGCCTTCGGCGACGACGACGCCGCGCTTGATGCCGTCGAACAGCTTTGCGTGCAGCACCACTTCGCCACGCTGGTTGCCGACCTCGACACGGCCGCCGTCGGCGACGCCGAGTGCCGCCGCATCATCGGGATGCACGAGCAGCTCCGGCCGGCGCTCTTTTGCCTGCGACACCGGCGTTTCGGCAAAGGTCGAATTGAGGAAATTGCGCGCCGGCGAGGTGGTCAGCCGGAACGGGTGCGCCGCGTCCGCCACTTCGATCAGGTCGACATGGTCGGGGAATTCCGGCAGGCTCGCCACCGGCCCGAACAGGCCCATGCTTTTCGGTGGCCGGTTGGGCGACGCCTGGCCCGTCCAGTCGGCGCGAAAATGGAACTTCTTGTCGGCATGGCCGAAGCCGTCGAGGAAGTGCGCCGCCTCGAAATCCGGCTGCAAATCGACCCATTTCTGCTCTTTCAGGCTCGAAAAGCTGCCCAGCCCGCGCTTGCCCAGAATGATGTCGATATGCTGCTGCTCGGTCATGCCGAAGCCAGGACGATCGGCGACACCGAGCCTTTTGCCGAGCTCCTCGATGACGAAATGGTTGGTGCGCGGACCTTCCGGCGGGTCGATCAGCTTCGGCCCGAGTGTGATGTGCTGGTTGCCGCCACCCTTGTAGACGTCGTCATGCTCGAGAAACATCGTCGCCGGCAGCACCACATCGGCGAGCTTGGCGGTGTCGGTCATGAACTGCTCGTGCACGCAGGAAAACAGATCGTCGCGCAGAAAACCTTGCTTCACCAGCCGCTGCTCCGGCGCGACATTCACCGGATTGGTGTTCTGGATCAGCAGCGCCGTCACCGGCGGGCCGCCATAGAGCGCATCCTCAGCCCCGGTCAGCACCGGGCCGATGCGCGAATGATCGAGATGACGGATCGCGGGGTCGCGCATCTGTGTGCCTTCGAGCAGCTCCTGGTTGAGCTTGAAGATGCCCGAATTGGTATGGAAGGCGCCGCCTCCCTCATACTGCCAGCAGCCGGTGACCGCCGCGATCGAGGCTGCGGCATGCATGTTGACCGAACCGTTGCGCTGCCGCGAAAAACCGTAGCCGAGGCGGAAATAGGTCTTCTTCGTCGTGCCGACGAGACGGGCGAAGGCCTCGATTTCGTCGACAGAAAGCCCGGTGATATCAGCGGCCCATTGCGGCGTCCGCGTCTTGAGATGCGCTTCCAGACCGTGCGGGTCGTCGGTGTATTTTTCCAGATAGGCGCGGTCGGCCATGCCGTCGCGGAACAGCACGTGCATGACAGCGCACGCCAGCGCGCCGTCGGTGCCGGGCTTCAGCACCAGGCCGAGATCGGCCTGCTTCATCGTTGCATTTTCGTAGACGTCGATGACGACGATCTTGGCGCCGCGTTCCTTGCGCGCCTTGATGGCGTGGGTCATGACGTTGACCTGCGTGACCACGGCGTTGGTGCCCCAGATCACCACGCAGTCGGACTTTGCCATTTCGCGCGGGTCGGGGCCGCGCAGCGCGCCGGCGCCCATCATCCAGCCGGTCCAGGCCAGATTGGTGCAGATCGAACCGAAGAAGCCGGAGTATTTTTTGGCGTGCCTGAGCCGCTCGATGCCGTCGCGCTGCACCAGCCCCATCGTGCCGGCATAGTAATAGGGCCAGACCGTCTCCGAGCCGTATTTTGCCTCCGCCGCGATGAATTTTTCAGCGACCAGATCAAGCGCCGCCTCCCAGCTCGCTTCCTTCCAGGCGCCCTCGCCCTTGGCGCCGGCCCGCACCAGCGGCTTCAGCAGGCGGTCGGGATGATGGACGCGATCGGCGTAACGGGCGACCTTGGCGCAGATGACGCCGGCCGTATAGCTATTGGCCTTGGCGCCATGGACGCGACCGATGCGCTTTTCATCGAGCAGCTCGACCTCGAGCGCGCAGGTCGATGGGCAATCATGCGGACAGGCCGAATGGCCGATTTTGAGCTTCGCGTGCTGATTCATGGGAGCAAACTAGCTGCTTTGGACAACCAGGTGTAGGGCCAGATGACGAGCCAATCTCCCCCCAAGTGGGGGAGATGTCCGGCAGGACAGAGGGGGGCGTGAAGAATCGCTACGTCGTCGGTGTGACTCGCTCTTGATCAAACTCCAACGACCGGCGGCTCCAAATGGCTGTCAGCAGGCGGGAACCCACGAGCGGGGAGATTACGCTCACCTACTCCGCCGTGCCTTCCTCGTACTCCGCCGACATCGACAGCCATTTTTCCTCATGGCCGGCCAGCTGTTGCGCAAGTTGTGAGCGCTCCTTGGCCAGCCTTGTCGCGGTCGAGGGGTCCTTTTCGTAGACGGCCGGATTGGCGAGCTCGTCCTCGATCAGGTCGATGCGCTTGCGGAGGCGGTCCATCAGCGCTTCGGTGGCGCGGATTTCCTTGGCCAGCGGCTCGAAGGCGGCGCGGCGCGCGGCTGCATCGCGGCGGCGGTCGGCCTTCGACGCTTTGTCCGCCTCGCGCTTGCCGCGGCGGTCGCCGGAGACGCCGGTGACCAGCGTCTTGTAATCCTCGAGGTCGCCGTCATATGGGTTAACCGCGCCGTCCTTGACCAGCCACAGCCGGTCGGCGGTCGCTTCGAGCAGATGGCGGTCGTGCGAGATCAGGATGACCGCGCCGGGAAAATCGTTCAGCGCGTGGATCAGCGATTCACGACTGTCGATGTCGAGATGGTTGGTCGGCTCGTCGAGGATGAACAGGTTCGGCCCCTCGAAGGCCGACAGGCCCATCAAAAGCCGCGCCTTCTCGCCGCCGGACAGGTCCTTGGCGGCGGTGTTCATCTTCTCGGTGGTCAGGCCGAACTGGGCGACACGGCCGCGCACCTTGGATTCCGGCGCCTCCGGCATCAGCCGGCGGACATGCTCATAGGCGTTTTCGTCGGGCCTGAGGTCGTCGAGCTGGTGCTGGGCGAAGATTGCTACCTTCAGCCCGGGCGCGACCGTCATGCTGCCGGTCTCCGGCTTCAGCCGGCTGGCCAAAAGCTTGGCGAAAGTCGACTTGCCGTTGCCGTTGGCGCCGAGCAGCGCGATGCGATCGTCGGCATCGATGCGCAGCGTCATCTTCTTCAGGATCGGCTCGCCCTCGGTGTAGCCGACGTTGACGTTGTTCAGCGCAATGATCGGCGAGGCCACCGACTTCACCGGCTCCGGAAAGGAGAACGGCCGCACCGCGTCGTTCACGATCGCGGCGATCGGCTTCATCTTCTCCAGCGCCTTGATGCGCGACTGCGCCTGCCTCGCCTTCGACGCCTTGGCGCGGAAGCGCTCGACGAAGGATTCCATGTGCTTGCGCGCGGCTTCCTGCTTGACCCGGCCCTTCTCCTGCAATTCGCGCTGCTCGGTGTATTGACGCTCGAACTGGTCGTAGCCGCCGCGCCAGAAGGTCAGCTTCTTCTGGTCGAGATGGACGATCGAGTTGACGGCGCGGTTGAGCAGGTCGCGATCGTGCGAAATCAGCAGCACGGTGTGCGGGTATTTCGACACGTAGTTTTCCAGCCACAGCGTGCCTTCGAGGTCGAGATAGTTGGTCGGCTCGTCGAGCAGCAGCAGATCGGGCTCGGCAAACAACACGGCGGCCAGCGCGACGCGCATGCGCCAGCCACCGGAGAAGGACGAGGCCGGGCGCCGCTGCGCGGCATCGTCGAAGCCGAGGCCGGCGAGAATGGTGGCCGCGCGTGACTCGGCCGAGTGCGCATCGATATCGGCCAGCCGCATGTGGATGTCGGCGATGCGGTGCGGATCGGTCGCCGTCTTTTCCTCTTCGAGCAGCGCACTCCGTTCAAGATCGGCCTTGAGCACGATCTCGATCAGCGGCTCCTCGGTGCCCGGCGCTTCCTGCGCGACCTGGCCGATGCGCGTGTTCTTGGGCAGGCTGATCGAGCCGGTTTCGGAGGCGAGATCGCCGGTGATCGCCTTGAACAAGGTCGTCTTGCCGGTGCCGTTGCGGCCGACAAGGCCAGCCTTGCTGCCGGCCGGCAAGGTCAGCGAGGCATGGTCGAGAAGCAGGCGTCCGGCCATGCGGAGCGAAAGGTCGTTGATGATCAGCATGGCCGGGCTTTTGCACGGGACAACCATGCTTCGCAAGGGCTTGAGCCCCGGTTCGCCGCATAAGCCGCGAAAACCGACAAAGCTGGTGATGTCGACCCCGCGCGCCGCGACTTCCCGCAAGACGCAAAAAGAACCCGCTATCCTGAGGGGGGACAAGGAGAGCGGGTTCTTTCGTGAACGGCGGCCTTGGGAGCGTCCGATCGACATCCAAACACGCAGCAGCTTGGTTTGTTCCATGGGAAGAACGAACTATGTGATGAACAAACGCTGCTGTGGCCGGCAGGTTTGTCCACAGGGGCGTGCCGTCTGTACGCTATCGACCATGACGCTGCGGAAAGACTCGGCTATCCTTGGATGTGCGGCGGGCCTGATCTCCGCCTGGCCGGCGCCATCAGCTTCCTCCCAAGCGGCGCCGGCCACCTTCCTTGACCGGCGCCGCTTGTCCGATCGACGCCATTTGAGGCGGTCATTGTTTCGGCGGCGTGCCGGGCTGATCGCCGCCGGTCGTCGACTTCGGCACCGGATTCTTGTCGACCTGCGGGTTCTGATCGACCGTGTCGCCAGGGGCCTTGGTCGGCTGGATATTGTTGTCGCAACCCGCAACAGTCAGAGCTGCCATAAGCAGCAGGATTGAGCGCTTTTTCATCGCAGTCTCCTCTCGCCCGACAACGAGGCGTCGGCGATTTGGTTGCGCGGCCGGTGTCGTTCCTGCATTCGCCAAGAGGCCCGGGAACAAAATGCCGCGTCTCCGGTTGCTCCACAATCAATGGAGGATGGCATGATCCGTCTGCTCATCGCCGGGGCAATCGTCTATGTTGCCTATCGCGTCGCCAAGAAAGTGATCGACGAGGTGCCCGACGATTTCGATCCGCTGCTGTTGCCACCGCCACAGGACGATCGCGAGGCGCTACGGCGGCAATCGGCAAGGATGGGCGTCGAGCCCGAGCGTTAGTCGACAGGCCTGCCCGCAAGGCTTCTTCGCTCACGGGCCCTATTCCGGCTCCGCAAACCGTTGCGAACAAAGCAGAAACGATGCTTGATGGGCGATGAACCTCGCCGCCCGTGATTCGTCCTTCCAGCCGGCCTATCTGGCGAAGCTCAACGCCGAGCAGCGGCTTGCCGTCGAACATGGCGACGGCAAGATCGCCGGACCGTTGCTGGTGATTGCCGGCGCCGGCTCCGGCAAGACCAACACGCTGGCGCACCGGGTCGCGCATCTGATCGTCAGGGGTGCCGACCCGCGCCGCATCCTTTTGATGACATTTTCGCGCCGTGCCGCAGCGGAAATGGCCAAGCGGGTCGAGCGCATCGCCGGCGAGGTGCTGGGGCGCGATGCCTCGGTGATTACCGATGCGCTGAGCTGGGCCGGCACGTTCCACGGCATCGGCGCCAGGCTGCTGCGCGATTATGCGCTGAAGATCGGCCTCGATCCGGCCTTCACCATCCACGATCGCGAGGATTCCGCCGACCTGATGAACCTCGCCCGCCACGAGCTTGGGTTTTCGAAGACCGAAGCCCGCTTCCCGACCAAGGGCACCTGCCTTGCGATCTATTCGCGCGCCGTCAACGCACAGGCGCCGCTCGGCGAGGTGCTGGGTTCGGTGTTCCCGTGGTGCGCCGGCTGGGCCGAACAGCTGAAGCAATTGTTCGCCCGATATGTCGAGGCCAAGCAGGGGCAGAACGTGCTCGATTACGACGACCTGCTGCTCTACTGGGCGCAGATGGCCGGCGAGCCGGAAATCGCCGCGCATCTGGGTGCACGTTTCGACCATGTGCTGGTCGACGAGTACCAGGACACCAACCGGCTGCAGGCATCGATCCTGACGGCGCTCAAGCCCGACGGATCGGGGCTGACGGTGGTCGGCGACGACGCGCAGTCGATCTATTCGTTCCGCGCCGCGGAAGTGCGCAATATCCTGGATTTTCCCAAGCAGTTCGCGCAGCCGGCCGAGGTCGTCATGCTGGAGCGCAACTACCGCTCGACCGAGACGATCCTGGCGGCCGCCAATGCGGTAATCGGCGAAGCGTCGGAACGTTTCACCAAAAATCTCTGGACCGAGCGCAAATCTGCGGAAAAGCCGAAGCTGGTGAGTGTGCGCGACGAGACCGAGCAGGCGAGCTATGTCTGCCAGGCGATACTCACCGAACGCGAGGCCGGCACCGTTCTCAAAGCACAGGCGGTGCTGTTTCGCGCCTCGCACCATAGCGGCCCGCTGGAGATCGAGCTGACGCGCCGCAACATCCCCTTCGTCAAGTTCGGCGGGCTGAAATTTCTCGATGCAGCTCACGTCAAGGACTTGCTGGCCGTGCTGCGCTTTGCCGAAAACCCGCGCGACCGCGTCGCCGGCTTTCGCGTGCTGCAACTTCTGCCGGGCATCGGCCCTTCGGCCGCCAATGCGATCGTCGAGACCATGGCAAATTCGCTTGACGAGACGATGGGGCTTGCCCGCTATCGGCCGCCGCAGCGTGCCGCCGACGATTGGCCGGGCTTTGTCGCGCTCTATAGCGGCCTGCGCGCCGGCGCGCAAAAATGGCCGGCCGACATCGAACAGGTCAGGCTCTGGTACGAGCCGCATCTGGAACGTATCCACGAGGATGCAACGACGCGCCGGGCCGATCTCCTGCAGCTCGAGCAGATCGCTTCCGGCTATGCGTCGCGCGAGCGCTTCCTCACCGAGCTGACACTCGATCCGCCGGACGCGACCAGCGACGAGGCCGGCCCGCCGCACCGCGACGAGGATTATCTGATCCTGTCGACGATCCATTCGGCCAAGGGCCAGGAGTGGAAGAACGTCTTCGTGCTCAACACCGTCGACGGCTGCATCCCGATCGATCTCGGCGTCGGCAGCAAGGAGGACGTCGACGAAGAGCGGCGGCTGCTCTACGTGGCGATGACGCGGGCCAAGGACAGCCTGCACCTGGTCATGCCGCATCGCTTTTTCGTCCACGGCCAGGCGGCGCGCGGCGACCGCCATGTCTATGCCTCGCGCACGCGCTTCATCCCGCGCTCGATCCTAGGCGCCTTCGAACAGGTGGCTTGGGCCAGCGTCCAGGCCCCGGACGATCCGCGCCGCCAGCCGCAGGTGCGTGTCGACCTCGGCGCCCGCATGCGCGGCATGTGGAAATAGGCACCCGCCTCGACGTCGGCGCTGCTCGCCCGGCGACCGCTCCCGGAGCCGGCGAAAAAACAATACCGGCAACATGGAACCTCGCGCCGTGATCCGCGTTTCTGCCCGACCCCCAGACCGGAGAACGGCGTCCGCCGTGACCTCCGCCCATTCGAGAGGCCAGAATGCACGACAGGACGTTTTCCACCCCGGTCGCCCTAACCGTTGGCGCCGGCTACAAGCGTACGATCGCTTCGTTCTCCGAGATGCACGAATTCCTCACCGAGTTCCCGCCTTCGCGCCGCCGGCTGAGCTATGGCGCCGCGGTGAAGGCCTGCGAGGCGGCACGTGCCGGCGAGATCTCGGCCGAAGCGGCACGCGACGCCCTGATCACCTTTGCCGTAACGGCAGGCATCCTCTGGCCGGCCGCCCAGCCGGCAGTCTCGGTCAAGCCGGTCGCCCGGGGCCTCGGCGGCTACGCCGCCTGACAGAAACGACCATCAATGGACCGTCATCGGGCCGCCGCCCGGCGGGTCGCCCGCTGCCGCGGTTTCGAAACTGACCTGATCGCGGCCGTTCGATTTGGCCTTGTAAAGGTGCTTGTCCGCCACCACGAACATCTCGGCGTAGGTGGTCGGCCCGCTGAAGGCGACGCCGCCGATGCTGACCGTGAGAGGACAGGGCCGGCCGCCAGGCGTGAACTCCGCCTCACGGACGCGCCGGCGAATTGTCTCCGCCACCAGCCAGGACTGCGAAGGATCCGCGCCGGGAAGGAAAACCGCAAATTCCTCGCCGCCGATCCGGCCGACGATGTCGGCGCCGCGTAGCTGGCCCTGGATTGTCCTGGCGATCAGCTTGAGCGCCTGGTCTCCGCAGTCGTGGCCGAGGCGGTCATTGACGGATTTGAAATGGTCGGCATCGACGATCAGCAAGGCTCCGGCATTTACGACGGAATGGCTGCGGGCCTGTTCGAGATAGGCCTCGACGAGCATGGAAAATGCACCCCGGTTGAATACCGCCGTCAGGCTGTCGGTCGCCGCGACGACGGCCAGTACCTTCTGCGCGATCGCCAGCTGGCGCATTTTCCACATGAGGAAGAAGAAGAACGAGCTGGCCAGGACAAGCGGCAGCAGCAGGTCTGTGAGCTGCGCCCGCCACAGCGCTTCCGGCGACAAATACGGGAAATTGAAGGAATCGACGAAGAACGCGGCTGCAATGCAGACCGCCGTGCCCGCGACGGTAACCGCCACGACCCTGCCCCAGCTCGTCGGGGACAAATCGATCTGCATGCTTTTGCTCCTGCTTCAGCCGGCTACCTTGAAGCAACAGCGCAAACGAAGTCCTAAGACTTTGCTTTCAATTCGATCGCAGTCGAAGCGAACCAGCCGTCGAGATGGCGGCCAGATAAGGAGATCGGTCCTAAATCAGCTGCCTTCTGATGCTCATCCGCGTGACCGCGGTCACAAGAATAGCGCCGATCATGAAATAGATGGTCGCGACAATGTCGCCCTGGTGGAAATAATAACCGGAGTTGAGGAGCGCCAGGACCACGGCGAAGAACGCCACAAGGCGCAAGGGTTCATTGGGCATGCGTGCCAATTCTCGCTGTTGCTGCTGAATGCTGCTGAAGCGGCCGCCCTCACGACCGTCCGCTCCATAAAATGTTTTGGCGCGTTTTGCAATCTCGGCAGATCGCCCTCTATCCACCGTCCGCTTCACCAGCCGCCCCAGGTTCAGGCGAAAGCCCTGCCCTCCTCGCTGCGCTGGAACATCGTCAGGTCCAGTCCGAGGCTTGGCTTGCCCAGAATGGTCAGGATCGCATGCGCCTGGCCGCGATGGTGGGTCTGGTGGTTGAAGAAGTGGTCGAGCGCCGGCGCCAGCCGCTGCGAGACGGTGCGCATATCCGAGACGGTCATGTAGGAGAAGCGGCCCGACAGCGCCTTGTCGCTCAGGCCGTCGACCCAGTCGATGATCCGTTTGTCCTCGGCCTCGCGCGCCAGCCGCAAGCCTGGCAAGGCGCGGTGCAGGACCGTGTCGAGCCTTGCCGGCGCGTCGCCCTCGCCGGTGAAGCGTTTCATCCAGATACGGTCGGCTGCCAGGAGGTGGTTGAGCGTTCCCATCATCGAACCGAAGAAGGCGCCGACATTGCGGTCGAACTCTTCCTCGTCGAGATCGGCGGCGGCATCGTAGATGCGGCCGTTGGCCCATTGATTGTAGGCCGCAAACATCCTGAAATGCTGTTTCATTTTCTCTCGACCTGCGAGACCCCCTGCGCGGGTCTGTTTCGGGCATAGTTAGACTGCAAGGACGCTGCCGCCAATGACCATTCTGCTCTATGACCTTGTCGGACGCGACGCCGCCCGCCCATTCAGCCCACATTGCTGGAAGGCGGCGATGGCGCTGGCCCACAAAGGGCTCGACATCACCAGCGAGCCGACCCGTTTCCTCGAAGTGCCGAAGGTGGAAGGCGGCGTCTCGAAGCTCGTTCCGGTGATCCGCGACGGCGAGACGGTGGTCGCCGATTCCTTCGCTATCGCGCTCTATCTCGAGGAGGCCTATCCTGAGCGCCCGACATTGTTTTCCGGCGACGGCGGCAAGGCGACGGCGCGCTTCATCGAACGCTGGTCGCAGCTGACCATCCATCCCTACGTCACCACCGCTGCGATACTGGACCTGCACGCCATGCAGGACGAGGCGAACGCCGCCTATTTCCGGCAGAACCGCGAGCAGCGCTTCGGCAAGCGCCTGGAGGCGGTTTACGCCACCCGCGACGCCGGGCTCGCCGGCTTCCGCGCCTCGCTGGAGCCGCTGCGCTCGATGCTTGGCTATCAGCCGTTCATCGGCGGCCGGTCGGCGCTGTTTGCCGACTACATCGTCTTCGGCGCGCTGCAATGGGCGCGCATCGCCACGCCCTACCGGCTGCTCGACGACGGCGACGTCGTGGCGCAATGGTTCGAACGATGCCTCGATCTGCATGGCGGCCTCGGCCGCAACGTCGTGGCGGCAGCGATCTCCCGCCTCGAGAGTTGAAATCGGCAGTTTTCATCGGCGGCGGCACATTTTGTTCTTGCTTTGTGCCGGCAGCTATGCTACTAATCCCGATATGGTGATGATTCGCACCGACGCCCGCCCGGCCTGCCGAGGCGGGTTTTGTTTTGCCGATCGAGGTCCAACGGCGTTGCCGGCAGGGACGTCGTCCGGCCTTAGCTGAAAGTTGCCAGCCGGCGAAATGCGACAATGCGGGTAGACGAAGTGTCGCTCGAAGCGCCTCATCAGCGCCTGGATCGAAGCAAACAAGACGAACATCCGGCGAACCGGGCAATCACAACAAAGGCAGCGCGCCATGACCGCAAACCCAGAGTTCCCGGCCGATTTTCGCGCTGCGCTCGCCAACCTTTTCCTGTGGCGGCGCGACGTCAGGCGGTTCAAGTCGACGCCGCTCCCCGATGGAGCGCTGGAGCGGCTACTGGAGCTTGCCAGCGCCGCACCGTCCGTCGGGCTGAGCCAGCCCTGGCGCTTCGTCGTCGCCGAGAGCGAGGCATGCCGCGCCGCCGTCAGGGCCTGCTTCGAGCGCTGCAACGCGGAGGCACTCCAAAGCTTTTGCGGTGAACGCGCCGCCCTGTATTCGCGCCTGAAGCTTGCCGGCTTGAATGAGGCGCCCTGCCAACTTGCGGTTTTCGCCGACCGCGCAACCGAGCAAGGGCATGGGCTCGGCCGCCTGACCATGCCAGCCACCATAGACTATTCCGCTGTCATGGCGGTCCACACGATGTGGCTGGCGGCGCGCGCCGAAGGAATAGGCATGGGTTGGGTCTCGATCCTCGATCCGGCCGAGATGGCGACGATCATGGACGTGCCGGCGGAGTGGACGCTGATCGGCTATTTCTGCGTCGGCTATCCCTCGGAGGAACACAGCGTGCCGGAACTGGAACGGGAAGGCTGGGAGGTCCGGCGCGCTTCGATCGTGATAAGGCGGTAGTGCAATGGCGGCGCTGCCATCCTCTTTGCGCTGAAGAATGACTCCTCCCCCTGCAGGGCTGTGGATGTCATGGATGGTTTCGCCGATCGTCATCATTGCCAGCAAGACACCATGGCAAAGCCAGTCGTGACGGCCTTAACCTGAGGAAGGGCATAGAATGTTTCGCTACGACATGCAGGCCCAGATCTGGGTCTATCCGGGCAAGGGCGGCTGGCATTTCGTGACGCTGCCGCCGGAGCTTGGAGCCCGGATCAAGACGGCGATGCTGGGGATGGCAAGGCCCTGGGGCTCGCTTGGCGTGGAAGCCGTCGTCGGCCAGACCAGATGGCGGACATCGCTGTTTCCCGACAAGAAATCCGGCAGTCTGCTCTTGCCGATCAAGACTGCGGTGCGGGTCCGCGAAGGCCTCGGGGCTGGCGACACGGCCAACCTGACGATTGAGATGCAGTTATGACGACGTAGTCTCAGGCTGACGACGACGCGCTATAGGGCGGCCAGTCGATCGGACCCAAAGTGAGTACGGTTTCTGGAAAATCCGATGCTCAGCAAAAAGATGGAGCGGCGGCATGGTTCGACTTGAAAGTCCGCCGCCCCAGCGCAGAAATGCGCGCCGGGCCGGCCTCCCCTTGGCAAGGCGGCGGGCGGCTTGTATAGAGCCCGCCACCCTCAATTCCACTCTCCATCACAAGGACGATCCCATGGCGCTCGAACGCACCTTTTCCATGATCAAGCCGGACGCGACCCGCCGCAATCTCACCGGCGCTATCACCAAGATGCTGGAAGATGCCGGTCTGCGCGTCGTCGCTTCGCGCCGGGTGTGGATGAGCCGCCGCGAGGCGGAAGGTTTCTATGCCGTCCACAAGGAGCGTCCGTTCTTCGGCGAGCTGGTCGAATCCATGTCGTCGGGCCCGACAGTCGTGCAGGTACTGGAAGGCGAGCACGCCATTGCCAAGAACCGCGAAGTGATGGGCGCCACCAATCCGGCAAGCGCCGCCGAAGGCACCATCCGCAAGCTGCACGCACTGTCGATCGGCGAGAACTCCGTGCACGGTTCCGATGCGCCGGAAACCGCTGCGCAGGAGATCAAATACTGGTTCTCGGACACCGAGATCGTCGGCTGAGCCGGCATCCCGAACCCCATCGAAGAGGCCGGCGCAACGCCGGCCTTTTTTGCTAAAGCGCGTCGCGTTCGACCGGCCTCATGCGACGCGCTTCAAGTTTCTTGTCTTGATGCATGTCATTATCGCAAAACCGCTGCACACTTTTGCGCGACATGCAGTAGCGGACATTTTCAGCTTCAGGCTCCTCGACGGGTCACGGGTGCGTTAAGCTCGGAGGGGCGGATCAACCGCGGTCCCGACAATGGAGCCGACCAGGCCATGACCAGCACCATTCCCGGTTTCTTCCAAGGCACCGAAATGCCAACCAGCGGCTGGTGGGAAGCGCTGTGGCCCGAGCCTGCCAGTGTCCTGGCGGCAGTCGGCATGAAGCCCGGCACGGACGTGGTCGATCTCTGCTGCGGCGACGGCTGGTTCACGCTGCCAATCGCCAGGGTCGCCCGTCATGTGATCGCTATCGACATTGATGCCGATCTGCTCGAAGTCGCCAGGCTGCGGCTGGCCGAAGGAGGCGCGAGCAATTGCGAGTTTTTGGCGGGCGACGCCTATGAACTTGCCAGGCTGGTGCCTCAAACCGTCGACTTCGTCTTTATCGCCAACGCTTTCCACGGCGTTCCGGATCGGCCGCGGCTTGCCCGCGCCGTGCGCGCGACGCTTGGCCCTGCCGGTCGTTTTGCCATCGTCAACTGGCACCAGTATCCGCGCGAGCAGACCACGGTCCTGGGCGAGCCGCGCGGGCCAAAGACCGAGCTGAGGCTGTCACCCGAACAGACCACCGCGTCGGTGGAAGCGAGCGGGTTCAAGCTCGCCGAGCTGGTTGATGTGCCGCCCTATCACTATGGCGCGGTATTCAAACTCGCGACGAATTGAGAAATATCGCATGAAATGCGGCATCGTCGCCCGATACATGTCGCCCGCCGCCCCCTAGCGGCGGGTTCTGCCGGTCTATTTCGCCTGGCGTTCCTTCACGTTCGCATGTTCGTTCGCCGCTTCCGTGTCGGTGGACGGGGTCTTGGTCTCTTCACCTGAAAACGGGCTGCCCTGCCCCGGTGCGAGATCGCCGCTATGGCCGGCCTTGTTGGTCTGGAACGGTTGGCTCTCCGCTTTGAGACCGTGGTCAAGAGCATTGACGAGATGGTCGTCCGCCTTGGCAAGGCCGGTAAAGGCAAGGAGCGATGCACCGGTGGCGGCAAGGATAAGCGTGTGCGTTTTCATGTCTGGACTCCTTTGAGTTAAGGCCAGAACGAGCCGCAGCCATTCTGGCGGCTTCAACGAAGGGACAAACGTCCCGTTTGCCTTACCCGCCATTTTATGTGGAACTAACGCGCCCCCTGCCCGGCCTATTCCCGCTGAAACACAACGTGATCGGCATGCAGCTGCCGCAGAGAGTAATCGGCTTGGGTGATGCGCTAGCTCGCGGCGTTGAAGCGCAGAATGTCGCGGCCGCCGCTGTCAATGATGACAAGCTTGCCGGCGTCGACGTGGTAGGATGCCGCCTTGGCCAGCGCCTCGAACAGCGCCTTTTCCTCGACCATGACCTGAGGCGCGCAGGCCTTGAAGGTCGAGCCGATGTCGCTGATGGCGATCGTCGAGCCGTCTACCCTGGCAGTGGCGAAATAGACGTTGCAAGGGCCGCTGCCGCCGGCCTTGCCGGCTTCGCTGATGCGGAATGTCGCCCGCGGCTCGGCAATCACGCCGACACCGTCGATATATTCGACCAGCCAGCTTTGGCCGAACACCGAGGCTGCCGCCGGCGCATCGCTCGGCGCCGCCATTTTCAGCATAATGGTCTGTGGCGCGTCGCTGAGCGGGTCGACCTGGTGGCGCGCATCGGTGACGAACAGCAGCCGGTCGTCGACAGTGATGCGCGCCTGCAGCGCGTAGGTCATATCAGGCCGGATCACCTGCGGATCGAAGCTGATCTCGAACTTGATCGGCACCTGGCCGGCCGGCACCACCTTGCGCTCACCGATGATTGCGGCCGGCGCGTCGGCCAGCGACACGTCGGCAAGCTGCACGGAAAGCACGGCATTGGGCGGCAGCGCGATGCGCTCGCGATACATCACCTCGCCCTTGAGGGTCTTTTCGGCAGCCGCGGAACGATCCGGGACGGCCAGGATGCCGACGGCCAGCGGCACCAGTCCGAAGATGAAGAACTCGGCGATCCTGTCCAGCATGATCCTGCTCCCCTTCCGGCCAAGGGTTTCGCAGGATTGCGGTCAATGAATGGCTGTCGCGGGATTTATTCGGACGGCGGCTGCTTCCAGCGGCTCGCCGCCTTGTCGTCGGCATCCTTGGCGTCGACCCAGCCGCCCTCGGAACCGTCGCTATGGTGTTCCTTTTTCCAGAACGGCGCGCGTGATTTCAAATAGTCCATCAGGAAATTCGCGGCCTCGAACGCCGCTTGCCGGTGGGCGGAAGCCGCCACTACCAGCACGATGTTTTCGCCGGGCGCGATCTTGCCGTGGCGATGGATCGCGGTGAGCCCCTGCAGCGGCCAGCGATCGATTGCCTCGCCGGCGATGCGGGATATCTCGGCTTCCGCCATGCCGGGATAATGTTCGAGCTCGAGCGCCGAGAGCCTGCCTTGCTCGTCGCGGCAAAGGCCGGAGAAGGTCACCACAGCGCCGATATCGTTGCGACCCCTGGTCAGCCTGGCGATCTCGGCGGCGACGTCGAAATCCTCCGCCTGGATGCGCACGACCGGCACCACCGCGGACATGGTTCAGCCACCGGTCATCGGCGGGAACAGCGCGATCTCGCGCGCGCCGGCGATCTTCTCGCGGTGCTCGACATGTTCCTGGTTGATGGCGACGCGGATCACGTCAGGATATTGCAGCGCGTTCTCGTACTCCTCGCCGCGCGATTTCAGCCAGCGCAACAGGTCGGCGACCGTTTCGATGCCGGCCGGCAGTTCGACCTCTTCCTCCGGTCTGCCGATCCGCTCGCGCACCCAGGCGAAATAGATGAGCTTCGTCGACATTTTATTCATCCATGATGTGCTTGAGGCCGGCGCGGAAATAGTCGTAGCCGGTGTAGAGCGTCACCAGGGCTGCGATCCACAGCAGCACCAGCCCGGTCTGGGTGGTCAGCGGGAAGATCTTGTCGCCGGCGGGACCTGCAAGCAGGAAGGCGATGGCGATCATCTGGATGGTGGTCTTCCATTTGGCGAGCTGCGTCACCGGCACCGAGACCTTCAAGGCCGCCAGATATTCGCGCAGGCCCGAGACCAGGATCTCGCGGCACAGGATGATGATCGCCGCCCATAGCGACCAGCCGGCGATGCCGGCATGGCGGTCGGTGTCGGCGGCAAGCAGCAGCAGGCAAGTGGCGACCAGCAGCTTGTCGGCGATCGGGTCGAGCATCTTGCCGATGTTGGAGGTCTGCTGCCAGGCGCGCGCCAGATAGCCGTCGAAGTAATCGGTGATCGAGGCGAGCAGGAAAATGATGAGCGCCGACCAGCGGGCGAAGTCGCTCGATTTCAGATGCCCTTCCAGGAAGAAGCACAGCACCACCAGCGGCACCGCCAGGATGCGGGCGTAAGTGAGCATGTTGGGCAGGTTGAACGCGCGCTGGGACATGTTTTGGGAACTCTTTCTGCCTGCTTAGTCAAATCAGAAGCGAATGTGGGGGGTCAACAGGCCAGAATCGATTAGCCAGCCGAAATATCGGCAATAGGTCTTAGCTCTCGTGAAAATGATTGTAGACCAATTTCGCCACCTGCTCCGAAATGCCGTCGACCTTGACCAGGTCCTCGACGGCGGCACGGCTGACCGCCTTGGCCGTACCGAAATGCATCAGCAGCGCGCGCTTGCGGCCGGGGCCGATGCCGCTGATCTCGTCGAGCGGGCTCTTGACCATCTCCTTCTTGCGGCGGGCGCGGTGCGAACCGATGGCGAAGCGATGGACTTCGTCGCGCAGCCGCTGGACGAAATAGAGCACCGGATCGCGAACGGGCAGCGAGAATGGGGCCTTGCCCTTGACGAAGAAGCGTTCGCGGCCGGCATCGCGGTCCTGACCCTTGGCGATGCCGATGGCCACGACGCGGTCCTCGATGCCGAGATCGGCGAGAATCTTGCGCACCGCCGTCATCTGGCCCTGGCCGCCGTCGATGAGGATGACGTCGGGCCAGGCGGGGAAGCCGCCCGCGTCCTCGATATCGTCGCCCGGTTCGGTAGGGCTCGCCTCGTCCGCGCCCTCGGTTTGCGGGGCGTCACCATGTTCCTTCAACAGCCGCGAAAAGCGCCGCTGCATCACCTCGCGCATCATGCCGAAATCGTCGCCCGGCGTGATCTCGGTCGAGCGGATGTTGAACTTTCGATACTGGTTCTTCACAAAACCTTCCGGCCCAGCGACGACCATGGCGCCGACGGCGTTGGTGCCCATGATGTGCGAGTTGTCATAGACCTCGATGCGCACCGGCGGTTTTTCCAGGCCGAAGGTCTCGGCAAAGCCAGTGAGCAGCCGCGCCTGGGTCGAGGTTTCGGCGAGCCGCCGGCCGAGCGCCTCGCGCGCGTTCTGCAGCGCGTTGTCGGTCAGGTCCTTCTTCTCGCGGCGCTGCGGCACGGAGATCGACACCTTGCGGCCGGCGCGGGTGGAGAGGGCCTCCGCCAGCAATTCCTGGTCCTCGACGCCATGCGACAACAGGATGGTGCGCGGCGTCGGCTTGTCGTCGTAGAACTGCGCCAGGAACGATCCCAGCACCTCGCCGGCTTCGAGCGCCGGATCGGCCTTGGGAAAATAGGCGCGGTTGCCCCAGTTCTGGCCGGTGCGGAAGAAGAACACCTGGATGCAGACCTGACCGCCCTCCTGATGGATGGCGAAGACATCGGCCTCGTCGACGGTCTGCGGATTGATGCCTTGATGGCTCTGCACATGCGACAGCGCCGCCAGCCGATCGCGATAGATGGCGGCGCGTTCGAAATCGAGGTTCTCCGAAGCCTGCTGCATGGCGGCGGAGATCTCCGTCTTCACCTTCTGGCTGCGGCCGGAGAGAAAATCCTTCGCCTCGGCGACAAGCCTTGCATAGTCGCCGTGCGAGATTTCGCCGGTGCACGGGCCGGCGCAGCGCTTGATCTGGAACAAAAGGCAAGGCCGGGTGCGGTTCTCGTAGAAGGAGTCGGTGCAGCTCCTGAGCAGGAAGGCGCGCTGCAGCGAGTTGATGGTACGGCCAACTGCGCCGGCCGAGGCGAAGGGGCCGAAATAGTCGCCCTTGCGCGAGCGCGCGCCGCGGTGCTTGTAAATACCGGGCGAGACATGGTCGCCGGTCAACAGGATATAGGGGAACGACTTGTCGTCGCGCATCAGCACGTTGAAGCGTGGCCGCAAGCGCTTGATGAGGTTGGCTTCAAGCAGCAGCGCTTCGATCTCGGTACGGGTGACGACGAACTCCATGGTCGACGTCTCGCGCACCATGCGGCCGATGCGGCTGGTGTGGAACCGGCCTTGCGCGTAGCTGGTGACCCGCTTCTTCAGGCTGCGTGCCTTGCCGACGTAGAGCACGTCGCCGGCGGCATTCATCATGCGGTAGACGCCGGGCGCATTGGGCAGCCGCTTTACCAGCGTCTGGATCACCTCGGCGCCGACCATGCCGTCGGCGTCGCCGGCATGCGGGGTCCAGTCGATGGCGGTGAAGGTAACGTCCGGACCGCTGGCTGCAGGCTCGACGACCTCCTCGGCCGCCTCGTCCTCAAGGTCGATTTCGGGCGGCAGGTCGTCGGCGCCACCGCGCGTTTTTTGTTTCTGGTCCATGGGGCTCATTCCGTCATGCCTGTCACATCGGGCGTCTGCCATGCAAGATGCTGGCCGCCGTCAAGCGCGATCATCTGGCCGGTGACCGAGCGTGCCGCCCAGAGATAACGGATAGTGGCACCGAATTCCGGCAATTCCGGGCCGCGTTTCAGGATCAGCCCGGCAATCTGGGCATCGAAATCGCTGTCGTGCTGACGCGTGTTCTTCAAGGTCGGGCCAGGACCAATGGCGTTGACACGGATGCGGGGACCCAGCGCCTGCGCCATCATCTCGGTCGCCGCCCACAAGGTCGACTTCGACAGCGCATAGGAGAAATAACGCGGCGTCGGCCGCCAGACGCGCTGATCGATCATGTTGACGATCAGCCCCTCACTGTTCTGCGGCAAGGCCCGGGCGAAAGTCTGTGCCAACAGCGCCGGCGCCTTGACATGCATGGCGAAATGGCGATCCCAGGCCGGCCAGTCGAAATCCTCAATGCTGTCGTGCTCGAACAGCGAGGCGTTGTTGACCAGCAGCGACACCGGCCCGAGCGCCACCGCCGCGCGACCGACTAGGTCGCCGACGGCGTCCATCTCGGTCAGGTCGGCAGCAACCACTGCGGCCCGGCCATGTCGACCAAAATGACCACTGTTGATCTGGGCCGCCAGTGCCTCCGCCTCGGCCAGCGAGCGATTGCAGTGAATGGCGACGGCAAAACCATGCGCGGCAAGATCCTCGACGATCGCCCTGCCGATCCGCTTCGCCCCGCCCGTCACCAGTGCCGTCGCGGCGACCTTGCTCATCTGTCAATCCTTAATCCGATGCCGATTCCGACCTGCCGGGATCGCCCCGGCAAATTATGGCCCGCCAAGCGTTAAATCCCATTTCCACCTGGGGCAAGATTGTGGCAAAGTGGCCGGTGGGCGTTTTGGCTCGACCGGAATTCGGGCCAGCCCGCCCGCAATATAGGGCGCTGGAGCCCTTACACCAAGCCGTGTGCAGTGCAGCACGGCGAACCTGCTGACATTCGCTGTTGCGAAGATGCAACGTCAAGGTTCTGCCTCATTCGTGCCAGGTAATGACCCAAGTTCAGGTTCGCTTCAGCCGCATTTCGACACGACATTTGGAACCGTTGAACGCCGGATCCGTTTCACCCCCCGGACGGGTTGAGGGCGCTCATGAAAAAACAAGCCTGTGTCCTGTGGCTTAAGGAGTAAAGAACAATGCAAGCCAATCTTAAATTTGCGCGACCGCTCGCGGTGGCGTTTGGGCTGTTCGCCCTCGGCGGAACCGCCTATGCCGCGGACGTGGTTCAGGAAGAGCCGCCGGCACCTGCCCCGATCGCAGAACTTCCGGTCGCATCCTGGGCCGGTCCCTATGCCGGTGTGAGCGTCGGCTACGGCTTCGCTGGCCACGCCAAAGCCAAAGACATTGGCGTCGACGTCGACACCAAGGGTTTTGTCGGCGGCGTCTTCGGCGGCTATAACTGGCAGCAGGAGAACTTCGTCTACGGTGCCGAAGCCGATATCGGCTACAACGGCGTCAAGGGCGACGATGCCGGCATCGAGGCCAAGGGTGGCTTCGAGGGCTCGCTGCGTGCCCGCCTCGGCTACGCTGTCACCCCGGACATCCTGCTCTACGGCACCGCCGGTGGCGCGCTGAAGAACCAGAAGATTGAAGCTGCCGGCGTAAGCGACACCAACACGCAGTTTGGCTGGACAGCCGGCGTGGGTACCGACATCAAGATCACCGACAATGTGTTCGGCCGCGTCGAGTATCGTTACACGGACTTCGGCAGGAAGGACTTCGACGGTATCGGCAAGGTCAAGTCGACCGACAATCGCGTCACCTTCGGCGTCGGTATGAAGTTCTAAGTCGTCCAAGCCACGACACGAAAAAGCCGGGCCTCGCGCCCGGCTTTTTTTGTGGCACCGGTTGAGGCCGCCCGCCCTCAAGCCGGGATGGCGGGCTTCAGCTCCGGGAATTTCTCGTCGAAGCGTGCCGCCCAGCGCGTCAGCCGGCCGCGGCCCTTTTCCCATTTTCCAGCGAAGCGCAGCGAGAGATAGCCGAGGCAGGCGCGCAATGCGATCTGGCCGAGGGTGATTTTCTTCGGCAGCTTCGGCGGGTTCGCGTTGAGCAGATCGAGCGCGTCCGAAATCTTCGTCCACTGGCGCTCGAGCCAAGGCTGGTAGACCATCTCTTCCGGCCGTGTGCGCCGCTCGTAGACCATCGACAGCGCGCAGTCGCAGATGCCGTCGGCCAATGCCTCCAGCACCTCCGCCTCAAGGCGCTTGTCGGGATTGCGCGGAAACAATGCGTTCTTCGACATCCGGTTGAGATGCTGGGTGATGGCGCGGCTGTCGTGGACCGAGCGGCCGTCATCGAGCACCAGCACCGGGATCTTGCCGAGCGGATTGGCGCCGATCAGTTCGGCCGGCCTTTCCTCGGTCTTTATCGGCACGAGGTCGACCGCAATGCCGGCATAAAGTGCTGCCATGCGCACCTTGGAACTGTAGGGGGAAGTAGACGCGTAGAGCAGTCTGGGCATTGTCGATTCCTGTTTGCCGGCTACAGCTCCATATGCCCCGTTGGACGCGCAAAAGGACGCGGTAGCATTGTGACTTCGCGCATGACCCTCACCGAAAATCGATTCCGACAGGGAGCTCGTGCGTGGGCACTGTTGACCGATCATGCAGGGTTCATCAACGGCCAGAGGCGGAAAACCGCGCCGCCAGCGTATAACCATTGTCTCGACGTCAATCGCGATGTGATAAGCCGCAGTGCGGCAGACGCGAGCGGGTCGGACAATCCAAATCCGATTAGCTACCAACTCGGCCTTGCACCGAAGGTTGGTTTTGGCAGCCACGAAAATCCCACCGGACTTCGCCGCATGGCGAAGTCCTGGGAGCTGCGAAAAGACGTCTTCCTCCCGCCTCTTTCTGGTCCTGCCCGACTGTCAACCAAGAAGCGAGGCGCCTGTCCGGCATCCCGCCCTGGCTGTCTTGAGTACTGTCCCCTGCGACAGCAGGACCGCGACTACTTCTTGGCCTTCGCCTTTGCGGGCGCTGCCTTCGGCTTGGCCGCGGGCGCTGCTTTCTTCACTGCTGCAGAAGATTTCGCAGCGGCGGCCTTTGCCGGTGCTGCCTTCTTCGCAGCGGGCTTCGCCGCGGCCTTTGCAGCCGGCTTCTTGGCCGGTGCCGCCTTCTTAGCCGGTGCAGCCTTGGCCTTGGCCGGTGCTGCTTTTGCCTTGGCAGGTGCTGCTTTCTTCACGGCCGGTTTTGCCGCGGCCTTGGCGGCCGGCTTTTTGGCCGGCGCTGCTTTTGCCTTAGGCGCGGCGGCTTTCGCTTTGGCAGCGGGTGCTGCTTTCTTCACAGCAGTTGCGGCCTTTGCCGCGGCTGCTTTTGCTGGTGCTTTCTTTGCCGGTGACTTTGCCGGTGCCTTGGATGCCGGCGCTTTGGATGACTGCTTAGCCATATCATGCCCCTTCCGTTGTGCCGACGGCCGTTATTGACCCGGCGCGCATTGCATATCTGACTCGCGGCTTGCTAGCCAGCGAAGCATTAGAATGATTTTTGCAGCTTAAGTTTTGGTTACGGCGAGCGCGCGACCATTTTACCTGCGCAAAAATCGGCTGCGAATCTTTGTGTCCCGCAGCGAAGTTCTGCGACAGAAATTCTGGTCGCTCTATCTCGACCGATCTTCTCGTCAAGCTCAGGACCTTTTCGACCAGCTTTGCGCTTCAACGTCCGACGCTCGGCGCGAACATTGTCAAGAGCGAAGGCGGTCGCCCGCCTCGTCTTGTCCGAAACGATAAACTACAGGTAAGTAGGAAGCAACGCGACGAGCTCGCCGCTGCACTATCTTGCACGACGCGATGAAAGTAAGCGGATAGCTCGCATTTTTGAAGGACAGGATATCGCTCGATAGATCCGGTCGAGCCGACCGCGTGATCGAATGCGCTCGGCCGTTCAGGCGCCGAGCGGCTCACGGCTCATCTGCAGCCGGCGCGAAGGCTCGGCCCTGTGGAGATGGACGGCGAAGGTATCCCATGGCGGCATGACCGAAATCTGCGCCAGGATGCGCCCGGCTTCACCGCGATGATAGTCGCCGTGCAGTACGACGTGGGTCAGCATTTCCTGTCGCGACATCAATGCCTTATCCCCGTCGGTGAACACGAATGCGACGGGCTCGGACAGCTGCCGCGACGACACGGTTCGAGATAATCGAGATACCAGCGATCGGTCGCTGCGACCGCGGCGCGAAGTTCGTCGAACGCCGGCGTGTCCTCGGTGGTGTCGGCGGAGTAGCCATGGCTTGCGTCAACCAGGTGCGCCGAGAATATCCGCGACACCACATGGCTGTGATCGACGAGCCGTATCACGGCTTGCCGTTCCTTGCCGTGAACATGCGGGTCGAGACTCGCCAGCTTTTCCAGCAGTTCGTCATTGGCCCAGGCCTGATAGGCAAACAGGCTGCGAAGCAGAGCGAGCGCATTCATGGTCGGTGTCCTTTTCCGGAAATGCGAGTATGTTGTTTATATTTTCAGGAGAATGGGCGAACGTGTCTACTCGCATTGCAAAACCGCATCCGCGCATGCGCAAACAGCCGCGCCAGGCGCGTTCCAGGGCAACCGTCGAGGCGATCATCGAGGCGGCGGCTCATGTTCTGAGCGGGCTGGGGTGGGCCGGCTTCACCACCAACAAGGTTGCCGAGACAGCAGGTGTAAGCATCGGCACGCTCTACCAGTATTTTCCCGACAAGCTTTCCCTGCTCGCTGCCGTCCGGCGCCGTCACTTCGATCATGTGCTGTCGGTCATTCGCGATTCGGCGGAAGACCAAAAGCCGCTCAGGAAATTCGCGCAGGAGCTGGTGCGCGGCATGATCGCCGCGCACAGCATTCACCCGACACTACATCAGGTGCTGCTCGACGAGGCGCCGGGCGATCGCAGCTCCAGGGCCGCCCATGCTTCGTTCCAGGCACAATACCTCAATCACTATGCGACTGCTGTCGCCACTTACCGCAAGCCAAGGAAAGGCGCCGACATGGAGACCGTGGCGCGCGTGCTATCGTCAGCGATCGAAGGTGTGATCCACAACGCGGCACGCCGGAACAAGCTCGCCGCGCCGGAGCTGCAAAAGCAACTCGTCGAACTGATCTGCGCCTACCTATCGGGAGCAGGCCGCATCGGTCGATAGCGCATGGCACGGCGGAAGTCGGGATTTCTGTGTGTCGTTCAAACCCGGCTTATGAGGTGCGGCAAGGACGATGCCAACAATGCCGCACCTGATGCGGCCAAGAGTGTGAGGACGATCTTTCGAAAAGTCGCCTCGCTAACGCCGATGTAGAGTCTCGCGCCAAGGAGTGTCGGTATCAACATCGCCGGCGCGACGACGGCGAACATCGGCAGCATTTCGAGCCTGATCTTTCCGGCCGCAAGATAGGCGGCCATCGTCATGGAGAGGGTCACAAGGTTAAAATTCTGGATGACAATGCGCTGCCTGTCCTTTTCCCATTGGCGCAGCACGCACCACAGCGTTGGAACCGGGCCGGTGAAGCCGCCAAGTCCACCCATGATGCCGCCGATCAGACCTATTGCGCCGTCTGCAACAGGACCTCCGACCGTGATAGGAGGGAGGCGACGGGCAAAGAGCATCAAGGGACACCAAACGACCAGCAGCGCTCCGAAGACCAGCTTGAACAACTGCACATCCAGCAAGGGCAGGATGGCGACACCGACCGGAATCCCGATGATCCCGCCGATCAGGAATGGCAGCAGAAGCTTGAAGTCGAAGCCCCGGCGGACGGTGACGGCGGCGATGATCTGGCCGGTGAGCGCCCCAAAGACCGCCATGGTAGCAGCAAGCTGGGGCTCCACGGTCCAAACCCAAATCGACATGGCAACCAGGCTGAAAGCGAACCCGGAAAGCCCCTGGACGAAGCCTGCAACGACCGCGCCGAGAGCAACAGTATAAACAAGCGAATCCATGTGGTGCTGTTCCCCGCAAACTCGTGACAGCAGATCGCGCTTCCCGCGAATGCTGCGCCGCATGGAAACGGTGACGGTCGATCAGGTGGCCGGTGCTAAAAAGTCGGAATCAGCGAGTGCGCGATCAGCGCAGGACGCGGCAGCGGCCGTTGTAGACCATCCAGCGGTCGAAGCCCGAGACGCAGAATTCGACATTGTCGCCGATCGAGGCAAAACCCTGGCCTTCCTCGATCAGGTACCAGATGGTGCGAGCGCCGCCGTCGGAGAGGCTGACGGTGGCGCCGCAATAACGGCGGCCGATCGGCCAGGTGTCGTCGGCCGGCAGATAGCGATGCTGGTGGATGCGCTGGAAGTCGACGATCTGCACATCCGGCAGATGCGGCACGTGATGCACCTGATAGGAGAAGCGGTCGGTGATCTTGTTCAGCACCCAGGCCTCGCCGCAGACGCCGCTATCCTCGTCGGTATAGATTGCAAGGTCGGCCGCCTGGACTGCCTGGGTGACGCCAAGAGGCGCGGCCAGCGGCGTGCAAACGGCGAGCAGTGCGGCAAGGGCGGATTGGGCGAAGCGAGTCATGGCAGCCTCTCAAGGTCGACTGCGCGCACTGTGCGGATTCGCTGACGCGCGGTCAAGCGGTTGTAGCGATGGCGGTTGTAGTGACGCGGTTTCGCTGATGGAACGGCAAGGCCGCACCTCAAACTACTCTCCCGCCAGCCAGTCCAGCATCCAATGCGATGGCTGCTCGACAGCAAGCAGCCGGTGCAGCGCCGGCAGCAGCGTCCGTAACTCGCCTTCCAGCGTGAAGGGCGGATTGACCACCACCATGCCGCAGCCGTCGAGGCTCGGCTCGACGGCGGCCGGCCTGATCTCAAAACCGATGTCGAGCAGCTTCGAAATGCCCGTCTGCTTCAGCGCCTTGCGGAAGGCGGCGACCGCCCTGCGGTCCTTGAGCGGATACCACAGCGCGTAAATCCCTCCTGGCCAGCGCCGATGGGCTCTTTGCAGCCCTTCGACCAAGCGACCGAACTCGCCCTCTTCCTCGAAAGGCGGATCGATGAGCACGAGGCCGCGCTTTTCCTTTGGCGGCAGATGCGCGCCGAGGGCCAGCCAGCCGTCGAGCTCGATCACCCGGGTCTGGAAGTCGCCGTCGAACAGCGCCTTCAGCCTGGCGGCATCCTTAGGGTGCAGTTCGACCGCCGACAGCCGGTCCTGCTTGCGCATCAGGTGCCGGGCGATCAACGGCGAACCCGGATATTTTTTCACGCCGCCGTCCGGATTGAGCGAACGTACGGCTTCAAGATACGGCGCCAGCAGTGCCGCCGCCGGCGCATCGAGGGCCGCATCGACGAGCCGGCCGATGCCGCCTTGCCATTCGCCGGTCTTTTGCGCTTCGGTCGAGGACAGATCGTAGCGGCCGATGCCGGCATGGGTGTCGATGACCCGAAACGCCTTGTCCTTCTGCTTCAGATATTCGATCAGCCGGCTGAGCACGACATGCTTGACGACGTCGGCGAAGTTCCCGGCGTGGTAGGCGTGGCGATAGTTCAATTGGAGCCCCTGCCCCAGCGCGGCGGTGGCGGCTGCGAGTTTGGATTTTCCGGCCGGCGGCCGCCGAAACGGAATGCCAGCACCAGCCCGACCAGGCCGGCCGCCATCAGGGAAAAACCGACCGGGCGCGCCCGGCGGTCGACCTCGCCGGCACCCGAGCGCAGGACGAGATCGACGGCCCGCATCGGGATGCCTTCGGCGTCGCCCCGACCGACGGTGAAGATGTAAGGGCCGGGGATAACGGTCGGGATCAGGCCGGCCTCGTCGCGAAAGATCCTGTCCGGCAGTTGCGGGCTGACCTGGCGCGGATTGTCGGAGTGATTGAACTGCAGCGTCGAGGCGAGCACCGTCCTGCCGCCGGTGGCGGCAGTGAGGGTCAACACAGTGCGCTGCTGCGAGACGATGCGCTCGGCTCTTGCCGTAAGATCGACCAGCACGCGCACCGGCCCGTCGCGCGCGCTCAGGGGTACCGTCACCGGCTTGAACCGGCCCTGGTCATACACCCGCCAGGTGCCGATCTCATGGCCGGAGAAGTTGGTCATCGCCCAGGGGTAGACGACGCCGATGCCGGTACCGATGAGCAGGATCAGGGCGAACAGAGAGCGCATGAGGTCAAGACCCGGTATTCGGCGCGTTGGCGCCGTCGCGGGCGCGCTCCATTTCGTCCAGGAGCATGTCAAGGCCGAGATCAAACGTCCGGTCGAATTCGGCGGTGCCGAAATAACGCCCGGCCGCAGCTACTTTTGGAAAATCCTGCGCCAGTTGCTCGTCGCTGACGATGGTCACGGCCGAAGGCCCCGTTGCATAGCCGGCAGTCTCGTCGAGGATGGCACCCATCAGATAATAGCCGGTGGTGCGGAACAGCCGCGCACCCAGTTCCGGTCCGAAGCCGCCGGCTTCGAACAGGCCAAGGATGCCGTTCAGCCAAGTGAGACAGGTCGGCGAATTCATCCGGTAGGTTACAAGGAACGTGGCAAAGGCCGGGTGCTCACGCGCGACGCGGCGGAAATCCTGCACGGCAATGCGTAACCTTTGTCGCCAAGGGAGGTCCGCGTCGGGCATTTCGAGGGAGCCGATCAGCCGATCCACCAAGGCTTCGAAGAGATGCGCCACCGAAGGAAAGTGGTGATAGATGCTCATGGCTTCGCAGCCGAGTTCTGCCGCCAGCTTGCGCATCGAAAACCCGGCGAGGCCCTCGCTCTCGATCACCTTCAAAGCCGCATCCTCGATCATCTCGCGAGACAGCCGGCCGCGCAGTCGCTTTTTTTTGATCGATGTGTCCATGGTGTCGCTTGACAACTTACACTGTAAGGTTCATTTTCGACGTTACCTTACACCGTAAGGCCAACAAATGCCAGAGGAGAACGTCATGTCTGCCTATCGTACTCTTTCATCAACGCATTCTTCCATCCGCCGTGCCTGCCTGCTCGCCGCCACCTGTGTGCTGACGCTGGCTGCAGCTCCTTCTTATGCCGATGAGTATGACGCAGCCGTCAAGGACATCCAGTCGACCATGGGCGGCGTACCGAGTTTCGTAATGCAGTTCCCGAAAGTCGGTCTGCCCGGTGCATGGGCCGAGGTCAAGGCCATCCAGCTCAGCGACAAGACGGCGCTGCCGCCGAAGGTCAAGTCGCTGATCTCGCTGGCGGTGGCGGCGCAAATCCCGTGCAACTACTGTATCTGGTCGGACACGCAGGACGCCAAGCGCGCCGGCGCCACCGACGAGGAGATCCAGGAGGCGGTCGCCGTTTCAGCGCTGACCCGCCATTGGAGCACCATCTTCAACGGCATGCAGGTCGATTTCGATACGTTCAGGAAGGAGATGGGCGGGCAGTAATGCTTTCGTTATCAGAGCGGGACGCGTTCAGACTGAATTAGCCTTCCCGCTCCGACTGTTTGTGTGATCCGCCAGCACCTCATCGATGACCCGCCACGATTTTTCCGCCTCGCGCTGGTTGCCGTCATGTCCCGAAGCGACGATCAGCGCCTTCCACAACGCCCAGCCCCGTGCGCGCGCCCAGCTGTGCTCGTCAAGGGCAATGGCGTCGCGGAACGCCTGACGGCTCTCGCCGTAAAATTCCGTCCACGCGATCACCAGATCACAGGCAGGATCGCCGATAGCCGAACTACCGAAATCGACGACCGCGTAGAGCTTGCCATCTTCGACGAGCAGATTGCCCGAGGCGACGTCGCCATGGACCCAGACCGGCGGGCCGAGACAACGCCGGTGGCGAGGCCGCCCACCCCCCCCCACCGCCCCGCCCGGGTCGGGAAGAGCCGCCCCGCCCCCCGC